>DATHAL010000001.1:0-16703 GCA_035296705.1 Solirubrobacterales bacterium
TATGTTAGAAGCGTACTGCCGGTATGTTAGGCGTGGGACCGGCGGCGATTCGATAAGGAGGGACCATGAGCAAGACCGCGATGCTTCCCCAGGGGAAGGTCTCCTACCTGGATCGAGGCGAGGGCGACCCGCTGCTCTTCGTGCACGGCCTGCTGGTGAACGGACAACTCTGGAAGGGCGTCGCCGACCGGCTCGAGGGCAGCTTCCGCTGCATCGTGCCCGACTGGCCGATGGGCTCGCACCGAACCGCGCTCAACCCGGGTGCGGACCTCTCGCCGCCTGGCATCGCGGGGTTGATCGCCGCGTTCATGGATGCCCTTGAGCTCGACCGGGTGACGCTGGTCGGTAACGACACCGGCGGGGCGATGTCGCAGATCTTCACCGCCGCGCACCCCGACCGGGTCGAGCGGCTGATCCTCACGAACTGCGACACGCTCGAACACTTCCCGCCGTTCCCGTTCAACGGGATCCCTGTGCTGGCCCGCCTGCCAGGCGGCATCACGGTGGCCGTGGCCCCGTTCCGGATCGGCGCGATCGGACGACTCACGTACGGCACCCTGACGGCACGGCCCCTCGACCCCGAGCTGGTTCGCTCCTGGCTGGAGCCGCATGACCGCCACGTGCGGCGCGACACGCGAAAGCTGACCGCCGGCATACACAAGCCACACGATCGCGGCGGCCGAGAACCTGCGCTCGTTCGAGCACCCGGTTCGGTTCATCTGGGGCACCGCGGACCGCTTCTTCAAGCTAGCTCACGCCGAGCGGCTCGCGGCCATGCTGGCGGATGCCGAGATCGCGACCGTCGACGACGCCGCCACCTTCTCGCCACTGGACCGACCGGAGGTGGTAGCGGAGCTGATCGCCGGGTTCGTCGCGGAGGGCGCCGCGGCCCCGGCGGGGCCTAGCTCGCCTGGCGGAGCCCCCAAGGTGGCGTAGCGAGCTCGACCATGCCGCCGGCGACGACCCGAAGGACGCCTGCCATGTGGTCGCCGATCCCCTCCTGGGGGATCTCGACCTCGACCTCGATCGTGCCGGCATCGCGCGAGATCACCCGCGCGGGGCCCAGCGAGGCGAGGACGTCCTGCATCTGCTCGTTCTCCGAAAGCAGCAGGGCGGTGAAGCGCCGGATGCCCTCGTCCCGGGCGCGCTCGGCGAGCAGGTTGCAGAGCAAGCTGCCGAGGCCGCGGCCCTGCCAGTCGTCGATGACCGTCACCGCCGCCTCGGCGCGGACGGCGTCATCGAGGCGGACGTAGCGCGCGACGCCCACGCCGTCGCCGCTGGCTGTCTCGACCGCCACGAGCGCCTCGTGATCGTGGTGGTCGACCTCGGTCAGATAGGCGAGGAGGCGGTCGGAGAGCTCGGAGATCGCGGTCAGGAACCGTTGGTAGCGCGACTGATCGCTGAGCCGCTCCCACGCCGCCGCGATCAGCTGCTTGTCGTCGGGACGGACCGGCCGCACGACGACCTCGGAGCCGTCGCGCAGGCGAACCTCGATCGGCAGGCTGGTCAGACTTCCTGGTATAGCGGACCGTCGCCGCCCTCGGGCATCGTGAGCCGCCCGCCCTTGGCGTTGATCGCGCCGCACTGCACGCAATTCGAGGCCGTGACGTGCACGTCGACCTCCGGCGCTCCCGAGGCAAGCTGGTCGTCCGGGATCTCATAGACCTGCGCCGGGCAGAGGTTGACCCACGTCTTGGCGAGCTCGCGCGGCACGTGGCTCTGGATCCGGATGTGGTTCGGGGCGTCGTCGCGCGTCGCGTTCCCCGACAGGAACACCGAGTCGAGCTTGTTGAAGGTGAGCTTGTTGTCGGGATCCGGGTAGTCCTCCGAGGCGCCTCCGTCCGCCATCGGGATCTCGATGTCGGGCTCGTACTTCCACTTCCCGCCGGGGAGGAGCCCCTTGGTGATCGTCATCGCACTCGCGACAGCGCCACCGACGAAGAAGCCCTTCGAGAAGGGCTGGCGCATGTTGCGCGACTCGAACAGGTCGTTGCCGATCACCGAGTTGCGGACCCGCTCGTCGTATGAGTCGAGGTTGACGGAGTCCTTCTTGAGCGCCTCGAAGATCGCCTCCGCGGCGAGCATCCCGGCGTGCATCGAGTAGTGGATGCCCTTCAGCGTCGGCACGTTGACCATGTTCGCGGCGTCGCCGGCGATCGCCATGCCGGGCACAGTGAGGCTGCGCGGCATCGAGAAGTAGCCGCCCGACGGGATCGTCTTCGCCCCCCATGCGACGCGCTCCCCGCCGTCGAGCATCTTGCGCACGAACGGGTGCGTCTTCAGCTCCTGGAGCAGATCATGGACGGACAGGGTCGAGTCGGTGTAATCGAGGCCGACGACGAGCCCGATGCAGAGCTTGTCCTCGCCCATCGGGTAGATGAAGCTGCCGCCGAACTCGTTCCACTTGGGCCTCTTCCGCAGCGGCCACCCCATCGTGTGGATCACGCGATCGAGCGGTTTGGACACCTTCCAGACCTCCTTGACGCCGAGCTCCCAGCGCACCGGGAGCGTGCCGTGGAGATCGAAGTAGTCGAGCGCCGCCTGTGTCAGGTGCCCCAGGGTGCCCTCGGCGAGGACCGTCGTCCGCGCGACCACGTCGGAGCCCGGCTCGAAGTTGCCGAGCGGCTCGCCGTCCTTGCCGCGACCGCGGTCGCCGGAGCGGATGCCGCGCACGATTCGGTCGGAGACCAGGAGCCTGTCGGCGACGGTCTCGGTGAGGATGTAGGCGCCCCTCTCCTCCGCCTTCTCGGCGAGGAAGCGCGAGAGCTTCGCGATCGAGACGACGTAGTTGCCGTGGTTGCGGAAGTTGGGCGGCATCGGCACCAGCGGCAAGGCCGCGCGCTTGGTGAGGAGGTAGACGGCGTCCTTGGTCACCTCCTGGTAGGCGAACGGCCAGTCGGACGGATCGAGGTCCGGGAAGAGCTCCCGCATCGCCGCGGGCTTCATGTTGGCGCCGCTCAGCGTGTGGGCGCCGCACGCCTTGCCCTTCTCGATCACGGCGACGGGCACCTCGCCGAGCTTCTCCATCAGCTCGGGCTCGCGCTCGAGCAGGTCGAGGAGCCGGTTCGCGCAGGCGAGGCCGGCCGGACCGCCGCCGACGATCGCGACGCCGACCTCGATCCGCTCGTCCTCGGGATCCGTCGGCGCGACGATCAGCTCGCCGTCGTCGAACGGCGGCGGGTACTGCGCCGGCTCTACCGTTGGTGCCATCGTGCCCGTCAGCCGCCCCTCTTCGCCCTGATCGCGTCGGTGAGCTTGGGCATGATCTTGTGCAGGTCGCCCACCACGCCGAGGTCGGCGAACTCGAAGATCGGCGCGTTCGGGTCCTTGTTGATCGCGAGGATGTTCTCCGAGCTCTGCATCCCAACCTTGTGCTGGATCGCGCCGGAGATCCCAGCCGCGAGGTAGAGCTTCGGCGCGACGGTCTTGCCCGTTTGGCCGATCTGCGCCGCATACGGATACCAGCCGGCGTCCACGACCGCGCGGGTCGCGGCAACGGCGCCGCCCAGCACTTCGGCGAGTTCCTCGGCGAGCTTGAAGTTGTCCTTCTCGCCCAGGCCACGACCGCCGCCGACCAGGATGTCGGCGTCCTCGATGTTGACGTCCGCGCCCCGCTGCTCGCCGCGGGTGCGCATCTTGGCCTGCGTCGACCACTCCGAGAGCTCGACCTCGACGTCCTCGACCTCGGCGGTGCCGCCGGTCTCGTTGGCGTCGAAGGCGTTCAGCCGGCCGATGATGATCCCGGGCTCGCCGACGTACCCGACGTCGACGATCGCGGAGTCCTGGAGCACCGGCCGCTCGGCAACCAGCTTTCCGTCGGCGACCTTGACCGCGGTCACCTCCATCGTCACGCCGCCGTTGAGCCGCGCGGTCAGGCCGGCGCCGATCTCGAAGCCGAGCAGGCCGCCGCCGAACAGCGCGTAGGAGAAGCCGTTGTCGGCGATCACCTTCGCCATCACGTCGACGATCGGCTGCGCGAGCCCCTCGGGCGCTGACGAGCAGCGGTACACCTTCGCGGCGCCGTAGGCGCCGAGCCCGGCGGCGGCGTCGTCTGAGACGTCGCCGACCACCACGGCCGCCGCCTCGGTGCCGAGCTCGCCTGCCAGCTTCGCGGCCTCCGAGATCGCGCCGAGCGAGTTCTTGTTGAAGTTGCCCTCGTCGTCGTGGAGGGCGTAGACCAGGATGCCAGCCATTACAGGAGCTTCCTTTCGTCGAGCCAGGCGACGATCTTTTCGACCGTCTCGTTCGTGTCCTCGTCCTCGAACACCTCGCCCGCCTCCTTCTGGGGGGGCCGGGCGATCTCGAGCACCTGCGTCTTCGAGCCCTCCTCGCCCACCTGCGACGCCTCGATGCCGACGTCGGCGGTCGATTTCGTATCAAGGGGCTTCTTCTTCGCGCCCATGATCGCCTTCAGCGACGGGTACCGGGGCTCGTTGATCGCGTCGCCGACCGAGATCACCGCGGGGAGCGTGACCTCGACCGTGTCGTAGCCGTACTCCGCCTGGCGCTCGCACACCAGCGCGCCGTCCTCGACGTCGATCTGGATCACCTGCGTGAGCGAAGGCATCTTGAGATGGTCGGCGACGACCGCGCCGATCGTGTAGCACTCGCCGTCGTCGGACTGCTGGCCGAGCAGCACGAGGTCGGGCTGCTCGGACTCCAGCACCCTTGCGAGCGCGTAGCCGGTCGCGCAGACGTCGGAGCCGGCGAGCGACGCGTCGGTGAGGTGGACGGAGCGGTCGGCGCCGAGCGCGACCGCCTTGTGGAGCGCACGGACGGCGCTCTCCGGTCCCATCGTTACGGCGACGATCTCGTCGACGTCGACCTTGCCGCCCTCGCGGATCTGCATCGCGGCTTCGAGGGCGTGCGTGTCGAACGGGTTGAGGTTCTTCTCGCCGCTGCGATCGAGCCGCTTCGTGTTCGGATCGATCCGCTTCTGGACAGCGGCGTCGGGAACCTCCTTGACAAGACAGCAAATCTTCAAGTCGAGGCCTCCTTGGGGGTGAGCGGCGGGCATGTTACCCGATTGACTGACGAGTCAATCGGGCGGGCTCAGCGCCCGCTGCCGCCGAGCTCCAAGCGCACCGTAGCGCCGTTCCGCGCGCTGACGGCCCCAGTCGGCACGTCGAGCCGGCGAAGCGCCGGGTCGTAGCTCCAGCCGTGCAGCTCGCGCGGCTGCCCGCCGCTCGAGATCGTCATGCGCGAGGGGCGCCGGACGCCGACGAAGCGCAGCAGGTAGCGGCGCTTGGCGGGCATCCCGCCGTAGTGGCCTCGCGCACCGCCGATCGTCAGCGTGCGCGCGCCGTCTCCCCAGCGCACCGAGGTCCGGGTGAAGGCGCCGCGCTCGTATTCGAAGCCGGCGCCCGAGTCCTCGTAAAGCTCGAAGGACCCGCTGTCGCCGGTGTAGACGTCGAGCGCGAGTGGATCGGCCTGGCCGTGGGCGACGCGGCTCTCCGACGGCTGTCGGGGCACGACCGAGCCGGCACGGGCGAAAACCGGCATCCGGTCGAGCGGCACCGACATCCGCTCGGTCCGGCCACCGCGATGGACAGCGCCCGTGAACACGTCCACCCACTCCCCGGGCGGAAACCAGACGCGCTTCGCGGCCCGCTTGCCCGGGGCGGCGACCGGGGCGACGAGGAGCTGGTCGCCGAGCATGTACTGACCGTCGAACTCGTACGCCTCCTGCGCGCGCGGCCAGCTCAGATACATCGGCCTCGCCATCGGCAGCCCGCTGTCATAGGCCTTGCGCGCAAGCGTGTAGAGGTAAGGGACGAGCGACTCGCGCAGGCGCAAAAAGCCGCTCGCGATCCGGCTCGCGCGCTTTCCGTACTCCCATGGCAACCGGTAGCCGTGGTCGGAGTGCAGGCGAAGGATCGGCTGGAAGGTCCCGAACTGGATCCAGCGCACGTACATGTCGGAAGGCAGCTTCTCCCCGTGGAAGCTGCCGATGTCGTGCGACACGTACGGGAGCCCGATGCCGGCTCCCTCCGCGGCCGTGAACCGGATCTGGAAGTCGAGCATCGGCCAGGTCGGGTAGGTGTCGCCGGTGAAGTGGATCGCGTAGCGGTGGTCGGCCCAGGCCCCGGGCATCGGAGCGTGGTAGTTCCAGAACGAGGAGCCGACCCGGCTGAGCGCGAGCCAGCGCAGCCCCCTGGCGCGCTCCCGCCCCGCATAAAGCGCGTTGATCCAGGTGTCCGGCGTCAGCCCGGGAGCCTGCGCGTCGCTCTCGTCGTTGTTCCAGTCGAGCCACCAGAAATCGACGCCCTGGGCCTCGAATGGCTCGTGGAGCGAGAAGTAGGACTTGACGTGCTCCGGGCGCGCCCAGTCCCAGACTCCGCAGACGGCGCTCGTGTCGTGGACGTGGATCTGACAGCGCCCGCTGTCGGTGGGAAGGCCGCCGGCCGCGGCGTCGGCGGCCGCGAATGCGGGGTCGGCGTGGGTGATCGACGGGTGGACGTTCAGGCCCACGGCGAGCTCCTTCGAGTGCGCCCACTTCAGGAACCCGGCTGGATCGGGGCCGAAGACGGGCGTCCACTGCCATCCGTTCCACGGGTTCGGGGCCTTGTAGTCGGTGTCGACGATCAGGACGTCGAGCGGCACGTGCGCGGCCCGGAACCGAGCGACGAGCTTCTGGTAGGCGCTGGCGCTGTAGAACGAGTAGCGGGAGAACCAGTTGCCGAACGCCTCGCGCGGGAGGAGCGGAGCGGGACCGCTCAGGTCGCGGAAGTCGCCGAGCGCGGCCGCGTAGTCGTGGGCGTACGCGAACAGGTAGCCGTCCTGGTAGCCGCCGGAATGGCCCGGGCGCGGGGCGTACCAGCGCCCGCCGTCGACGAGCAGCGGGCTGATCGTGTCGTCGAGCAGGTACCAGCCGTCGCGCGAGAGGATCCCGTCGTGGAGCGGGACGGGGCCGCTCTGGCCGTCGAGACCGCGGTACCAGCCGCCCAGGTTCCCCTGGGTCCGCGGGGCGGGGTCACCGGGGTTCGCGAGCGTCGCGACCGGCGGCGGGTCGGGGGCACGCGAGGTCGTCGTCCCGGTCGGGAAGGAGGGTCTCGCAGCGAACTTCTCGCCGTCGCCGCGCATCGTCAGCTTCAGGTTCGAGGCGTCGAACGGCCCGGCGCCGATCCGGTAGCGGAGGATCGCGCGCGAGGTCTTGACCACGCGGAGTCCGTCGACGACGCGCGTGCGCACCTTCCCTCTCGTCGGCCCCCGCCTGATCGCGGTCAGCGTGGGCGCGTCCTCGAAGCGCTCGTCGGCGGCGTACTCGAGCCTGAAGAGCGTCGGGGTCAGGACCTGGATCCGCGCCGGCCCGTCGCGGACCTCGAACGTCGTGTCGGCCGCCCGCGCGTCGGCGGCCGGAAACGCGACGATCGCAAGCAGGACCGCCGGCAGCACCCTTCGCATGCGCGGCAGGCTATCCGCCGTGCATGCGGATCAGGTGGTCTAGGCGGGCGAGCGGTCGCTGACGGCGCCGCGGATGAAGTCGACGATCGCGTCGGTGGGCGAGCCGGGCGTGAACACCTCGGCGACGCCGAGCGACTTCAGCTCGTCGACGTCGTCCGCCGGGATCGTGCCCCCGACCGTGACCACGACGTCGCCCGCGCCCTGCTCGGCGAGCAGCTCGATGACGCGGGGGACCAGGGTCATGTGGGCGCCCGACAGGATCGAGAGCCCGACCGCGTCGGCGTCCTCCTGAATCACTGTGGCGGCGACCTGGTCGGGCGTCTGGTGAAGGCCCGTGTAGATCACCTCCATGCCGGCGTCCCTGAGCGCCCGCGCGATGATCTTCGCGCCGCGGTCGTGCCCATCCAGGCCGGGCTTCGCGACGACGACGCGGATCTTCCGGTCTCCCATGGTCGCGGAGGGTAGTGGCTATGGGGCGCTGAGCGCCGCCGCAACGCGCTCGAGCAGCTCGCGTGGCGAGAACGGCTTCTTGATGTAGTCGTCGGCGCCGACCGCGAAGCCGCGGTCCACCGCGGCCTCCTGGACGCTCGCGGTCAGCAGGAGGATCGGCACGCCGGCGAGCTCCTCGTGCTCCCGGAGCCGCTCGGTGACCTCGTAGCCGTCGAGCTTCGGCATCATCACGTCGATCACGCAGAGGTCGGGGCGCCGCTCGATCGCCACCGCGACCGCCTGCTCGCCGTCGGCGGCGGTGATCACCGCGTAGCCGGCGCGCGCGAGGCGGAACTCGACCAGCTCCCGCACGTCGGCGTCGTCGTCGGCCACGAGCACGAGCTTGTCACCCTCCGCTTGCGTCATGGCCCACGCTCAGGGTAACCCGACCGCGCGCGGCCGGAGTCGCTCGCGGGGACGCGCCGTCAGCTCCCGAACCCGGTCAGCGAGCCCGTGAGGGAGAGGATCACGATGAGGATCGTGATCGCGAGCAGGAGCGCTCCGAGCGCCAGGAACGCCGGCCGCATTCCCTGGCGCGTGTCGTCGATCGCATGGACCTCCTCCGGGTGGACCTCGACCGGCTCGTCGCCCTCCGGGCTCACGCGCTCCTCGTGCGCACGCAGGCGCGCGGCCGCCTCGGCGGTCTCGCGGTCCGGGTGGTTCGAGAGGGCGACGCCCTCGTCGTCGCGGACGACGTCCCAGCCGTCGAGCTCGTTTCGCACGACCTTCAACGCCATGCCTCGCCGATACCCCGGCCGGCATGCCGAAAACCGGCGCGGAGCCTCAGAACTGCGGGTGCTCTGTGAACGTCCCGAAGACGTCCTGGAGGGCGGCGACGATCTCGCCCTCCGAGGCCCGCGCGCGAGCCGCGTCCAGCAGATGCGGCATCAGGTTCTCGCCCTCGGTCGCCGCGGCACCCCGAAGCTCGGCGAGCGAGCGCTCGACGGCGCCGGAATCGCGCCTCGCCCGCGTCCCCGAGAGCCGCTCGCGCTGGCGGCGCTCGGCGGCCGGGTCCGGGCGGTGGATCTCGGTCTGCGCCTCCTCGGCGAACTCGTAGGCGTTGACGCCGACCACGAGCCGCTTGCCGGAGTCCACCTCGCGCTGATAGCGGAAGGCGGCGTCGGCGATCTCGCGCTGCGGAAAGCCGCGCTTCACCGCCTCCACCATGCCCCCGAGCTCGTCGATCCGGTCGAAGTAGGAGTACGCGGCGGCCTCCATCTCGTCGGTCAGCTTCTCGATGAAGTACGAGCCGCCGAGCGGGTCCGCGGTGTTCGTGACCCCGGTCTCGTGCGCGATCACCTGCTGGGTGCGAAGCGCGACCCGGACCGCCTCCTCTGTCGGCAGCGCGAGTGCCTCGTCGTAGGAGTTCGTGTGCAGCGACTGGGTACCGCCGAGGACGCCGGCGAGCGCCTCGATCGCGGTGCGAACGATGTTGACCAGGGGCTGCTGCGCGGTGAGCGAGACGCCCGCCGTCTGGGTGTGGAAGCGAAGCCGCTGGGACTCCTCGCGGCGGGCGCCGTAGGTGTCGCGCATCTCGCGCGCCCAGATCCGACGCGCGGCGCGGTACTTCGCGATCTCCTCGAAGAAGTCGATGTGCGCGTTGAAGAAGAACGAGAGCCGCGGCGCGAACGCGTCCACGTCGAGGCCACGGGCGATCGCCTGCTCGACGTACGTGAAGCCGTCCTTGAGCGTGAAGGCGAGCTCCTGCTGGGCGGTCGAGCCGGCCTCGCGGATGTGGTAGCCGGAGATCGAGATCGGGTGCCAGCGCGGCATCGCGCCGGTTGACCACTCGATCAGGTCGGTGACGAGGCGCATCGCCGGTTCGATCGGGAAGCACCACTCCTTCTGGGCGATGTACTCCTTGAGGATGTCTGTCTGGATCGTGCCGCCGAGCTTCTCCGGCGCGATCCCGTTCTCCTCGGCGGCGACGACGTAGAAGGCGAGGATGATCGCCGCCGGGGCATTGATCGTCATCGAGACGGTCACCTCGTCGAGCGGGATCCCGGCGAACAGCGTCTCCATGTCGTCGACCGTGTCGAGAGCGACGCCCTCCACCCCGACTTCGCCGAGCGAGCGCGCGTGGTCGGAATCGAGGCCCATCAGCGTCGGCATGTCGAACGCGGTCGAGAGGCCCATCTGGCCGTGTTCGAGCAGGTAGCGGAAGCGCGCGTTCGTCTCCTCGACCGTGCCGAAGCCCGCGAACTGGCGCATCGTCCAGAGGCGCCCGCGGTACATCGACGCATACGGGCCGCGTGTGAACGGGTGCTCGCCCGGATAGCCGAGCTTCTCGGCCGGGTCGAGGTCGGCGATGTCCTCGTCGGTGTAGAGGGGCTCGATCGGGTGCCCCGAGATCGTCTCGAAGAGCGCGTCGCGCTCCGGCGTGCGCGAGTACACCTCCTCCCTCCACTGGTGCGCACGACGCCGTGCCTCGGGCTCGATCGCCATGGCAGCAAGTCTAGATCGGTGGCGGGCGACGCCCCGCCCGCCCCCTTGCCCGACCAGCGCGAGGCGCGGGGTAGAGCCCGGTCAGCTGCCGAGACGAGAGCTCGCGCGCCTGAAGGAGCTCCGCCTGCCGCGCGATCCCGGCGAACGCGAGCTCGGCTGCATCCACGAGCGGATCCGATGCCGGCCGAGCACTCCGGCGACGGCGAGGACGCCACTGAACGAGGCGATCGCGAGCCGGCGGCCCAGCCTTTCGAACCGCATCACGCGCCACCCGTTCTCGTGCGCGATCCGGGCGAGCGTCTCGTCCGGGTTCACCACCACGGCGTTGCCGACCGCCCGGAGCATCGGCAGATCCGAGGCCGAGTCCGAGTACGCGTAGGACACCCCGAGGTCGATGCCGTGCTCAGAGGCGTACTCGCGCATCGCCTCGACCTTGCCCTCGCCATACATGAACGCGCCGCCGAGCTCGCCGGTGAAGAGGCCGTCCTCCCCCACCTCGTACGCGGTACCGATGCCGCCATCCATGTAGAGGATCCGCGCCAGGAGCTGGACGAGCTCGTCGCCTGCGGCGCTGACGATGAATGTCGGCCTGCCCGCGTCCTGGTGGGTGTAGACCTCCTCGAGCATCTCCGGGTAGATCCGCGGCAACAGGCCGACGAGGACCTCCGGGGCGAGGCGCGCGATCTCCTTCGCGGAGGTGCCCTCGAACACCTCCTTCACCTCGGCCAGCAGCCTCTCGGTCGCCTCGTCCGTCGCCCCCCGCAGCCGGAACCGCAGCGCGTCCGTGCCCCAGCGGAGCATCTGCCCGCGGCTCACGAGTCCCGCCTTCGCCGCGGCGCGTGCCCACGGCAGGCCACTCGACCCCGCGATCAGCGTCCGATCCAGGTCGAAGAAGGCGGCGGCTCGGCCCGCCGAGCCGCTCACGTCAGCTCCCGTTGACCTCGATGATGATCGCGTCGCCCTGGCCGCCGCCGGAGCAGATCGCGGCGCAGCCGAGACCGCCTCCGCGGCGGCGAAGCTCGTGGACGAGCGCGCCGACGATGCGGGCGCCGGACGCGCCGATCGGATGGCCGAGGGCGATCGCGCCGCCGTTTACGTTCACCTTCTCGTCATCGACCCCGAGCATCCGCACGGAGTTGAGCGCGACGGAGGCGAACGCCTCGTTGATCTCCCACAGGTCGATGTCCTCGGGGGCCTTGCCGATCTTGATGAGCGCCTGCTTGGCGGCGTTCGCCGGCGTCCTCGCGAGATAGGGGAAGTCGTCGGCCACGGTGCCGTAGGAGAGGACGTTGGCGAGGGGAGCGCAGCCGTTCTCGCTCGCCCACTCCTCGGACGCGACGACGACCGCGGCGGCACCGTCGTTGACGCCGGGTGCGTTGCCGGCCGTGTGGGTCGCGTCGTCGCCGCCGATCGCCGGCAGCTTCGCGAGCGTCTCGAGGCTCGTGTCCGGGCGGATCGCCTCGTCCGCCTCGACCACGGTCTCGGCCTTGCGACTCTTCACCGTCACCGAGACGATCTCCTCGGCGAGGCGGCCCTCGTCCGTCGCCCTGGCGGCGAGCTGGTGGGAGCGCGCGGCCCAGCGGTCCATGTCCGGCCGGGTGATCTCGAGCTCGTTCGAGACCTCGCTCGCCTCGTTGATCATCTGCTTGTCGGTGAACGGGTTCGTCAGCCCGTCGTGGGTCATCGCGTCGACCGCGTTGACGTCGCCCATCCGGAACCCGAATCGTGCCCCAGGCAGTAGGTAGGGCGCCTGCGACATCGACTCCATACCCCCGGTGACGCCGATCTCGAGGTCACCCGCGCGAATCGCCTGGTCGGCGAGGCCGATCGTGCGCATGCCGGACGCGCACACCTTGTTCACGGTCTCGGAAGGCACCTCGCGCGGGATCCCGGCCTGGATCTGCGCCTGGCGCGACGGGATCTGGCCCTGGCCCGCCTGGAGCACCTGGCCGAAGCTCACCTGCTGCACCTGCTCCGGCTCGACCGACGAGCGCTCGAGCGCCGCCTCGATCGCGTCGCCGCCGAGCTCGATGGCGCCCTTGGACGCGAAGGCCCCGCCCATCTTCCCGAAGGGCGTGCGCGCGGTCCCGAGGATGACTGTCTTGGGCATGGGTCCTTTCTCCGGGGGTTCGTTGGAGCGGCAAGCTCCGCGGACGATGGATTCGTGATGGTAGTGGGGCAAAGATAGACTCGCGCGCCGTGGAGGTCGAGGTCGCAGCGGCGGGGATCGAGGCCATCGATGCCGATCTCGGCGCTCTCGTCATGCCCGACGGCGCCGAGCTGCCGCCGCCCCTGCGGGAGGCGCCGGGCGCCGCGGAGGCGCGGGCGAGGCTGAAGCACGTCGCCATCCTTCACCCGCCTGAGGGGCCGCCGGTGCTCGTCGTCGGGGCCGGGAAGCCGGACGAGCTCGACTCGGAGCGTTTCCGGGTGCTCGCCGCGATCGCGGCGAAGCGCGCGCGGGCGCTCGAGGCCCGCTCGCTCGCCTGGCTCGTGCCCGGCGAGCGGCCGGCGGAGGCTGCGGCGGCGCTGGTCGAGGGCACGGTGCTCGCGGCCTACCGCTTCGACCGCTACCGCTCGACCGACGAGGACGAGGAGCCGCCGGCGCGGCTCGAGCGGCTGCGCCTGCTGGTCCCGGACGGCGATCCGGGCGGAGTCGAGCGCGAGGCGCGGGTCGCGCTCGTCGCGAGCAACGCCGCGAACCGCGCCCGTGACCTCCAGAACACCCCGGCCAACGAGCTCACGCCCGAGGCGCTCGCAGCGCGGGCCGCAGAGATCGCCGCGGTGAGCGAGGCGGTCGAGCTCGAGGTGCTGGATCGCGGTGCGATCGCCGAGCGCGGCATGGGGGGCCTCGTCGCCGTGTCGCAGGGCTCGCTCACCGAACCCCGCCTGATCGCGCTGCGGTATCGCGGCGGGGGCGACGGCCCGACGATCGGCCTCGTCGGCAAGGGCGTCACCTTCGACAGCGGCGGGATCTCGATCAAGCCGGCGGCGGGGATGCACGAGATGAAGATGGACATGTCGGGTGCCGCCGCGGTGCTCGAGGGCTTCGCCGCGGCCGTCGAGCTCGGCCTCGAGCTCGAGCTCGTGGCGGTCGTGCCCGCGACCGAGAACATGCCGAGCGGCAGCGCGATCAAGCCCGGCGACGTGATCACCCAGCTGAACGGCAAGACGGTCGAGGTGAACAACACGGACGCCGAGGGTCGCCTGATCCTCGCGGACGCGCTCACCTACTGCGTGCGCTCGCTCGGCGCCGAGCGCCTCGTCGACCTCGCGACGCTCACCGGTGCCGTCGTCGTCGCGCTCGGCTCGACCTACGCGGCGCTGATCTCCAACGATGACGAGTGGGCGGCCGCCGTCGAGCGCGCGGCGAGCGCCAGTGGCGAGCTCGCCTGGAGGCTGCCGCTGCACGAGGAGTACAAGCAGCTCACCCGCGGTAGGGTCGCCGACCTCACGAACGCGGCCTCGAAGCGCAAAGCGAGCACGATCTACGCCGGCTCGTTCCTCGAGGAGTTCGTCGACGACGTCCCCTGGGCGCACCTCGACATCGCCGGCACCGCGTGGGACACGGGCCGCGACTACGTCGGAAACGGCGCGACCGGCTTCGGCGTACGCCTGCTCGTGCGCCTGGCGCGCGATCTGGCCTAAATCAGCTCGACGATCAGGCAGGTCCCCGTCGCGTGCGCGAGCAGCTTCTCGCTCGCCTGATCGACTATCCGCGCCTCCGTCGTCGCCTGGCGGCGCCCGCGGTGCACGACCTCGCCCTCGGCGCGCACCACCATGCCCGCTGCGAGCGGCCGCACCAGCTTCACCTCGAAGCCGACGGTCGTATAGCCCTCCCCCGCCTCTAGCGTCGTGTGGACGGCGCAGCCCATCACGGAGTCGAGCAGCGTCGCCGCATAGCCACCGTGGACGACGCCGATCGGGTTGTAGTGCTCCTCCCCCGGCTCACCCTCGAAGGCCGCACGCCCGAACTCGAGGTCCACCGGCTGCATGCGCAAAAGCACCGCGATCGGCGGCGGCGGCACCTCGCCTGCGGCGATCCGCCGCATGTAGGTGAGGCCGTCGGCTCCGGCGGCCTGCGACGCGGACGCGAGCGGGTCCTGCCACCTGACGACGCGCTCGCGGGTGGTCTCGGGCGAGCGCCGCGCGTGCGCCTGTGCCGAGGAGACGGCGGTCACCGCGCGTTCCGCGGGTCCGCCGTCGGTCCAAAAGGGCGCTCTGGGTAGGTGAGGTCGGCGAGGATCTCCTCCTCGCTCACCTCGACGCGCAGCGCCGATACGTCCAGGCTCGGCTTCAACGTAATCATCGGTGGCCTCCTCGGCCCCGCCGGATTGGGTTTCATGACGAAATCGACCGTACCAGCACGAGTTGCTTGATGCAACTAAGTGTGCGACAATCACAGACGTGCTGAAGCGCGAGTACGACCAGATCTGCTCGATCGCCCGGACCCTCGAGGTGCTGGGCGAGCGGTGGACGCTGCTCGTGATCCGCGACGTCTTCAACGGCCGCCGGCGCTTCGACCAGATCCAGGAGAACCTGGGCGTCGCCCGCAACGTCCTCGCGACCCGCCTCGCCTGGCTGGTCGAGGAGGACATCCTCGAGAAGCGCCCGTACCAGGAGCGCCCGCCGCGCTACGAGTACTTCCTGACCCAGAAGGGCCTCGACCTGTGGCCGGTGATGCTCTCGCTGCTCCACTGGGGCGACCGGTACCTGTCGGCCGAGGGCGGCCCACCGATGGTGGTGCGGCATAAGCGCTGCGGCGGCGTCGTCGACGAGCGCGGCTACTGCGAGAGCTGCGGCGCGCGGCTCAACGCGCGCGAGGCCTATACCGAGCACGGGCCCGGCGCACCGGCGGAGTGGCGCGAAGCGGCCTAGAGATGGCTGATTCTGCGGCCTCGCGTGCGCGGCATCCGCGTGCGTGAAGTCGCGGGATCAGCCATCTAGGCTTCGCCCGCGGTGAACTTCGAGCTCTCCGACGAGCAACGGCTTCTGCGCGACACGGTGCGCGACTTCGCACGCGCCGAGGTCGCCCCGGCGGCCGAGGAGCTCGATCGAACGAAGGCGTTCCCGTACGAGATCGTGGCCAAGCTGGGCGAGCTGGGGCTGATGGGGATCCCGTTTCCGGAGGACTACGGGGGCGGCGGGGGGGACACGCTCTCCTACGCGCTCGCGGTCGAGGAACTGGCGCGGGTGGACTCCTCGGTCTGCATCACGCTCGCCGCGCACACCTCGTTGGGGACGATGCCGATCCACGTCTGGGGCAGCGCCGAGCAGAAGTCGGAGTGGCTGCCCGAGCTCTGCGCCGGTCGCAAGCTCGCCGCCTTCGGGCTGACCGAGCCCGAGGCCGGCTCCGACGCCGGCGCGACCCGCACCCGGGCGCGGCTTGAGGACGGCGAGTGGGTGATCGATGGCGCGAAACAGTTCATCACCAACGCCGGCACGGAGATCTCGGGTTGCGTGACGATCACCGCGGTCACGCGGGACGGTGACGGCGGCCGGGAGATCTCGAACATCGTCGTCCCCAACGGGACGCCCGGCTACGAGCCTGGAGAGCCGTACCGGAAGATGGGCTGGAACGCCTCCGATACGCGTCCGCTCGCCTTCGACGGCTGCCGCGTGCCGGAGTCGAATCTGCTCGGCCGCCGCGGCGATGGGTTCAAGAACTTCCTGCACATCCTCGACGGCGGACGGATCGGCGTCGCGGCCATGGGCGTTGGGCTTGCGCAGGGGGCGCTCGACGAGGCGCTCGCATACGCGAAGGAGCGGCGCGCCTTCGGTCAGCCGATATCGAAGTTCCAGGTGATCCAGGCAAAGCTGGCGGACATCTCATCGCAGATCGAGGCGACACGGCTTCTGGTCCACCGCGCGGCGCTCGAAAAGGACGCCGGCAAGTCGTTCACGCTCACGGCGGCGCAGGCGAAGCTCCTCAGCGGGAGGCTCGCCGTCCGCGCCACCGAGGAAGCCGTACAGATCCACGGCGGCTACGGCTACATCGAGGAGTACCCGGTGTGCCGGTTCTACCGCGACGCGAAGATCCTCACCATCGGCGAGGGCACGGATGAGGTGCAGCAGATGGTGATCGCACGCCAGCTCGGCGCCTAGCTCCCCGCCGCCGCGAGCAGCTCAACGGAGCTCGCCACTCGCGCCCCGGCGTCGCGCATCTCGTCGAGCGCCCGCTCGCCATCGCCCGGCTCGACCTCGACCGGCCGGACCGCATCCTCGACCACTGTCACGTCGAAGCCCTCGCGGCGGGCGTCGATCGCCGAGGCGCGGACGCAGTAGTCGGTCGCGAGGCCGCAGACGTAGACGCGGTCGACCTCGTGCTCGCGGAGGATCCGCGCCAGGTCGGACTTCTCGAAGCCGGA
>DATHAL010000002.1:0-60248 GCA_035296705.1 Solirubrobacterales bacterium
CGCGGGGCGCTTTGAGATGCCGATCGTGATCCGGGCCCCCTTCGGCGGCAACGTCCGCACCCCCGAGCTCCACTCCGACGCGCACGAGGCTAAGTACGCGAACTCGCCCGGGATCAAGGTCGCGATGCCGGCGTCCGCGTACGACGCGAAGGGCCTGCTCGCTGAGGCGATCCGCGACCCGGATCCGGTGCTTTTCTGCGAGCCGCTTCGCGGCTATCGGCTGCAGAAGGACGAGGTGCCGGAGGAGGACTACACGGTGCCGTTCGGCGAGGCGCGGGTGCTGCGCGAGGGAGACGACGTGACGCTCGTCGCGTGGAGCGTCGCGGTCAACGTCGCCGAGCGCGGGGCGGACCTCGCGGCCGAGGAGGGGATCGCGTGCACGGTGATCGATCTGCGCACGCTGGTGCCGCTCGACGAGCAAACGCTGGCGGAGGCGTTCGCGCGTACCGGCCGCGGCATCGTCGTCCAGGAGGCGCCGCTCACCGCGGGCTTCGGCGCGGAGGTCGTGGCGACCGTGCAGGAGCACGCGTTCTGGGCGCTCGAGGCGCCGATCGGCCGCATCGCCGCGCCGGACGTCCCCTATCCGATTGGCGCCATCGAAGAGCAGTACGTCCCCGGCCCGGAGCGCGTCCTGGCGGAGATCCAGCGGGTCATGGAGGCGGCGTAGGTGGCGTTCGATTTTCACCTCCCCGACGTCTTCGAGGGGACGGCCACGGCGGAGATCGTCGAGTGGAAGGTCGCTGTGGGGGACGAGGTCAAGGAGGACCAACCGCTCGTTGACGTCGAGACCGACAAGGCCGTGGTCACGATCCCGTGCCCGACCGACGGGGTGGTGCTCGAGCTGCGCGGCGAGCTGGGCGAGACGATGCCGGTGGGTGAGCTCCTCGCGGTGTTCGGCGAGCGAGGGGAGCTTGCGCAAGCGGGCGCCGGTGCGGCCGAGCCGGTGGAGGCCTCCGCCGCCGAGGCGCATCCGACGCGCGAGACGGCGGCGCTCGCCGGTGCTCCCGCCGCTCCGCGGGAAGGCGCAGGGCAGGGGAACGGAGCCCCGGTGTCACCGGTGGAAGCGGCGAGCGCCGCGGCGTTGGCCGCTGGTCGGCCGCTGGCGTCGCCGGCGGTGCGCAAGCTGGCCCGCGAGCGCGGCGTCGATCTCGCCTCGGTGACCGGCAGCGGGCCCGCCGGGCGGATCGTTCGCGAGGACGTGCTCGCGGCGGCCGGCCCTCAAGCACCGCCTGCCCGGGAGGCCGAGGCTCCCGCGCCCGCCGCCGCGCCGGCGCGGGGCGACGAGGTGATTCCGCTTCGCGGCATCCGCAGGACGATCGCTCGCAACATGACCGAGTCCTGGCAGACGGTGCCGCACATCGTCGACTTCCGCGACGTCGACGCGACCGCCCTCCTCGCGGCCCGCCGCGATCTTCGCGCGCGGGCGGAGGCGGACGGCGACGAGGAGCTCGCCAAGGTGCTGACGATGATGCCGCTGCTGGCGAAGATCGCCGCCACCGCCGCGCTTCGCCACCCGGGCGTCAACAGCTCCGTAGACATGGAGCGCGAGCAGATCACCCGTCACGGCGCCGTCCACCTCAGTGTCGCGACCTCGACCTCGGACGGCCTCCTCACGCCGGTCGTTCGCGATGCCGATCGCAGGTCCGTAACGGAGATCGCGCGCGAGATCGCGGCGCTCGCCGCCGCGGCGCGCTCCAGGAGCCTGTCTCGCGAGCAGCTCACCGGCGGAACGCTCACCGTGAACAACTACGGCGCCCTCGGCAGCTCGCTGTCGACGCCGATCATCCCGCCCGGCCAGTCGGCGAACCTTGGCTTCGGCCGCCTCCAGGAGCGCGCCCTGGTGCGCGATGGGGAACTCGACGCCGCCCCGGTGCTCGGACTGAGCTGCTCGGGCGACCACCGCGTGCTCGACGGCGCGGACCTCGCCTCGTTCGTCAACGACGTCGTCGCGGCGATCGAGAACCCGGTGCTCCTGCTCGCGGAGCTCGCATAGCGATGGTCGTCGGCGAGATCGCCGAGCCCGTCGACCTGCTCGTGGTCGGCGGTGGGCCGGGTGGCTACGTCGCCGCGCTCCGCGCAGCGGAGCTCGGCCGGGAGGTGGTCGTCGTCGACCGCGGCGGCACCGATGGCGGGCTCGGCGGCTCCTGCCTGCACGTCGCCTGCATTCCCGCGAAGGCGCTGATCGAGCTCGCCAATGCCCGCCACGGGATCGACGCCTTCGCGCCGGCCGGCCTGCGGGCGTCCGAAGTTGAGATCGACCTCAGCGCGTTCCAGGAGTGGAGGCGGTCGATCGTCGACCGCCTTGAGCGCGGGATCCGGGGGCTGTTCGACCGAGCGGGCGTGCGGCTGATCGAGGGAGAGGCGCGCTTCGCGAATCGCGACCGGGCCGCGGTCAGGCTGCCGGACGGCCAGGCGCACTTCCTCGAGTTCCGGCAGGCGATCGTGGCGACCGGCTCGCGCCCGGGCGCGCACCCGCAGCTTCCGGTGGACGGCGAGCGGGTGCTGACCTCGACCGAGGCGCTCGCGCTCGAGTCGGTTCCGACGTCAGTGGCGGTCGTCGGTGCGGACTACATCGGCCTCGAGCTGGCGACGGCGTTCGCGAAGCTCGGCTCGAGGGTTGGCTTGGTCGAGGAGGGCGACCGCGTCCTCCCGTCGCTTGACGCCTCGCTCGCCAAGCCGGTGGCCCGGAGGCTGCGCGAGCTCGGCGTGGAGCTCGAGCTCGGCGGGCGGGTGGTCGCGGTCGACGAGCACGAGCTCGTGATCGCGAGCGGGGACGGCGAGAGGCGGCTGGCGGCGGAGCGGGTGATCGTGGCGGTGGCGCGGACGCCGAACACGGACGAGCTTGGGCTCGAGGCGGTCGAGGTGGCGGTGGGCGAGGACGGGCTGATCGCCGTGGACGAGCGGCGGCTCGCGACGTCGCGGGTCGCCGCGATTGGCGACGCGACCGCCGGTCCAGCGCTCGCCCACAAGGCGAGCGCCGAGGGTCGAGTGGCCGCGGAGGCGCTCTCCGGCATGCCGGCCGCATTCGACCCGATGGCGATCCCGGTCATCGCGTTCAGCGACCCACAGGTCGCAAGCGCGGGTCTGAGCGAGGCGGAGGCGCGCGAGGCCGGCCTCGACGTCGCCGTCGCCGCGGCGAGCCTCGGCGGGAACGGCCGCGCGGCGACTCTGGGTGCGGGCGGGGCAGTCCGCACTGTGGTGGATCGCGGCTCCGACCGCATCATCGGCGTCCACGCCGTCGGCCCGCACGCCACCGAGGTGATCGCCGAGGGGATGCTCGCGATCGAGACGGTCGCGAGCCCCGACGACGTGCTTGGGACCATCCACGCCCATCCGACGCTCGCCGAGGGCCTGCCGGCAGCGCTCGCGCAACTCGCCGCCCGGCCGAGCGCCGAGGGCGAGCGCGTCGAGGAGGTGGCGGGTGGCCGCGCATGAGCGCTCACGCCTCGAGGTGGTGGAGGATCTCCCGCGCGAGGAGCGGTTGCTAGGGCACCCGGCGCCCGCGCAGATCTACCTCGGTCCCGAGGACATCCCCGGCCTGCCGATCAAGGTCGCGGCCGTCGACGCCTCCAAGCTCGTCGGCAAGCCGCTCACCGAGCTTCACCGCCACGACGTGGACGAGATCTACCTGGTCGTGACGCCCGGGCTTCGGTTCGACGTCGAGACCGACACCGAGACGGTGACTGTGCGGTCGCCCGCGTCGGTGCGGATCCCGGCCGGGACACCGCACCGCTTCGTCGTGCGCGAGGTGCCGAGCTCGCCGTGCCCTTTCCTGGGCATCCTCGTCGAACGGAGCGGGTAGCCGGATGCCGCTCCGGGCGGCCGAGGACTTCCTCGTCCGCCTCCGCGACCGTCGCCGCGTCTACGTCGCCGGCGAGCGGGTCGCCGAGGGGGACGTGCCGCTCTTCGAGCAGCCATCAGCCCTGCCGCTGGCTCAGTAGAGCTTGCTGATGATCACGTCGCGCGCCTCAAGGATGTGTTGGCGCATCGCCCGCTCGGCGCGCTCCCCGTCCCGGACCGTGAGCGCGTTGACCACCTCGTCGTGGCCGGTGAGCGAGGCCGCCGCCTCCTCCTCGCCGTAGAGCTTTGCGATCCGGTAAGTGAAGAAGAACTCGCGGTTGCGACGGATGAATTGGCGCAGCCGCTCGTTACCGGCCGCGGCGACCACGGCCTCGTGGAACGCGTCGTTGTATTCGACGAGGTAGTCGGAGGCGGGCATCTCGAGCTTCGAGCGATTCTGGTGATGGTGGAAGTCGATGATCTCGTCGATCTGCGCGTCGCTGGCCCGATGACAGGCGAGGAGTGCCGCCATGCCTTCGAGCGCCGCACGCACCTCGTGGATCTCGCGCACCTCCTGCGCCGTGTGCTCGCGAACGACCCAGCCGCGCCGGCGAGTCTCCACCAGTCCATCCGACGCGAGGCGTGCCAGCGCCTCCCGAAGCGGCGTCCGGCTGACCTTGAGCCAGCCGGCGAGCTCGGTCTCGACCAACCGCTCGTTCGGCCGCAGCTCCCCTCGGACGATCGCCTCGCGCAGCCGGTTATACGCACCAGTCGCCAGCGAGACGCCGGCGTCGTCGCCCGCGATCGCCGCCACCGGCTGCGACGGCGCCTCGGCCTGGTTCCTATCTTGCACACAAGTCAGTATGCCAGCGCCCACCGCCGTTCGCCTGGGTTGCGGCGCTCGTTTAAGCGCCCCCCAGGGGCCTCATCTCGAGTCGTTGCGTGCGGGGCCCCCCACCTTATGTTCCTCGCTTGTTCCGGGAACGCCGTGCTGGCGTGATCGCGGTTCCGCGGAACCGCTGGTCGCGGGTGTTCCGCGCTCATTCGGTCTGACTTTCGCGCAACTCGGCACCTACTCGAGCGCCGCGGGCTCGCGGGGGGAGCTAACGGCGCAGCTGATCCGCGCCGGCTTACGGCGGCGCGCCGGTCCGCGAGCTCGATGCGGAGGCGCGGGCAGCCGCCGCGGGCAGCCGCCGCTCGCCCTAGCGGCGCGTCCCGTAGCCCCAGCCGCGGCCGGGCTGCGCCTCCCCTGGCGCGGTCTGAGAAGATTCCGGCGCATGAGGGCAGGGCGGGTGCGTCGAGCTGGTACGGCCGTGGCCACGCTCGTGGCTGCCTGCGCGTCGCTCGCCCTCGCCGGACCTGCGACCGCGTACACGGCCCACGGCTCGATGAAGCAGGCTTACGTGCTCGGCGCCACGCCCGGCAAGAAGCTGAGCCTCGTCGATAAGCGCGGCGACGCCCTGCAGCGAAAGACGGTCAGCGAGCTCGGCGGCCTCGTGTTCCGCAAGGTCGAGCCCGGCGGCGGCTACCGCGTGAAGGGCGCCGGCGAGACCTCGGAGCGGTTCAGGGTGCTGACCACCCGCTCGCGGCCGCCGGACGCCTCGATCTACGACCAGCCGATCGCTGACAGCGGCTACCAGTACCTGACGACCCGGGACGGCACGAAGCTGGCGGTCAACGTCTACCCGCCAACCGTGCCGACCCCGGGCCCGTGGCCGACCCTGATCGAGTACTCCGGCTATGCCTACGCGCGGCCGGGCGGCGGCGCGAGCTCGATCCAGCAGATCTTCGGCGCGCTCGGGTTCGCGGTCGTCGACGTCAACATGCGCGGCACCGGGTGCTCGGGCGGCTCGTTCGACTTCTTCGAGCCGGCGCAGTCGCTCGACGGTTACGACGTGGTCGAGACGATCGCTCGCCAGCCGTGGGTGCTCAACCACAGGCCGGGCATGGGCGGGATCTCCTACGGCGGGATCAGCCAGCTCTTCACCGGACAGACGCGGCCTCCCTCGCTGGCCGCGATTGCGCCGCTGTCCGTGCTCGACCAGACCCAGACGACGCTCTATCCCGGCGGCATCCTCAACACGGGCTTCGCGCTCGCCTGGGCCGAGGAGCGCGTCGAGGACGCCCGGCCGGCCGGTCCCGACAGCGGCCAGCCGTGGGCGTATGAGCAGATCCAGAACGGCGACCAGATCTGCAAGGACAACCAGGCGCTACATCCGGAGGCGGTCGATCTCCTGGCGAAGGTGAGGCGCAACTCCACCTACAAGCCGAAGGTCGCCGACCCGCTCTCGCCGCTCACCTTCGTGCACAAGATCGAGGTGCCGACCTTCATGGCCTGCCAGTGGACCGATGAGCAGACCGGCGGCCACTGCCCGGCGTTGGCCGCCGCGTTCACCGGGACGAAGCGGAAGTGGTTCACGTTCACCAACGGCACCCACGTCGACTCGCTCGACCCCGAGACCTTCAACCGCCTGTATGACTTCCTCGAGCTCTACGTGGCGCAGCGAAAACCCAACCCCGACCCGATCCAGATCGCCGGCGCGCCGGTCATCTACCAGGCTGCGATGGGGATCCCCGGCGTCCTCCTGCCGCCGGACCCGATCCGCGCGCAGCCCGACTACGCGTCCGCGCTGGCCGCGTTCGAGGCCCAGCCGCCGATCCGGATCCTCTTCGACAACGGAGCGGGCGGCCAGCCCGGCTACCCGTATCCCGGGTTCGAGCAGTCGTTCTCGCGCTTCCCGGTGCCGCACACGAAGGCGACCTCGTTCTACCTCGACCGCGGCGGCAAGCTGAAGCGCAAGCGGCCCAAGGCCGGCGCCGCGGACTCGTTCAAGTGGAATGCGGCGGCGCGGCCGCCGACCGACTTCACCGGCGACACCGGCGCGGGCCCGGACGGCCTGTGGACGGCAACCCCGCCGTACGACTGGACCCAGAACCCGGCCGGGACCGCGGCCTCCTACGTGACGGCGCCGCTCGGGAAGAACACCACGGTGCTCGGCGCGGGCGCGCTCCAGGCATGGACGCGCTCCTCGAAGCGCGACGTCGACCTGCAGGTGACCGTCTCGGAGGTCCGGCCCGACGGCAAGGAGACCTTCGTGCAGGGCGGCTGGCTCAAGGCAAGCGCGCGCAAGCTCGACCGGAAAAAGAGCACCAAGCTCGAGCCGGTGCTCAGCTTGCGCAAGTCCGACCGCGCCCCGATGCCGAAGGGCAGGTTCGCGAAGCTGACGATCCCGCTCTACTACGAGGGCCACGTCTACCGGACGGGCTCACGGATCCGGGTCACGGTCAGCGCCCCCAACGGCGACCAGCCGATCTGGTCGTTCGACGAGGCCGTCGGCAAGGGCGCGAAGATCCAGGTCGCGCACTCGCCCGAGATGCCCTCGCGCCTGCTGCTGCCGACCGTCGACGCGAACGTGCCGACCGGCCTGCCGCCGTGCCCCGGACTGCGCGGCGAGCCGTGTCGCGACTACGTCCCGTACGCGAATCGAACGAAGCCGCTCGAGTAGCGTCGCGGCCTACTCGCGCCAGCAGACCTGCATCCAGCTCGCGCACACCCAGCCCTCCATCTCGGGATCGGCCGGATGCCGGCGCTCGCCGTGCTCGAAGACGCTGAGCCCGCAGTTCGCGGTCCGCAGCTGCCATAGCCGGCCGACCTCGCTCGCCCGAAAGAGCTCGCCGATCAGCGAGTCGATCAGAAAGAAGCGCCCGAAGATCCCGTGTGAGATGGCGAGCACGACCGCTTCCGGCTCGGAGTTCTCCAGGTCGGCCTTGAACGAGCGCACGCGCCCGAGCACGTCGTTGAATGACTCCGCCCCCTCCGGCGCCGAATCCGGGTCCGCTGCCGATTCCGCCATCCGCTCAGACCAGCGCTTGAGCTTCTGCTCCTCCGGCGGCAGCTCGAGGAAGTCGTCCGCCTCGCGGAGCTCGTGGATGCCCGGATGCGTCTCGATCTCGAGGTCGAGTGCCTTGGCGATCGGCTTCGCCGTCTCCTGGGCGCGGCCCATCGGGCTGACCAGAAGGCGCGTCGCCCCGGACTCGCGGAGCGCGCGCGCCACCGCCAGCGCCTGCCGGTGACCGCGCTTCGTCAGCCGGTCGCCCTCAGCCTCCGGAAGGCCGACGGCCTCCGGATCGGCGTTCGACACCGACTCGGCGTGGCGGAGAAAGAGCAGGCGCACCGGCGGGATCTATACCCGCTGGCCTTCCGCGGGGCCGTCAGGCCGACTTGAGGACCGAGTCGAGCAGCCCTGGAAAGCGCGCCTCGAGGTCCTCGCGCCGCAGTCGGTTGACCCGCGCCGTCCCCTCCGGGATCTGCTCGATCACACCGCTCTCGCGCAGGACGCGGAAGTGGTGGGTGGCGGTCGACTTCGACACCGGGAGCGGGAACTCGCCGCAGCGGTGAGAGCAGCCGCCCTCGGCGGCGAGGCCGCGGACGATCTGCAGGCGGACGGGATCGCTGAGTGCGTGCAGGACGTGGGTCAGCTCGAGGTCCTTGGGGTCGGGATGTGCGAGTGCTCGGCTCATCGTGAATCTCATTGTACGACGATCTTCGGACAATCTAGTACGATGTTCCTCGAACCTTGAAGTCGCCAACAGGAAGGCACCCAATGAGCACGACGAACAGAGCCACGACACAGGCTTCACCGGCGCCGCCGAGGCCCCTCCGCTTCAAGCGACTGATCGTCTTCACGTCGCTTGCGGCCGCGCCCCGGTCCGCCTAGGAGAGATGCTGGGCCTGGTCGCCGACCCCGCTCCCCCGAGGGAATCTCCCTCCGCGAGGTAACCGACCGGGTCCCCACCCCAAACGAGGCGCTGGTCGAGGTCCGCGCGATCTCCCTGAACATAGGCGAGATCCGCACCCTCGGCCAGCTCCTCGAAATTTGATCGTCGGCTGGGACGTGGCCCGTCGGGTGAGCCGACGGCGCTGCGGGCCCGCCACCCGCGCAGGGCGACTATCGTGAGGGCCTGATGGACGTCGCCCAGATCCGGGATCACATCGAGGAGCTCGTCGCCGAGGAGCATCGGCTGCTGAGCGCGAGCGGAGAGGACGGCCTCGACGACGAGCGCCACGCCCGACTACAGGCGATCACCCGCGAGCTCGACGAGACCTGGGACCTACTGCGGCGCCGAGAGGCCGGCGTCAACGAGCGCCTCGCCGACGCCGATGTCCCGAACCCGCCGAACGAGCTGGACGGGCCAGACCCCGAACCGGTCCATCTCGAACACGGCGTGCACGCCCAGGGCTCCGAGCCCGGGCCGGAGATCAATCCGAGCGTCCCCTAACCGGCCGCGTCCGATCGCTCCGTCCACGAGCGGATGAACTCTGCCGTCTCCTCGTCGGCCGGGAAGAACGACTCGACTGAGAGCTCGGAAACCGTGATGTCGACGGCGGTGCCGAAGGTGGTCGCGGTGCTGATGAACGAGAGCTCGGCGTCGTCGACGCGGAGGCGGAGTGGGACAGCGATCTGCCCTGCTTCGAGGTCCGGCACGTGTCCCGGCTCCTCGCCGCCGGGGTAGTCGGCGAGCTCCTCGTGAAGCGCCGCCAGCGCCGGATCGCCGGTGACCACCGCCTCCCGACGGAGCCGGTCAAGCAGATGCGCCCGCCACTCGCCGAGGTTGACGATCCGCGGCGCCATCCCCGTCGGGTGGAGGCTGAGGCGAAGCACGTTCACCGGCGGCTCCAGCAGGTGCTCGGCGACACCCTCGATCAGCATCGGCACGGCGCTGTTCGCGGAGACCATGCCCCAGTGGCGGTCGATCACAACCGCCGGGTATGGCTCGTGGCCACGGAGCACCTGGTCGATCGCTCTCGCGCACCGGCCCCATCTCGGGGTCTGACAGGTCGTGCTGGGCATAGACAGGCGCGTAGCCGGCCGCGAGTAGCAGCGAGTTCCGGTCGCGCAAGGGGACCTCCAGATGTTCGGCGAGCTGGATCACCATCTCCGCGCTCGGCTTCGCCCGCCCTGTCTCGATGAAGCTCAGGTGGCGTGCAGAGACGCCGGCCTCAAGGGCGAGATCGAGTTGCGAGAGGCGTCGGCGCTGCCGCCACTCGCGGAGGAGGACGCCGACGCGGGGGCGGGTCGCGGTGGCGTGCATGTCGCGCACGGTACTCAGGGGCTGTGACCAGCACAGCTACGTCTGAGGTAAGCGCGCCGCGTTTGGACCCGCGCCACGATCGCCGCCACGCCCCTTCACATCGTCATACCGACCACCGATAATGCCCGCGATGAAAGCCAAGGACGGCCGGCCCACTCGCGCATGGCTCGCAGCCGCGGCTGGCATCTTCCTCGCACTCTCGCTAGGCGCGTGCGGCGATAGCGATGACGACGCCGGCACCACCAGCGTCGGCCCGCCCAACAGCGACCGCATCGCCTCGGTCCGCATCTACCAGGGCGGTCGCTGGACGCTCAAGGGAGAGACCGCGAACTCCGTTGGTGCCGCTCTCGCCAAGCTCAAGCCGACTTACGTCTCGGCGCTGGTGCGCTTCCAGGCGGGCGAGCCGGTGGCCAATTACGAGGTCAAGGCCTGGAATAAGGTCCGCGCCGCGGTCAAGAAGGTGTCGCCGGACGCCAAGTTCTCGATCGAGCTCAACGCGCTCGAGTACCCGACACCGGCCAAGCTCACGGCGATGATGGACAAGGTCCGGTCCCGGTTCGACAACGAGGCCTGGCTGTTCGACTTCTACACGACGGCCGCGAAGTCACGGCCCGAGGTGATGGAGGCTGCGATCGCCGACGCGCATGAGCACGGCGAGCTCCTCGGCGGCAACGCGTTCGGGCTCGCGAAGAAGCCGACCGTCCCGACGGGAACGGACTACATCGCCGTTCAGGACACCGCGTTCAAGATCGACCTCGACGACGTCAAGAAGCTCGCCGAGCGAGTCCCCGTCTTCTTTCACCTCGGCAATAACCCCGACCTCCTGAAGAGCACAGGGTGTGCATGGATCCGCGAGTTCACGACGAAGCGCCGCAGCAAGTACGTGACCCAGCGCGCCGGCCAGCAGGACGACTACAACTTCCGCTTCGCCTATCCCGTTTTCTTCCCGGAGTGCTCGGTCGACCCCGCCGACCCCAACGCGCGGATCTACGCCTACAACGCCGTCGAGAACGACCCCGTGCTGAAGACGATCAGCGAGCTGATGTCGAAATACGAGTGAGCTGAGCGGCGAACGCCCGCGTCAGCTCGCGATCGTCCGCTCCTGATCCTCGCGCGCCTTCTCCAGCCGGTCGCGGTCCGGTTCGGGGTTGCCACGCGGGCCGGTGTGCTCAGCCGGATTGCCCTCCGGGTCCGGCCGCTCGGGGTCCGGCCTCTGGGGCTGCTTTTGCTCTGAACGCTTCGGCTTCTCGTCGTGATGGTGATGGCTCATGCCCATCCCCTACCCGACGAGCCGCGCGACTCACGTAAGGCCGCTTAGCCCGCGAGCGCGTCGCCCTCCGGCAGCCGGTCCAGCGGGTGAAGCTCCGAGCGATCGAGCGCCTCGGTCCGCAGGTGCGCGATCTCCAGGTACTTCTCCGAGCTCACCATCTCCAGGAACACCCGCCGGGTCGGGTACTCGACCAGCGCCACCACGTCCCACTCCGATGGCCCGATCAGTGGCGCGGCGGCCGTCGCCGCGAAGATCACCTTCGCGCCCGCCTGCTCCAGCAGCGGCCCGACCGCCTCGGCGTACTCCTCGGAGCGCTCGCGGCCGCCGCCGGGCTTGAAGTCGAGGAGGTTGAGCATCACGACCGGACGCTCGTCGGCGCGGTCGATGAACTCCGGGAGCTCGATCGGGGTTGAGTTGTTCGAGCTCCTCGGGCGTGTGGGCATGGGCCATTGCGCCCGATCCTAAGTGGCTCACTGGGTACCTTCCATTCGTGACCGTCACCACACCTGGGCCGAGGGATGTCGAGGTTGCGGCGCTCACGCCGCTTCAGCCGCACGTGATCGTGTTGTTCGGCGCCACGGGCGACCTCGCGCGGCGCAAGCTCCTGCCGGGGCTCCTCCATCTCTCCCAGGCCGGCCTCATGCCCGAGTTCCGGGTCGTTGGCACGTCGCTCGAGGACACGGACGACGAGAGCTTCCGCGGAATCGCCCGCGACGCCTGCGGACAGTTCAAGCGCCACCCGGCGACCGACGAGGACCTCGACCGCTTCGTCTCCCGACTCACCTACGTCCCGGAGGGCGCCGGCTCCGACGCGCTCGCGAACGCCATTCAGGCAGCCGACCGCGAGCTCGGCGGCGAGCCGCGGCATCTGATCTACCTCTCGATTCCGCCAAAGGCCGCGCCCGACGTGATCAAGAGGATCGGCGAGTGCAGGTTCACGACCCGCGCGCGCGTCGTGATGGAGAAGCCGTTCGGGATGGACCTCGACAGCGCGATCGAGCTCAACAACCTCGTCCACGAGGTGTTCGAGGAGTCTCAGATCTTCCGCATCGATCACTTCCTCGGCAAGGAGGCGGCGCAGAACATCCTCGCGCTGCGTTTCGCCAACGGGCTCTTCGAGCCGATCTGGAACCGCAACCACATCGATCACGTGCAGATCGACATTGCCGAGACGCTCGACGTCGGCAGCCGCGGCGGCTTCTACGACGCGACCGGCGCCTACCGCGACATGGTCGTCACCCACCTCTTCCAGGTGCTCGCCTTCGTCGCCATGGAGCCGCCGACCGCGCTCGCCCCGCACGCCATCACCGAGGAGAAGAACAAGGTCTTCCGCTCGCTGCGGCCGGTCGACCCGAACCAGGTCGTGCGCGGCCAGTACGAGGGCTACCGCGACACGCCCGGCGTCGCCCCCGACTCCGAGACCGAGACCTTCGTCGCCCTGCGCGCGGAGCTCGACAACTGGCGCTGGTCGGGGGTGCCGTTCTTCCTTCGCACTGGAAAGCGGATGGCCGAGGGCGCGCGGATCATCTCGATCGCCTTCCGCGAGCCGCCGCAGAGCATGTTCCCGGCCGGCTCCGGCGTCGGTGACTACGGCCCCGACCACCTCACCTTCGACCTCGACGAGTCCTCACGCCTCTCGCTCTCCTTCTACGGCAAGCAGCCCGGGCCAGGGATGCACCTCGAGAAGCTCTCGATGCAGTTCTCGCTCACCGAGATCCAGCGCGAGGGCGACACGCTCGAGGCCTACGAGCGCCTGCTCCGCGACGCCATGCAGGGCGACCACACCCTCTTCACGACAGCGCAGGGCATCGAGCGGCTCTGGGAGGTCTCGGCGCCGCTGCTCGAAAACCCGCCCCCGGTCCTGCCCTACGCGCAGGGCACGTGGGGCCCGGGCCCGATCCGCGACCTGATCGCGCCGCGGCGCTGGCGGCTGCCGTTCGAGCGGCGGTGGCGGGAGATGAAGGCGGTGGCGAGCCGCGACGGCGGGTAGGCGCCCGTTCACAAAAGGCTTCACGCTCCGGCTCGCCCGCACGTCGTCCAGGAGCCAGTCGGCCGGACCGGCGGATGAAGGCTTCTGCGTTGACGCGGGAGCCGAAGCGACATCACCTCGGCGGGGTCCCGAGCCGAAACGAGATCGTCGTCGCGCTCACGGCGGGCGTTGCGCTCATCGCCGCCTTCGTCGCCTGGGAGCTGCGCGCGCCCCAGCCGATGCTGCCGATGCGTCTGTTCAGAACCCCTCGCTGTCGGCCGGCAACGCGGCGATCTTCTTCACGCTCGGCTCGCTGTTTGTCTGCGTGTTTCTCTTCGCGCAGTTCCTGCAGACGAGGCTCCGGGCGAGGAGCCATATCAGCCTGGACTACGCTCGAGTTCATGCCCGCGCGATCCTCTCCGCGACTCAACCCGCGCATAGAGCGGCGGCTGGCACAGACGCTCATCGGTGATCGCCAGCCGGGCCCGGTGCGCCTTGTCGAGTACCACGACGGCTGGCCGGTGCGCTTCGCACGGATTCGCGAGAGGCTGGCGGACGCACTCGGAATAACCGCAAGGACGATCGAGCACATCGGGTCGACCGCGGTTCCAAGGCTTGCGGCGAAACCGATCATCGACGTGCTCGTGACCGTCGATGACGTCGAGGACGAGGGGGGCTATGCGCCGGCGCTCATGGCCCTTGGCTATGAGCTTCGGGTTCGCGAGCCCGGGCACAGGATGTTCCGGCCGCCGAGCCGCGACACACACGTCCACGTCTGGGCTGAGGGCAGCCGCGAGCACCGCGACCACGTCCTCTTCCGCGACCGGCTGCGTCAGTCGGCAACCGACCGGGATGCGTACGCGCAACTCAAGCGCGAGCTGGCGGCCGAGGATTGGCCCGACGTCAACTACTACGCCGAGGCCAAGGGTCCCTTTATCGACGAGATCCTCAAACGCGCGCGGCCGGCGCCCCAAGCGCGTCGGGCCGGATGAGCGTCTTTACGGAGGCCGAGCGTCGCTACCTGGCCGGCGGGCGGCAGCTCGGGCGGATCGCGACGGTTGGCGCGGACGGCACGCCGCACGTTGTGCCGGTCGCGTGGATCTACAACGCCGCGCGTGACACGATCGACGTCGGAGGCTTCGAACTCCAGCGATCGAAGAAGTTTCGCGACGTGGGGCGGACCGGGCGAGCCGCCATCGTGATCGACGATCTGGCAAGCACCGACCCGTGGCGCCCGCGCGGGGTCGAGATCCGCGGGCGCGGCGAGACGATCGCCCTCCCGACGCCGATGATCCGAATCCATCCCGAGCGGATCGTCAGCTGGGGGCTCGAAACGGGACGCAGCGCGCGGACGGTGGCGGGGTAGGCGTTTTCACGCCCCATGGCGCCGGAATTCATCCGTGCGAGCGTCGGGTTATTGTTAGCGAGATGGCTAACGACCCGTTCAAGGCCCTGGCGCACCCGATTCGCCGCGGCATCGTCGAGCGCCTTGGAGCCGGGACGGCCACAGTGGGTGAGGCAACCGGGGGGTTCGGGGTGTCGAAGCCGACGATCTCACGGCATCTGAGCGTGCTCGAGGAATCCGGCATCGTGGTTCGTACGGTTGAGGGGCGGACGCACCGGCTGGCCCTCGACCTGGACTCGCTCGGCGAGGCGGTTTCCTGGGTGGATCGCCAGCGGGCGATCTGGGGCCGGATGCTTGATGTCGTCGAGGAGCACGCCCAGGAGCAGAGCCGGTGAACGACCCGAGTCGCCCGGACACCATCCGGATCGAGCGAGTCATCAACGCGCCGCGGCAGGCCGTCTTCGACGCCTGGCTGAGCGCGGACGTGCTCAGGCGTTGGTGGCCCGCGGGCGCCGACTGGGAGACGCCGGTCGCCGAGGTCGAACCTCGAGTCGGTGGCAGATTGCGGCTCGTCATGCGGAGCCCGGATGGCGAGGAGTTCGGCGGTGGCGGCGAGTACGTCGCGATCGAGCCGCCGGAGCGCGTCGTCATCACGTGGAGATGGGACGGCCACGCCGGCCATGAAGGAACCCAGCGCGTCGAGGTCGAGCTCCAGGACCGCGGCGACGGCACGACCGACCTGGTCCTGACCAACACCGGCCTGGCGGACGACGAAGCGAAGCGGTCGCACCGAGAGGGCTGGGAAGCATCGTTCGACAACCTCGAGCGCGTCCTCGCCGGTGCGGTGACGCGAACGGAGGAGGAGCAATGAGCCTTGAGTTCCCCGGCGAGTCGCAGGAGTACAGACTCGCTCGCAACGCGCTGCTCGAGCGCGAGATCGAGCTACGGCGAGCGATGGAGGCGGTGGCCGCCGCGCGGCGCGAGCTGCCGCTCGGCGGGCCAGTGCCGGAGGACTACGTATTCGAGGGCGCCGGACCGGATGGCGCTCCGGTTCAGGTGCGGCTCTCGGAGCTCTTCGCGCCCGGCCGCGACTCGCTCGGGATCTACAACTTCATGTTCCCGCGCAGCTACGGCGGCGACCGGCCCGGTCCGGCGAGGGGCGAAACGGCGAAGCTGCCGCTGGAGGAGGGGCCGTGCCCGTCGTGCGTCGCCCTGCTCGACCAACTCGACCCGGCCGTTCTGCACGCGAGTCAGTGGATCAACTTCGTCGTGGTCGCAAAGACGTCACTGCCACGCCTGCTCACCTGGGGCGCCGAGCGCGGCTGGCAGCACCTGCGGCTTTTGTCGTCGGCCGCCAACACCTACAACCGCGACTACTTCGGGGAAGCCGAGGACGGATCACAGATCCCGATGCTCAACGTGTTTCACCGCGACGCCGACACGATCCGGCACTTCTGGGGCGCGGAGCTCACGTACGGGCCGATGGATCCCGGCCAGGACCACCGCAGCGTTGGCACGCTGGAGCCGCTCTGGAACCTGTTCGACCTGACGCCGCGGGGACGGCCCGACTGGGACGAGAAGCTCGACTACGACTAGGCCGCGGGCGCCGTTAGGCTCGCGCGATCGAAGTCTGGCTCCATGCCTTCTCCTTCCCGCACCGGACCGCCCTGCTCGCCCGGCGAGCCGAGCAGTGGGGCTATGACGGCCTGCTCGTCGCCGACAGCCAGAACCTGAACGCTGACGTCTGGATCGAGCTCGGGCTCGCCGCCACGGCGAGCGCGCGGATCGGGATCGGACCCGGCGTGACGAACCCGGTGACCCGCCATCCGACGGTGACCGCGTCGGCGGCGGCGACGCTTCAGGAGGAGACGGGAGGGCGCGCGGTGCTCGGCCTCGGGCGCGGTGACTCGGCGCTGATCCAGATCGGGCGGCGGCCCGTCCACCCGTCCGAGCTCGAACGGGCGCTCGTTCAGATCCAGGGGCTCCTGCGCGGTGAAGAGGTCGAGCTCGACGACGGCGCCAAGACGCGGATCGGCTGGATCGCCGAGTCGGAGCGGCCGAAGGTGCCGGTGAGCGTCGCCGCGACGGGGCCGCACGTGATCGAGCTCGCGGCGCGCCACGCGGAGCGGATCGACTTCACGGTCGGCGCCGAGCCGGAGCGACTTCGGTGGGCGGTGAAGACCGCACGGGCTGTCGGTGAGGACGTCTCGCTCGGCGCCTTCCTGAACGTCGGCGTCGACCCGGACCGCGCGGCGGCCCGCGACCTGGTCCGCGGCAGCACCGCGATCCTCGCCCGGTTCGGCACGGAGGGCGCGCCGCCTGACGGCCTCTCCGACGTCACGCGCGAGGGCATCGAGCTGCTCGCCGACGACTACGACGAGTCGCGCCATGGCCACGGCAATGCCCCGGCGGCGCGGCGACTCGATGACGAGTTCATCGATCGGTTCGCGGTCGTCGGGACCGCCGAGGAGGTCGCCGAGCGGCTGCGCGAGATCGAGGCGCTGGGAATCGAGCGGGTGATCGTCGTCCCGGGCTCACTCGACGCGGATCCGGCCGCGGTCGAGGAGTCAAACGTGCGCTTCGGCGAAGGGGTCTTGCCCGCGCTTCGGTGAGCGACCCGGCGTACGCTGGGCTCGTGATCTCAGCGGGCTGGATCGCCGTCGTGGCCGCACTCGTCGCGGCTGCGCCGCCCAACCCCGAGACGATCGGCCACTCCGTCGCCGGCGATCCGATCGTCGCGCGCCATTTCGGCGAGCAGGACGCGCGGCGGAGCATGCTCGTCGTCGGCTCGATCCACGGCGACGAGACGCAGGGCCACCGGGTCGCGCGCTTCGTCCGCTCCTACGCCCGCGACGCCGACGGCGTCGAGCTGTGGACGATCGAGACCGTGAACCCGGACGGCGTCGCGGCGGGCACGCGCGGCAACCGGCATGGCGTCGACCTCAACCGAAACTTCGCCACCGGCTGGAAGCCGATCCCGCCCTCGAGCGGCTACTACTCGGGGCCGCAGTCGTTCTCGGAGCCGGAGACGCGCGCGGTCCGCAGGTTCATGCGCCGGGAGCGGCCCGAGATCACCGTCTGGTACCACCAGCCGTGGGGCCGCACGCTGATCCCCTGCGACCGCCGCGGCAGGCGCGTCGCGCTTCGCTACGCGCGGCTCTCGGGCCTACCCGCGCGCGACTGCTTCCCGACGCCGCCGGGAGCGGCGACCGCGTGGCAGGACGAGGCCATGGACGCGAAGGCGTTCGTCGTCGAGCTGCCGGGCCGGGCACTCCGCGCTGGCGAGGTGCGGCGCCACGCCAGGGCGCTGGCGCGGATCGCGAGCCGCTAGACGCCCTCCTCGGGCTGGGCGTAGAGCTTGAAGCGAACGCCCTCGTCGTCGACCTCGGCGTCGAGGACCTTGTCCTCGAGGAACTCCGCACTGGAGGGATCGAGCGAGATCGCCACGTCCTCGACCACGAGGTCGCCGTCCTCGGGCTCGGCGACGAGCGCCATCGTCAGCTCCTGCTGCGCGCCGGCGCCGTCCTCCTGCGCCTCGCCCGCGACGATCCGCAGCACGGCGCTCTCGGGAACCTCGGGCTGGCCGACGATCGCCTCCACCGCATCCGCTGCCGACCGCGTCATCGCGAGCATGCTCGCTCCTCTCATTGGGGTTGCTCCCGGACTGCCCGAAAGCGCCGATCGCTAACCCTACGCCTGACTCAGCGAGGCAGCGGCGCTGCGGGCGCGGAGTCGCTGCGCGGCGGCCGGCGTCGAGCGAGCACAAGTGCCCACGTGGCCGCGCCGAGGCCGGCGACGCCGCCGACCACGATCAGCCACGGAAACCCGCTCGAGACCTGCTCGTCGTCGTCGGCGAGCGCGGCCGGGGGCGCCGCGTTCGAGGCCGGCAGCTTCGGGTTCGTGAGCCCCTTCAGGTCGTCGGCCGGCAGCGGGGTGATGTATCGCGTCACCTCCCGATAGACGGCCTGCTGTTCGGCGCTCATGTCGCTCCACAGCGAGCCACCGAGCTCCTGGCGGCTGCGGATGTAGCCGGCCTGCGGGAGGACGTTGATCGTAAAGGTCTCGAACACGCGGCCGCCCGGCCTGCCGTCACCGAGCGCGAGCCGGACGCGGTACCAGCCCTGCGATCGAGGCGGTGGATCTGACGGCGAGCCGCCCTCGAGCAGGGCGGCGGTGAGGTTGTCTTCGTCCACCGCGGCGCAGTGGTCGGCGCCGCAGACGGTCGCCTTCTCGAGCCCTTTGGCCGCGGCGGTGCCGGGGATCAGCGCCAGGGCGGCGACTGCGAGGGCAGCGATGGATGACGGGCGTCTGAGCATGTAGTTCTCCTCCTCACCCCTCCTACAGCTCGAAGGGCGAGAGGGTTCCCGCGAGCCGGACCGCGGTCGCGCGGTTGAACGCACCCTCCATCCGCACCAGCACCCGGCCGCGCTCGATCAGGAGCACGTTTTGGGCCACCTGAAGGTCGCGCTCGGCGATCCGGCCGCCGGGGGCGCCGTAGATGAAGTAATGCGGCGCGCCCGCGATCCACACGGCGCGATCACCGTCGACGCGCACCCGCTTCACCGTCGTCGCCTGCGGCGCCACCTTCGTCAGGTACTCGGGCGCGAGATCGCCGCGGAACTCGGTCACGAGCAGGCCCAGGCCGGTCGTGATCGCAGGCGGGAGATCCGCTCGGGGCCCGTAGACGAGCGAGACCTCGCCGCCGTCCGGCGCCTCGCGCACGTGGACTTCGTCCGGACCGCCGCCGATCCGCGGGACGAGTGGGTGGAAGGCGACGTCCTGGGCCGCCTCGCGCAGCGTCGCGCGTGGGCCGACCTCGAGATCGCGCGGGGTGGCCTGCGGCGCCGGCTCGGGTACGCGCTGGATCGTCGCCCCGCTCACCGTCTGGAGATCGCGCAGTGAATCCGCCACGTCGCGCGCGGCCGCGAGTACGGCCGCGGACGTGAGCGCGAGCCACACCGCCGCGACCGCCAGGGTCCGCCCGAGCGGAAGCCTGGCCGGCCCGGCGCGGACAATAAGCCGACCGGCCAGGTCCGGCGTCGGCGGATAGTCGATCGCGGCCGCGAGGGCCCGCAGCTCGCGCTCGAGCTCAGGCATCGGCTTCCTCCAGCTCGGCGCGCAGGCGCTCGAGCGCCCGCGAGGTCCGCGACTTCACCGTGCCCGGGCGCTTGCCGATCACGGCAGCGGTCTCGGCCTCGGAGAGCTCGAGCAGGTAGCGGCACGCGATCACGGTGCGGTCGGCGTCGCCGAGGCGGTCGAGCGCCGTGAGCAGCTGCTGGCGGCGCTCGGAGTCGAGGAGCGCCGCTTCGGGCGACGGGACCGCGTCGTCCTCGCGGCGCTCCTCCACCGCGCGTGCCGTCAGACGCTCGTGCCGGGCCGCCGAGGCGCGGCGATTGCGCGCTTCGTTGGAAACGATCTTCAGGAGCCACGGCCGAAACGGCGCCTGCGGCCGAAAGCGGTCGAGAGTCCGGTAGGCCTTGGCGAACGCGTCCTGCGCCGCCTCCTCGGCGTCGACCGCCGAGCGCGTGATCAGCCAGGCGGTCCGGAAGGCGATCGTCTCGTGTCTTAAGACCACCTGCCTGTAGGCCTCCTCGTCGCCGCCCCGGGCTCGCGCCAGGAGCCATGCCTCGTCCAGTGGCCGGTCCTCCACTGCGTCTCTTCTACAGGCCCAGGGGGGCGGCGGTTCCCGCTGGCTATCTTGCTCTGTCCATGACGGACGCCGCAACAGCGACCCCCACCGACGAGGCGCTCGAGGAGGCGCGCTGGGACCTCGAGCCGCTGGTCGACGGTGAGGGCGCCGACGGCGCCCTGCGCAGGCTCGACCGCGCCCAGGAGCTCGCCGACTCCTTCGCCGCCGAGTACCGCGGCAAGGTCGCGGAGCTCGACGCGGCCGTCATCGCCGAGGCGATGCGAAAGCTCGAGGAGCTCTCCGAGCTCGCCGGGCGGGCCGGCACCTACGCCTCGCTCGCCTTCGCGGTCGACACGCTCTCGCCCGAGATCGGTGCGCTCATGCAGTCGGTGCGCGAGCGCGGCGCGCGAATCGAGACCGAGCTCCTCTTCTTCGACCTCGAGTGGAACCTGCTGGACGAGGAGCGCGCGGCGGAGCTCCTCGCCTCGCCCGAGCTCGAGCGCTGGCGCCATCACCTGACCACGCTTCGCCGCTACCGCCCCCACCAGCTCTCCGAGCCCGAGGAGCGGATCCTGACCGAGACCTCGGTCACGGGCCCCTCGGCCTTCTCGCGCCTCTTCACCGAGCAGATCTCCGCGGTGACGGTGAAGGTCCCCGATTCGGAGGAGCCGCTACAGCTCATGGAGGTGCTTGCACGGCTTCAGGACCCGGACCGCGATCGTCGTCGCGAGGCGGCCGAGGCCGTCACCGAGGCGCTCGAGCCGGGCCTTCGCACCCGCAGCTACATCTACAACACCCTGCTCGCCGACAAGGCGACCAAGGACCGCCTGCGCTCCTACGAGCACTGGCTCGCCTCGCGCAACCTGGCCAACGAGGCCTCCGACGAGTCGGTCGAGGCCCTGATCGAGGCCGTGATCTCGCGCTATGAGATCCCCCGGCGCTGGTATCGGCTGAAGGCGCGCCTGCTCGGCCTGCCGCGGCTCGCCGACTACGACCGAATGGCGCCCGTGGCCCGCTCGGAGACGAGGGTGCCCTACGAGGAGGCCCGCGAGCTGGTCCTCGACTGCTACCGCGGCTTCTCGCCTGACCTCGGCGAGGTGGTCGAGGAGTTCTTCACCGGCCGCTACATCGATGCGCCGCCGGCGCCCGGCAAGAGCGGCGGCGCCTTCTGCTCCTACGCGGTCCCGTCGGCGCACCCCTACGTGATGCTCAACTACACCTCGCGCCCCGGCGACGTGCTCACGATGGCGCACGAGCTGGGCCACGGGGTCCACGCGACGCTCGCCCAGCCCAAGGGGATCTATGAGTTCTCGACCCCGCTCACGGTCGCCGAGACCGCGTCGATCTTCGGCGAAGCGATCGTGCTCGGCCGGATGCTCGATCGCGCCCCCGACGACTCCGAGCGCCTGTCGCTCCTTGCCGACTCACTCGACGGGATCGTCGGGGCGATCTTCCGCCAGGTGGCGATGAACCGCTTCGAGGGGCGCGTCCACACCGAGCGGCGCGAGCGCGGCGAGCTCCCGGTCGACGCCTTCAACGGCGCCTGGGTCGACACCCAGACGGAGCTGCTGGGCGACTCGGTCGAGCTCACCGACGGCTACGCGACCTGGTGGTCCTACGTCCCGCACTTCATCTCGACCCCCGGCTACGTCTACGCCTACGCCTACGGCAACCTGCTCGCGTTCTCGGTCTACGGCCGCTACCAGGAGGTGGGGGATGCGTTCGTCGACGACTACCTGGACCTCCTGCGCGCCGGGGGCTCGCGCTCGCCCGAGGAGCTCGGGCAGATCGTCGGCGTGGACCTCACCGATCCCGGCTTCTGGGGCTCGGGCCTCGACCTGATCGAGCGGCGGCTCGAGGAGGCCGAGGCCCTCGCCGAGGCGGTCGCGCCCGCGGCCGCTAGCTGACGCCGAGGCGGCTCAGGCCGCTAGCGGCAGCGCGAGCTGCTCGCCGCCGCTGAGCCGCCGCCGCTCGATCGCCTCCGCATACACGCCGTGCAGGGTGTTCCGCGGCCGCGCGTCGACCCCGTACGCCTCCGCCATCGCGGCCGCGAGCGTGCGCTTGAACAGCGGGCCGTGCCAGCGGTGGGCGCCCGGCTGCCGGCCGACGTGCAGGTGGACGAGCTCGTGGAGCAGGGTCTCGAGCGCGTCGCCGGGCCGGATCCCGGGATAGTCGGTCACCGAGATCCGCCACTCGGACGGGATCGCGAAGCCGAGCCGGTTCGGGCGGCTGCTCGCCCGGCGCACCTTGAGCTTCGGCGGCGTCCGCGCGAGCTCGCCGTCCGCGAATGCCGCCAATCCCCGCAGCCGCTCCATCTCGCGGCGCAGGTCGACGCCCGCGACCAGCACCCTCAGCTGCGTGCGGTGCCGAGCGCCTCGGCGATCTGATCGAGCGCCGCGTTCTCCGGCTCGCTCACCCGCTCGCCGCCGATCCCTAGGAAGCCACCGGACTTGTCTGCCTCCGCGGCCGCCTGGGCGACGGTGAGCGTGAAGCGCCGGTACTCCTCGAGCTCCTCCGGCGTGGCCTTCGCCTCGAGCAGCGCGACCCCGTCGCGGATGCGGGCGAGGCCGGTGTTGCGGAGCGCCTCGTGCGTCTGAAATCGCTTCGTGTCGATCGCGGGCGGCGCCGCGACGACCTCGCCGAGGAGGTCGGTGTCGCCGTGGAGCTTGCGCGCCTCGGTATAGGCGCGGGCCATGTGGACGCTCTCGCGGATCGTGCCGCCGCGCTGCGCGGCGATCACGATCAGCCCAGCGAGCGCCGGCCCCTCGGCCACCTGCTGCCACTCCTCCGCGTTGAACTCTGCTTTCGTCGTCATCGTCTGCAACTTACCCGGTCGAGCGGCGCGCACCGGTTTAGGGCGCCGGAAGGTTCGTCGAGCAGGGCCTGCGGGCGGCCGGCGCGAGCCAGAGTTCGCAACCGACCGCCCGGCACCGTTGTCGGGCCCCCGCGGCCCCTCAGCGGCGCATCAGGCCCTGCACCACGGTCTCGATCGGCGAGCGGCCTCCTGGATCGGCACTGCCCAGGAGACCAGCTGGCGGATGCCCTCCTCGCCGCCGTTCTCGCCGCCTCGGTGCAGCGGCGCTCGGTCTCCTCGGCCTCCTGGCGCATCTCGCGCAGGCGCTCCTTGATTTCGTCGTCATCGACCAGCGCCTCAATCTTCTTGGTCGCTCCCTGCGCCGCCTGCGCGAGACCAAGAACCTCGGCGAGCTTCTCCTCGAGCGTGTTCACCTCAGCCATCGGTACCTCCTCGTCGATCCGGGTCCCGGTGTATCTACCCGGCACCACCGGGCTCGAAGATCGCCTCGATCGCCGAGTGGTCGGAGAGGCCGCCCTCGCGCCAGCCGTGCTGGTAGTCGCACCACACCGGGTTGAGCTCGGGCGAGGCGATCACGTGGTCGAGGCGAAAGCCGGCGCGGCGCGCGGCGCGCGTGTGAAAGACCCAGCTCACGTCCTGGCGCTCGTACCCGTGCAGGAGGCGAAAGACGTCGACCATTCCCCACTCGGCGAGGCCCTCGACCACCGAGCGCTCCGCCGCGTCCCAGCGCTCGAGCCACTGCGGATGGTTCTCGGCGAAGGTGATCACCTCGCCCTCCTGGGTCTCGCGCTGCGGTGTGTTGAGGTCCCCGCAGAGGATCCGCGCGCGCTCCGAGGGGCGGGCGAGGCGATCGTGGATCGCCTCACAGGTCTCGACCTTCACGAAGCCGCGGCTCTGGGCCGGCGGGACGTGCGCGTTATGGAGGTCGAGGAGGCCGAACGGTGCCTCGACGACGCTCGAGAGGACACGCTCGGGGAACGGTGCCGGGACGGCCGGCAGCTCGATCAGCTCCCAGCGCGAGGCGGTCAGGTTGAAAAGCCGGCGCTCGTTTCTGAATTGGGCCGAGTCGAGCGCGTGGGGGAGGCCGGCATCCGCCAGCCCCGCGGCCCAGCGGGGCGCGGTCGACGGCCGGACCTCCTGAAGGCAGACGACGTCGGGCTCCTGGCGCCCGACCGCCGCGACCTGCTCGTCGAGCAGGGCCGTCCGGCCCGCAACGTTCCAGCTGATCAGCTTCAGCGGCGGCTATGCGCGCGCGACGCGCAGAGACCTGATCGCGGGCGCGTCATCCGGCGCCCCGGGCTCATCCGGGTGCGGCTCCGCGGGATCGAGAAGGCAGTTGTCCGGCGGTGGCGGAAGCTTGCTGTCCTCGGTGCAAACCGGGTTCAAGTTGCCGATGATGTCCTCATCTTCCCTGCTCATGTCCGTGTTTTAGCCCTACCCGGCCTGTGCGCTTGGAAACCGGGGTTCGAGGACGACGAGCGGGATCTCGCGGTTGGTGCGCTCCTGGTAGGAGTCATAGCCGGGCCAGATCTCGACCGCTCGCGGCCACAGGCGCTCGCGCTCCTCGGGCGTCGCGACCCGGGCTCGCACCTCGCGGCGCTCGCGACCGACCTGGATCGTGGTCTCCGGGTTCGCGCGCAGGTTGTGAAACCACGCCGGGTGGCGTTCGAAGCCCCCCTTGGAGGCGACGAGCACGAGGTTCTCGCCGTCGCTGAAGTAGAGGAGCGGCGCGGTGCGCTTGCGCCCGCTGCGTGCGCCGACGTGGTCGAGGAGGAGCATCCGCCCCTTGATCCCCGGTACGCGGTGGCCGATCGCGCCTCCGCTCAGGCGATAGAGGACGGTGTGGCCGCCCATCAGGCGCCGGAGCACGGGCCACGAGCGGTCGGCCAGGTCGAGGTAGCTCACGGCGCGAGCATCTCAGGTCCGAACGAGCGCCGCGCCGACGGTATAGGACCTGGCTTGATCAAGCCATTCTCGGCGCGATCAAGCTCGATTTGATACCTTCATGTGCCCGGGTCGTAAGCCTTCGGCCCCCAACCCGAGTTCGTTCCGTCGTGCGCCTGTGAGTGCTGTGCGGGGTCCTCGGATCTTCACCAGCACACAAGGAGTGCAGATGTCATCCATTGCCGATACCGGCACGCATCGTTCGGTCAAGAAGCCTTCTCGCCGCCGCGGCACGACCACCGAGTCGCGCTGTGCGCGCTGTGGCGTCGTCAGCCGGTGGATGCCCGGGCACGAGCGCCGCGGTCCGCCCGCCGGCTGGGAGCGCAAGGGCGGACTCTCCCATTGCCTGTCCTGCCGCCGCGCGCTGGCCACCGAGGCGGCCGACGCCAATGCGCCCAAGGGCTCCACGCTCGAGGAGCGGGCCAAGATCCGCACCCAGGCGCTGATCGAGTTCGAGATCGATCGCGATCCCGACCGGCCGAACGGCGAGATCGCCAAGGTCGTGCGCTGCTCGGTCCCCGCCGTGCTCAAGGCGCGGCGCCGCATCGAGGGCGAGGACAACTAGCCGAGCGCTCGCAGCAGGCGGTCGAGGACGCCGCGCTCGTCGCGGCGGACCTGCCGGCCGGTGACTTGCATGACGCGGAGACCCGCAGCGGTCAGCGTCGCGAACTTCAGCCGGTCGCGCTCGAATGCGGCGCGGCCGGAGTGAGCGTCGTAGCCGTCCACCTCGACGAGGAGTCCCCGCTCTCGGAAGAGGAAGTCGACCTCGTAGCCGTGGATCCTGGCATTGGTCTCAAAGCCGGTGATCCGGTGGCGGCGAAGCATGGCGAGGAGGTCGCGCTCGGCCGGTGAGCGGGTGCGCTGGGGGCCGTTCGGGAGGTCGAGGATTGAGCGCAGGCGCTTGTTGCCGGGTCTGCCCGGGTTGCGGGCGAGCTGGTCGTGCAGCTCCGGTTCGGTGGCGAGGTGGCGGTAGTGGGCCTCGGCGACCAGGGCTTCGAGGTCGTCGAGCTCGAGCGCTGCAGCCAGGTCGAGGATCGTGCGGGGTGGGCTGGTGAGGGCGAGGCCGTGGCGGTGGCGGGTGTCGCGGCGCTCCAGGGGTGTGCGGTGGATCTCGATGCGCGGGCGGCTGAGCGTGCGCTTCGGCGGAATCGTGACGCAGACCGGGGGTGGGGTTGGGTAGGGGAGGAGCGCCCAGAGGGCGGCGGCGGTTCGGTGGCTGAGGATGGCGTTCGGGGCGCAGGCGAGGAGGGCGGCCATCTCCGGTGCGTACTTCGGCGGGATCGTGTGGCCGACTAGGTAGACGCCGCGGTGGAGCTCGTGCAGGCGACCCGCCATCAGTCTCGTCGCGATTTGGTGGCGCGTGATGCCACTCGCGAGCAGCTGCCGCCGGCTCACGACGCCGTGTTGGCGCGCCGCAAGCGCTGCGATCACCGCGTCGATGTGGGGTTGAGCCGCTATATGCGGTACAAGCCCACATTCGTGGTCGCCGCCCCCGCCCTTGACAGGCTGACCGAGGTTCTCGGTGAGATCTCGGACCTCGGGCGGGCTCGGGCGCTGCTCGCGTGGGATGAGCGAACGCAGATGCCCCCGGGCGGGGCGGAGGCGCGGGCGGAGCAGCTGGCGACCCTGACTCGGCTGCGCCACGAGCGGCTGCGCTCGGACGAGCTCGGGCGGCTGCTGGAGCGGGTCGAGGGAGAGCTCGATGGCGCTTCGCGCGACTCGTTCGAGTCGTCGCTCGCGCGGGTGACCCGTCGCGAATGGGAGAAGGCGCGGTGCGTGCCGACCGAGCTGCGGGCGGAGATCGCGCGCGCGACGTCGCTTTCGGAGCGGGCTTGGGAGGACGCGCGCGAGCGCTCGGACTTCGCCGGCTTCCTGCCGCATCTCGAGCGGGTGGTCGAGCTCAAGCGCCGCTACATCGAGTGCCTCGAGCCCGAGCATCCCTACGACGCGCTGCTCGACGACTACGAGCCGGGGATGACGCTCGTGGAGGTGCGGCCGGTGCTGGCGCGGCTCGCGGCGGGGACCCGGGACCTCCTCTCCGAGATCGTCGCAAGCGGCGTGGACCTCGACGACACGCCGCTCTACGGCGAGTTCCCGGTCGACGGCCAGCGCGAGCTCGCGCACCGCGTCGTCGCGCTCCTGCCGCTCGACCCCGACGAGGTCCGCGTGGACACGACCGTCCACCCGTTCGTGACGCCGATCGCGATCACCGACCAGCGCGTGACCACGCGCTATGACCGGAGCTACATCGGGACGGCGCTGTGGTCGGTGATCCACGAGGCCGGGCACGCGATCTACCACAACGGCTACGGCCGCGAGCTCGAGCGCACACTGCTCTGCGCATCGGTGTCGCTCGGCTTCGACGAGTCCCAGAGCCGCCTTTGGGAGAACTGGGTGGCGCGCGGACGCCCGTTTCTCGGCCGCCTGCTGCCGCTCCTCGCCGAGCAGTTCCCGGAGCGCTTCGGCGGCCTCGACGCGGAGGCGCTCTACCGAGCCGCGAACCGCGTCCGGCCGTCGCTGATCCGGGTCGAGGCCGACGAGGTCACCTACAACCTCCATATCGCGCTTCGGTTCGAGCTCGAGGTCGAGCTCTTCGAGGAGCGCCTCGCCCCGGCCGAGCTCGCCGAGGCGTGGCGGGCACGGACGCGCGAGCACCTCGGGCTCAACGTGCCCGACGACGCCCACGGCGTTCTCCAGGACGTCCACTGGTCGGCGGGAGCGTTCGGCTACTTCCCCACGTACTCACTCGGCAACGTGATCGCCGCCTCGATGTGGAAGACCGCACGTGAGGCGCTGCCCGACCTGGACGACCGGCTCGCCGGCGGCGAGCTCGTGCCGCTGCGCGACCATCTGCGCCAGCGCCTCTATCGCCACGGCGCGAAGCTCCTGCCCGCGGAGATGGTCGAGGAGCTCACGGGCGGCCCGCTCGACCCCGAGCCGCTTCTCGCGCACCTGCGACGCAAGCACGGCACCCTCTACGGACTGGCGGACTGAGCCAAAGAGAAGGCCCGGCCTCCGCGTGCCTGGAAGCCGGGCCTGGTGCGTGAGACCCGCGTCATGCGGGCGTTTGAGTGGGGTCAGCTAGAAAGACGCTGACGAAGCAGGGCCTTGCCCTCCTCGGCGCCCTTTCGGCTCGCGCCCTGAGCCCTGCGGAAGAACTCGGCGAGGTCGGAGTCGCCGTCGCGCTCTGCGTCGGAGACGTACTGCTCCAGCCGCAGCACGTTGCTCAGGCACTGCTCCGTGAACCAGATGATGTTGTAGTCCTTGTCCGCCGTGCCGGTGACTTGACCGGTCTCCTGGCTTGCGCTCGCCATGTTTTCTCCTTCGGTTGCTCTCTCGGAATCGGTTACCCGAACGAGCGCCGGCGTAACGATCGGCGCGTAACGCTCGAGGAACTTCGATCCATAGGATCTCCCGACCATGCGCACCGTCCAGACAGGCGCGGCCATCGCGCTTTCAGTCCTCGTCCTCGCCGCGTGCGGCGAGAAATCGGAGCCCGACCTCGGCGCAGCGACCACCGAGACGACGACGGCGCAAAACAGCGGCCAGGCCTTCGAGATCCGCGGCCGCTGGGCCGGCGTCCTCGAGCAGAAGGGCCTGGGCTCGTTCGGTGTCCAGGCGACGATCAATGCCCCGCCGGGGAAGCGGCGCGGCGAGGTGCATTACGGCGGCATCAACTGCAGCGGGCGCTGGGAGTTCCTCGGCCGCCGCGCGGGCGCCTATCGCTACCGCGAGACGATCACCAGCGGCGCGGGCGGCGAGTGCAAGGGGAGCGGCACCGTGACCCTGAAGCCCGACGGCGGGGAGCTCGACTACGACTTTCGCGGTGGGGGCGTCGTCAGCGACGGGACGCTCGAGCGCAGGTCCGGGCAAGGAACCGCGGGCGGCTGACGCTCACCGCCGGTCGCCCCCGTTCGCAGCCGTCTAGCGGACGAAGAGGATCTCCGAGTACTTGGGCAGCGGCCAGAGATCGTCGGCGACGACCTTCTCCAGCCTGTCGGCAACCTCGCGCACCTCGGCCATCGCCGTGATCTGGTTGTCGCGCGCGTACTGGGCGAGCTCGAGGCCCTCGACCCCGTCGGGGTACTCGTTCGCCTCGGCGAGCTTCGCGATCGCCGCACTGAGCTCCTCGACGAGCGGCTTCACCTGCTCGGCGATCCCCGAGACCTCGGCGTCGTCGATCAGCGCCAGGTAGCGCAGGGCCGCCGGCAGGATGATCGTGCGGGCGATCGACTCCGCCGTCTCCGCCTCGATGTTGGCGCGCATGACGTACTGCTCGACCCACACCTCGTAGCGGGACTCGAGCTCGCGCTCGGAGAGCACGGCGTACTTGCCGAACGCCTCGATCGTGGGGTCCGTGAGCACCTCGGGGAGCGCGTCCGGCGTCGTCCGCAGGTTCTTCAGCCCCCGCCGCTCGGCCTCGGCGTGCCAGGCCTCGTCGTAGTTGTCGCCGCCGAAGACGATCGCCTTGTTGGCGGCGTAGGACTCCTTGACCACATCGGTCAGGGCCTCGGCGACGTCGCTCCCCGCCGAGACTTTCTGCTCGACCTTGTCCGAGAGCTCGTCGATCGCCTCGGCGACGATCGTGTTGAGGACGGTGTTCGGGAAGGCGAGCGACATGCTCGACCCGAGGGCCCGGAACTCGAACTTGTTGCCCGTGAAGGCGAACGGGGAGGTCCGGTTGCGGTCGCCGCCGTGCATCGGCAGCGGCGGCAGCACCGAGGCGCCGAGCTCGAGGAAGGAGGCCGGCGTGTGCGGGTCGCCCTCGCCCGACTCGATCGCGCTGAAGACCTTCTCCAGCTCCGCGCCGAGGAAGATCGAGATGATCGCCGGCGGCGCCTCGTTCGCCCCCAGGCGGTGGTCCTGGCCGATGTTCGCGACCGAGGCCCGCAGGAGCCCCTGGTGCTTGTTCACGGCCTGGATCACGGCGGCGCAGAAGAACAGGAAGTTCATGTTGTCCGCCGGGGTCGCGCCCGGGTCGAGCAGGTTGTGGCCGGTGTCGGTTCCCATGGACCAGTTGTTGTGCTTGCCGGAGCCGTTCACGCCCGCGAACGGCTTCTCGTGCAGCAGGCAGACCAGCCCGTACTTGCGGGCCGTGTTCTGCATGATCTGCATCATCAGCTGCTGGTGATCGGAGCCGACGTTCGAGTTCTCGAAGATCGGCGCGATCTCGTACTGGCCCGGGGCGACCTCGTTGTGACGGGTCTTCACCGGGACGCCGAGCTTTCGCAGCTCGGTCTCCGTGTCCAGCATGTAGGCCAGGATCCGCTCGGGGATCGAGCCGAAGTAGTGGTCGTCGAGCTCGTGGCCCTTCGGCGGCTTCGCGCCGAACAGCGTCCGGCCGGTGGTCACCAGGTCGGGGCGCTCGAAGTAGTACTGCTGATCGATCAGGAAGTACTCCTGCTCCGGGCCGACGGTTGTGAACACACGCTGGGACTCCTCGTCGCCGAGGATCCGCAGGGCGCGGATCGCCGACTTCGAGAGCGCGTCCATCGAGCGAAGGAGCGGGATCTTCGCGTCGAGCGCCTCGCCCGTCCAGGAGGCAAACGCCGTCGGGATGCAGAGGAGTGCGCCGTTCGGGTTCTCGAGGATGAACGCCGGGCTCGTCGGGTCCCAGGCGGTGTAGCCGCGCGCCTCGAACGTGGCGCGGATGCCGCCGGTCGGAAACGAGGAGGCGTCGGGCTCGCCCTGGATCAGCTCAGTGCCGGAGAACTCGGCGATCGCGCCGCCGGATCCGTCGGGCTCGAAGAACGAGTCGTGCTTCTCCGCGGTGAGGCCGGTGAGCGGCTGGAAGACGTGCGTGTAATGGGTCGCGCCGCGTTCGAGCGCCCACTGCTTCATTGCCTCGGCGACCTCGTCGGCGGTCGAGGGATCGAGGGCGTCGCCGTGCTCGAGCGTGGACTGAAGCTTGGAGAAGGTGTCCTTGGAGAGCCGGTCCTTCTGCACGGCGGCGGAGAAGACGTTGGCTCCGAACGGGTTGTTCTTCTCGTCGGTGAGATCAGCCGCGCCGAGTCCGGAGCCGTTGGCGCTCCACTTGGCCGCGGTTACGTTGTGCTGGCGGGTCCTCGTCGTCATCTGAGTGCTGCGCCTCCTCTGAGCGGCGACGGGCCCGCAGGGAGGCGGGACCCGTGCTCGATGCGGGTCTGGTGTTCGGCCGCGGAGACTAGGGCTCGCGCCGAAAACCCCTTCTATCCGAGCGTCCAAACCTACTCGGCTCGGGTTCGCCCTGGTGTAAGGGGTCGGGCTCCAAAACCGGACCTTGCGGCCAATCTTTCGGTGGCCGAGCGGGTACACCCCGTACGCGATGGATCGAGGCAGGCTGCCCGAATGGGCCGAGTGGAGGTTCTCGGGCGATGAGTTCAGCGTCGGCCTCGAGGAGGAGGCGATGCTGCTCGATCCGGTCGACTGGGGGCTCGCCCAGCTCTTCGACACCATCGAGCCGCGCCTCTCGCCCGAGCTCGCCAGCACGCTCTCGGCCGAGACCCACCGCGCCGCCGCCGAGTTCAAGACGAGTGCGCACGCGCGCGCCGCGGACGTCGCCGCGGAGCTCGCGGACCTTCAGCGCTGGCTGACCGACGAGCTCGCGGACGTCGGACTCGCGGCCGCCGGGTCGGGCACGCACCCGTTCTCGACCTGGGAGGAGACGGAGGTCTCGCACGGGCGCCGCTACCGCTACGTCCACGAGACGATGCGCGAGCTCGCCCGCCGCGAGCCGACCTACGCGCTCCACGTCCACGTCGCCGTGCCCGACCCGGAGCTCGCGGTGGCCGCCGCGAACCGGCTGCGCGCCCATCTGCCCGTGCTGCTCGCGCTGTCGGCCAACTCACCGTTCTGGCAGGGCCGTGACAGCGGCATGGCCTCGGCGAGGACACCGATCTTCCAGGCCTTCCCGCGGGTGGGAATACCGCGCCAGTGGAGCGACTACGGCGACTACGTCGAGCGGCTCGAGACGCTGGTCGCCTGCGGCGCCTTTCCGGATCCGAGCTTCGTCTGGTGGGACCTTCGCCTGCAGCCGGCGCTCGGGACGGTCGAGGTCCGGGTGATGGACGCGCAGAGCGAGATCGATCGCACCGCGGCGCTCGCGGCGGTCGTCCAGGCGCTCGTGCGGCTCGAGGCGCTCGAGGGCTACGCGGCGCCGGAGCTCGTCGGCGCCCTCGAGCTCCTCGAGGAGAACCGGTTCATCGCGGCGCGTGACGGCGTCGATGCCGAGCTCCTCGACCCGGTCGCCCGGCGCGCTGTGCCCGTCCGCGAGGTGGTCGAGCGGCTCCTCGAGGCGGCGCGGCCGCATGCCGCGGACCTTGCCGCTGAGGCCGAGCTCGACGCGATCGACGGGCTCCTCGCCGAACCCGCAGCCGCGCTTCAGCGCGAGCTCGCGGGACCCGAGCACGACCTGCGCCGCCTCGTCGCCGCGCTCGCCGAGCGGTTCAGCTCGTCTCGCCGGAGCGAAGCCGCCGATCGACCGCCCGCGCGCAGCGCCGCCCCTCGGCGATCGCCGTGACGATCAGCGACTGACCGACGCGCGCGTCGCCGGCCACCCAGACGCCGTCGCGCGAGGTGTGGAAGGCGGGGGCGCGGACGTTGCCGCGCTTGTCGAGCTCGAGCCCGAGCTGGTTCACGGGTCCCTCGTGGTCGGGGTGGAGGAAGCCGATCGCGATCAGCACGAGGTCGGCCGGGACCTCGAACTCGCTCCCGGGCACGGGGTCGAGCGTCCGCGACGAGCTTCCGGTGACCTGGCGACCGCGCAGCGCCTCGACCTTGCCGTTGCCGACCAGCTCAGCGACCTGGTGGCCGAAGCGCCGCTCGCCGCCCTCCTCGAGCGCGTAGGTGGTCAACGAGCGCTTCGGGGCGAGCGGCCAAGGCGTGTCGGAGTAGCGGCCGTCCGGCGGGATCTCCGGGTAGACGTCGAGCAGGGTCGTCGAGAGCGCGCCCTCGCGGTTTGCGTTCGAGATGCAGTCCATCCCGGTGTCGCCGCCGCCGATCACGACCACGTGCTTGCCGGCCGCGCTGATCTCCCGCTCGGCGTCGCGTGAGGCCCTGCCCTCCTGCCGCGCCACCCAGCGGTTTCGCTGGTAGAGGTAGTCCATCGCGAAGTGGACGCCGTCGAGCGCGCGCCCCGGCGCCTCGAGGTCGCGCTCGACGCGCGAGCCGATCGCGACCACGATCGCGTCGTGGCGATCGGCGAGCTCCTCCGTGCTCACGTCGACGCCGACGTCCGTGTTCAGCTCTAGCCGCACGCCCTCGGCGATCAGCTGCTCCACGCGCCGGTCGATGATCCACTTCTCGAGCTTCGCGTCCGGGACGCCGAAGCGGATCAGCCCGCCCGGACCCTCGTCGCGCTCGTAGATCGTCACCTCGTGGCCGACCTGGTTGAGCTCCTGCGCCGCCGCGAGCCCGGCGGGGCCGGAGCCGATCACGGCGACGCTCTGAGCGGTCCGCCGCTCCGGCGGCCGCGGGGCGATCCAGCCCTCCTCCCAGCCACGGTGGACGATCGCGTACTCGATCTGCTTGATCATCACCGGGTCGTCGTCGATGTCGAGCACGCACGCCGACTCGCAAGGCGCCGGACAGACGAGGCCGGTGAACTCCGGGAAGTTGTTGGTCGCGTGGAGCTGGTCGAGCGCCTCCTGCCAGTCCCCGCGCCGGACGAGGTCGTTCCAGTCCGGGATCAGGTTGCCGAGCGGGCAGCCGTTGTTGCAGAAGGGGACGCCGCAGTCCATGCAGCGGGCGCCCTGAAGGCGGAGCTCGTCCTCGGGCAAAACCCCGTAGATCTCCGAGTAGTCGCGAACCCGCTCGGCGGGGTCGCGCTCGGGCATCGGGACCCGGCGGATCTCCATGAACGCTCTCGGGTTTCTGCTCACGCCGCGAACGTCCTGAACTCGGCCGTCTTCGGCCCGCCGACCTCTTCCCGCTTTGCGAGGGCGCGCGCGTACTCGCGCGGGATCACGCGGTGGAAGCGGGACAGGGTGGCCTGCCAATCGTCGAGCAGCCGCTCGGCAACAGGCGAGCCGGTGCGCACCAGGTGCTCCGTGACGAGCGCCTCGAGCTCGGCGAGGTCGTCGGCGTCCGCGACCGGCTCGAGGTCGACCAGCTCGGTGTTGGCGCGCACCGGAAGGTGCCCCTCCGGGTCATAGACCCAGGCGATGCCGCCGCTCATCCCGGCGGCGAAGTTGTGGCCGACCGGGCCGAGGATCACCGCGCGGCCGCCGGTCATGTACTCGCAGCCGTGGTCGCCGACCCCCTCGACCACCGCGAGCGCGCCAGAGTTGCGGACGGCGAAGCGCTCGCCGGCGACGCCGCGAACGAAGGCGCGCCCGCCGGTCGCGCCATAGAGCGCGACGTTGCCGATGATCACGTTCTCCTCGGCCGCGAACTTGGACTGCACCGGCGGAGAGATCGCGAGCACGCCGCCGGAGAGGCCCTTGCCGACGTAGTCGTTGGCCTCGCCCTCGAGCTCGAGCGTGAGGCCCGGTGCGCACCAGGCGCCGAAGCTCTGGCCGGCGGAGCCGGTGAGCTTGACCTCGATCGAATCGTCGGCCAGCCCATGCGGCCCGTGCGCGGCGACCAGCGCGTGAGAGACGCGGGCACCAACCGTGCGGTCGACGTTCGCAACCTTCGCCTCGACGCGGACCGGTCCCTGGCCGGCGATCGCCGGCTCGGCCGCGGCGAGGAGCTCGCGCTCGTCGAAGTGCGGATCCGGCGGCTCGGGCCCGCGGGTGCGATGGCGCGGCGAATCGGGATCCGCGGCCTCGGGGAAGGCGAGGAGGTCCGAGAGGTCGATCAGCCGGCGCTTATGGCCGGTCGGGTCGGCTTTCTGCGCGAGCAGCTCGACCCGGCCGATCACGTCGGAGAGCCGCTTGATACCGAGCTCCGCGAGCCGGCGCCGCACGTCCTCGGCGACCAGGTACAGGTAGTTGACGACGTGCTCGGGGCGCCCGGCGAAGCGGCGGCGGAGCTCCGGGTCCTGGGTCGCGACCCCGACCGGGCAGGTGTTCAGGTGGCAGACGCGCATCATGATGCAGCCGGTCGCGATCAGGGGCGCGGTCGAGAAGCCGAACTCGTCGGCGCCGAGCATGGCGCCGACGATCACGTCGCGGCCCGTGCGCATGCCGCCGTCAACCTGGACGACGATCCGCGAGCGCAGGTCGTTTTGAAGCAGCGTCTGCTGCGTCTCGGCGAGCCCGATCTCCCACGGCACGCCCGCCTGCTGGATGGAGGAGAGCGGCGAGGCGCCGGTGCCGCCGTCGTGGCCGGCGATCACGACGTGGTCGGCCCCGGCCTTCGCGACCCCGGCGGCGACCGTGCCGACCCCCGCCTCTGCTGCGAGCTTCACCGAGACCGTGGCGTCCGGGTTCGCGCCGCGGAGGTCGTAGATCAGCTGCTTGAGGTCCTCGATCGAGTAGATGTCGTGGTGCGGCGGCGGCGAGATCAGGCCAACGCTCGGCGTCGCGAAGCGCAGCTGGGCGATGTAGGGGTCGACCTTGTGGCCAGGGAGCTGGCCGCCCTCGCCCGGCTTCGCGCCCTGGGAGATCTTGATCTGGATCTGGTCCGCCGAGGAGAGGTAATGGACGGTGACGCCGAACCGCCCCGAGGCGACCTGCTTGATCCGCGAGCGGCGCTCGTCGCCGTTCGGGTCCGGCGTGTAGCGGCGGATGTCCTCGCCGCCCTCGCCGGAGTTCGACATGCCACCGATCCGGTTCATCGCCACGGCGAGCGTCTCGTGCGCCTCCGGCGACAGAGCCCCGAGGCTCATGCCGCCGGTCGTGAACCGCTTCAGGATCTCGACGGTCGGCTCGACCTCGTCGAGCGGGATCGGCTCCCCGGCGGGGACGAGGTCGAGCAGGCCGCGCAGCATCGCCATCGCGCCGTTCTCCTCGTCGACGCGGCGGGCGAACTCCTCGTAGCTGGAATGTCCGTCCCCGTTCTGGGAGCGAACGGCGCGCTGAAGCGAGGAGATCGTCTCCGGATCCCAGGCGTGGCGCTCTCCGTCGCGCCGCCACTGATAGACGCCGCCCTGCGGCAGGAGGCGGGCATGGGCCGCGGGCAGAAGCGAATCCTCGACGTGCTCGGGGAGCGCCCGCGCGTGGCGCTCCGGATAGGCGCGAGCGTGGCGCTCGAGCGCCTCGCGGGCGAGCTCGCCGAGCCCGACCCCGCCGACGGCCGACGGGGTGCCGGTGAAGTAGCGCTCGACGAGGTCGCGGTTGAGCCCCACCGCCTCGAAGATCTGCGCTCCGCAGTAGGACTGGATCGTCGCGATCCCCATCTTCGAGATCACCTTCAGCAGGCCCTTGCGGTAGGCCACGATCAGCTTGTCGTGCGCCTCGTCGAGTGTCAGCTCCGGGGGCAGCTCCGCGCGCCCGTGGAGGTCGGTGAGCGAGTCGAGGAGCAGGTACGGGTTGACGGCGGCCGCGCCAAAGCCGATCAGCGCCGCGACGTGGTGGACCTCGCGCGGCTCGCCCGACTCGACGATGAGGCTCGTCTGAAGCCGCGTGCCGGCCCGGACGAGGTGGTGGTGGATGGTGCCGAGCGCGAGCAGCGACGGGATCGGCACGCGGTCGGCGGAGAGGGCGCGGTCGCTGATGATGATCAGGTTGCTCTCCGCCGTGATCGCCGCCGAGGCCTCGTTGCAGATCCGTTCGAGGGTGTCCGAGAGCCCCGCCTGGCCCGCCGAGACCGGCCACGTGGCGTCGATCGTCGTCGGCTTCAGGGCCGGGTGCGACGCCCGCGCGATCCGCTCGAGCTCCTCGTTGGTGAGCACCGGGTGGTCGAGGACGAGCTGGCGCGGGTGCTCCGGCCCGTCGGAGAGCAGATTGCCCTCGGCCCCGCAGCGGGCTTCGAGGCTCATCACGATCGACTCGCGCACGGAGTCGATCGGCGGGTTCGTGACCTGCGCGAAGCGCTGCTTGAAGTAGGAGAAGAGCGACGGCTCGCGCTCCGAGAGCGCCGCGAGCGCGAGATCGTTGCCCATCGATCCGGTCGGCTCGAGCCCCGCCTCGGCGGCCGGCGCGATCAGCACCCGCAGGTCCTCCTGTGAGAAGCCGAAGGCGAGCTGGCGGGTTGAGAGCGGCTCGTGCGGGCGCACCGGGGGCCGCTCGACGAGGTCGGGGAGCCGGATCTCGGCCTCGGCGCACCACTTGCCGTACGGCCGCGCGCTCGCGACTTCGAGCTCGGCCTCCCGGTCGGCCTGAAGCAGGTGGCGCTCGAGGTCGATGATTAGCAGGCGTCCGGGGTGAAGCCGGCCGCGGCGGGTGACGCTCGCCGGGTCGACGGGCAGGACGCCGGCCTCGGAGCCGACGATCACCATCCCGTCCTCGGTCGCCACCCAGCGGCCGGGACGGAGGCCGTTGCGGTCGAGACAGGCGCCGACCTGCCGCCCGTCGGAGAAGATCATCGCCGCCGGGCCGTCCCATGGCTCCATCACCGAGCTCGAGTAGCGGTAGAAGCCCTCGAGCTCGGGAGGCATGTCGTCGCGCCCGGCGTGGGCGGCCGGGATCATCATCATCATCGCCTGGGCGAGCGGCCGGCCCGACAGCATCAGCAGCTCGAGCACGCGATCGAATGCGGCGGAGTCCGAGCTTCCCGCCGGGATCAGCGGCAGGCAGCGCGCCAGGTCCTCTCCGAAGAGCTCCGAGCGGAGCGCCTCCTCGCGGGCGCGCATCCAGTTGACGTTGCCGTCGACGGTGTTGATCTCACCGTTGTGGGCGAGGATCCGCAGCGGCTGGGCGAGCTCCCAGCTGGGGAAGGTGTTGGTCGAAAACCGCGAGTGGACGACCGCCATCGGGCTCTCGAGTGCCGGGTCGCGCAGGTCCGCGTAGAAGCGGCCGAGCTGCGGCGCGGTCAGCATGCCCTTGTAGACGAGCGTGCGCGAGGAGAAGCTCGGGATCGAGAGCGTCGTGCCGGCCTCGAGCTCGGCGAGCCGCCGGGCGAGGAAGAGCCGGCGCTCGAACTCGTCCTGGCCGGCGATTTCGTCGCCCGCCTCGACCAGGAGCTGGCGGCACGTCGGCGCCACCTCGCGCGACGTCTCGCCGGCGGCCATCAGATCGACCGGCACCTCGCGCCAGCCGAGCGGGCGCTGCCCGGCCTCGACCACGCAGCGCTCGATCAGCCGCTCCTGCTCGACCCACTCCGTTGGGTTGGGCGACAAAAAGCAGCTCGCGACGGCGACGCAACCGGGCTCCGGAAGCCGCGCGGTCGGGATGCCGAACTCGTGTGCGCGCTCGACCAGGAAGCGGCGGGGCAGCTGGATCAACACGCCCGCTCCGTCGCCCGTGCTCGGGTCGGCGCCCGCGGCGCCGCGGTGCTCGAGATCGTCGAGGGCCGTCAGCGCGAGGTCGATGACCTCGTGCCGTGGTTCTCCGTCTAGGCGGGCCACGCAGGCGACGCCACAACCATCGTGTTCGTAGCGAGGGTCGTAGAGGCCGGCTGCGCGCGCTCGCGTCGGCTCGTCGCGCACGCTCACCTACCGAAAAATACGGCAGGCGGCGGAGAAATAGGGCCGCAGACTCCGATTTAGCGGCGTCAGCGGCGCTTCGGGTGCCTGGGGATGAGCCAGTACGCGGCGGTGAAGAAGCAGATCGCCCCGGCGAGCGTCCCAGACGAGGCCAGGGACGCGTCGAGGAGCTGGTCGGTGTCGGGGAGTGTGAAACCTGCGATCGCGGCAATCCCAAAGGCCACGGAGCCGAAAACATTGAGTGCCGCGATCCGTCGCGCGTTGTGAGTTTCGGCGCGTGCGGCGAGCGCCGCGAGCAGGCTCGAGACGAGAAAGCAGATTGAGCCGATGGCGTCCGGCGTCCACACGAGCAGGTCGCGGTCGGTGCCCCCGAAGGCCTCCCGCATGGCGCCAAACGTGTTCCAGTTGAAGAACAAAGTCCCGGCGAACTGGATCACCGCGGCGACCGCTTCCCGCGGGTTCGAGGGCGAGGTCCGCATCTGTTCGAAGGCCGCCGTGGTGAAGAAGAGCGAACCGACGAAGTAGACGACCCCGACCGCCTCCGGCGATCCCGACGTGGCGCCCGGGATCGAGGCAACGGCGAAGCACGCGGAGCCGACCATGAACAGGACGCCGATCCGGCTGGCGTCCGAGCTCGCGGCGCGGCCTGAGAGGACCGCCGCGGCGGCTGCGCTCAAACGCCGGCTGCCTGCACCAGGTCGGCGATCGCCTCGGTGATCGGCGTCTCGCCGCCGAGGAGGTCGAACGTGATCCCTCCGGTTCCCGGCTCGTCGAGCACGGCGAGCAGGGTGGCGGCGACATCGGCGCGGGTCACCGAGCCGCGGCGCTCGAGGGGCGTGCCGACCTCGATCTCGCCCGTGCCCGGTTCGTCGGTGAGCATCCCGGGGCGGACGATCGTGTGGTCGAGGTCAGAGTCGCGCAGCGCCTCGTCGGCCTCGCGCTTGGCGTCCATGTAGGGCTTCATCGGCCCGCTCGAGGCCCCCGGTAGCTCGACGCCCATCGCGCTCACCATCACGTAACGGCGGATCCCGGCGACCCGGCAGGCCTCGATCAGCTTCACCGCGGCGCCGAGGTCGACCGTTCGCTTGCGCTCCGGGCCGCTGCCGGCGCCCGCGCCGGCGCTGAAGACGGCGGCGTCGGCGCCCGCGATCGCGCCCGCGAGCTCCTGCGCGTCGGCGCGCTCGAGGTCGATCACCACCGGCTCCGCGCCCGTGGCCGTCAGGTCGCCCGCGTGGTCCGGGTTGCGGATCAGCCCGCGCCCACGGTCGCCGCGTTGTGCGAGGAGTCCGAGCAGGTGCCGCGCGACCTTGCCATGACCGCCGGCGACGACTACGTCCATGACCCGAACCTAGCGCTAGCGCTTCGGCTGCGTCAGCTCAGCTTCTCTTCGCGCTCGGCGGCCTGCTCGTCGTGGAACGCCGCAGCGCGACCGGCGGTCTCGACCTCCGACTCGACCTCGACCGCCTTCTCGGCGTGTTCGGCGGCCGCTGCCGCGTGCTCGTCGGCGACGCTCGCGTGCTCGGCCGCCTGCCGGCGATGCTGCTCGGCGACCTGGCCGCGGTCGCGCGCTCGCGCGACGTTCGAATCGGCCTGCTCGCGATGCGCGCTCGCCTCGCCCGCCAGCCTGCGGCGCTCGATCTCGCGCTCCGCGGCACGCTTGCGAATGAGCGCGGCGATCAGGGCGATGATGACGATCGCGGCGATGACGATGACGATTATCAATGCCGTGGACATGCCTTCGGCTTACCCCTGGGCCCGCTTGCCTAACCGCTTGCGGGCGCAGGGCCGGCACCGGCGGCGGCGAAATAGGCCGAGTGCGGAACCGGCTCTTCGACGCGCTGGATGCCGAGCAGCTGCAGGCGATGCAGGGGCTCCGCGAGGAGGGCCGCTATTTCTGGCTCGATCTGACCGTGGGTGATGAGCCCGCGGCGCGAGACGCCTTGGCACGCGATCTGCGGATCCCCGACGCCGCGCTCGACGCGCTCTTTCGGTTTGGCAACCTGCCGCTGCGCCAGAAATACCGGGCCGACGCCGACCAGGTGGTGTTCGCATTCCACTACGTGGCACGGCCTGACGCTCCGATCGCCGACGGGCCCGACGCGATCAACCTGATCGAGGTCCAGGTCCTCGTCCACGGCGACTATCTGCTGACCGTCCACCGCGAGCCGGCCGGCCTCCAGGCCGACGCCGAGGAGCCACTCCCGGGGCGAGACGAGCGGTATCTCGTGTTCGCGGCGCTCCTGGAGATGACGGGCACCCTGTTCGACGCGCTGACGAACGTCAGCGAGGACATCGAGGACCTGGAGAGCCGCCTCGTCGACGGCAACTACAACCCGGCGAGCGACCGGAAGAACATTCCAGTGCTACGGGCGCGCCTCACGACGCTGCGCCGCGTGGGCGGTAGGCAGCAGGGGCTGTTCGCGCGCGTCGCGGGCGACATCGCGCACGTCAGGAACCTCGAGGGCTCGAGCGACTACTTCGGGCGAATCGACGATCAGCTCGCGCGGCTCGTGGGCGGCGTCGACGCCGCGGGCGAGTCACTCGCCTCGTTGGTCGACCAGGGGCTGAACGGGATCACCCTGCGCCTCACGGTCGTGGCCACGATCTTCCTGCCGCTGACCGTGATCACGGGATTCGTCGGGATGAACTTCGCCTGGTTCGTGGATCGGATCGGCTCCGGCGCGGACTTCGTGCTGCTCGGCCTCGGGACGATCCTGGTGGCGGTCGTGATTGCCATGGCGTTGTTGCGGCGCGACCTCGCGCTTCTCTGGCACCGCCGGTCCGCGCGCGTTTAGAGCTCGGCCTCGGCGAGCTCGCGCCCGCCTCGGTCGACGAGGCGCAGGGCGGCGAGGTCGTCGTAGGGAACCGGCAGGGCACCGCCCGCGCTCCCGTGCCCGCCGCGGACCGAGAGCTCGCGAATCCGCACCGTGCGGCCGTCGCCGGTGATCGCCTCGAGCCGGTAGTCGCCCGCCGGGACGCCGGCGTAGACGATCGCCACCACCCATGAGGTTCGGCCCTGGTAGCCGTACGCGTAGCCGACCCGCTCGCCGTCGGGCAGCTCCATCGGCAGTGCCTCGAAGTACTCGCCGTCGGCGACCGCCAGCGTCTCGCGGTACTCATCCGCGAGCGTCCGGTCGTTGCCGAGGGCGAGCCAGACCGCGCCGGCGGCGAGCGCCGCGGTGGCGACGGCGGCGGCCACCGGAACCGCCGCCCGCCGCCACAGCGGGCGCCGGGCCAAAGCCGGAGCAACGCGAGAGACGACGCGACCCTCGAACCCGGCGGGCGGCTCGACCGTGGGCGACAGCAGCAGGAGCTCGTCGGCGAGCGCGGACAGGCGCTCGAGCCGTGCCCGGCAGTGGGCGCAGTCGGCGACGTGCTCGAGCGCCCGCGCGCGCTCCTCGCCGTCGGCGATCCCGAGCGCGACCTCCGCCGCGAGCTCGCCCAGGTGCTCGCTGTCCCGCTCGCTCATCGCGCCCCTCCCCGGCCGTCGTCGTGCGGAGCCGCGTCGGCCACCTTCAGCAACGCGGTGCGGATCCGCGTCTTCGCGGTGCCCAGCGGCACCTCCTCGATCGCCCCGACCTCTCGCGCCGTGTAGCCGCCGAGGGCCGCGAGCAGGAGCGCCCGCCGCTGCTCGACCGGCAGCTCGCCGAGCGCCTCGCGGAGCTCCCCGACGCCGGTGTCCGGCTCGGGGCCCGACTTCGTCCACAGCGCCCGCTCGACGCCGCCCAGCGTCTGCGGATCGATCGGCTCGCTGCGCTTCGCCCGCAGGTGGTCGATCGCGAGGTTGCGGGTGATCGAGAGCAGCCAGGTGGCGACCCGGCCGCGGCGGACGTCGTAGGCGCCGGCGTGGCGCCACGCACGGGTGAACGCCTCCTGCGCGATCTCCTCCGCGACCGCAGGATTGCCGACCATCGTCACCGCGAGTCCGAAGACACGGGCCTGGAAGCGGCGCACGAAAGCGGTGGCGGCCGCCGAGTCGCCCGCGGCGAGACCCGCGAGGAGCGCCTCATCGGAAGCCGACCACATCAACGTTTCACCGTTCGGTCCTACGGACGCGGCGATCGCTTGGATTGCCGCCAATCCCTCGGGCCCCCTCGCCCGTATCGACGTAGACAAGGCAACCGTGAGATCAAGAGGAGGCTACCCGTGCTCCGAAAGTCCCTGCTTCTGTCCTGCGCCGCACTGCTCGTCGCGATCCCGATCGCGCTCTCGGCGTGCGGTGGCGACGACGACGAGGGTGACACCACCGCGGCGGCGCCCACCACGACGACGACCGAGGAGGACGAGGCGACGACCGGCGGCGGGAGCGCCGGCGGTGCCAGCGGCGGCGGCGAGACCGTCGACATCAGCGAGGTCGACTTCAAGATCGATCCTGCGGACGTGACGACGAAGGCCGGAAGCGTCACCTTCGACATCTCCAACAACGGAGACAGCCCCCACAACCTCGAGGTCGAGGGCAACGGGATCGAGCAGGTCAGCGATACCTTCCAGCCCGGCGACTCGGGCCAGCTGACGGTGGACCTGAAGCCCGGCACCTACGAGATGTACTGCGCGATCCCGGGCCACAAGGAGCTCGGCATGGAGGGCGACATCACAGTCCAGTAGCGGGCTCCGCGAACAGCGCGCGCAGGGTCGCGCGAACGAGCTCCGGCTCGCGAGCGACCTGGCGCCAGGTGAAGCGGACGATCCTCCAGCCTGCGGCGGTCAGCCTCTGATCGCGACGGCGGTCGCTCTCGAAAGCGGCCGCCGTCGCGTGCGTCTCCCGCCCGTCGGTCTCGATGGCGAGGCTGCGGTCCGGCCATGCGAAATCCACCTCGATCCCTCCTCCCGGCAGCTCGATCCACGTGTTGACGAGCGGCGGTGGGAGGCCCTCCGCCCGGCAGAGCCCGAGGAAGCGGCGCTCCAGCTCGCTGCGCGTCATCGCGCCGAGCGGGTCGAGGAGCTCGAGCGCAGCGCCTAGCCGACCGATGCCGCCGCGGCCCTCGCCGCGCTGCATCACGTCCTCGAGTACGCGGCGGTCGAGCAGCTCGAGTCGGGCAGCGCGGGCGAGGATGCGTTCGAGGACCGGGACGCTGGAAGAGTCTGCGAGATCCAGAAGCGTGCGGGATACCGAGGTGCACGGGATGCCCGAGACGACGGTGAGGTCGAGCTGGGTGAGGGTGGAGGAACGGTGGAGCCGGATGCCCGCGCGATGGCGGCTGGGTCGCGGCGTGGTCACATCGATGAAGGAACGTCCCATCGGTCGACCAGCTCTTGGAGTTCAGCCGACGAGCGGTGGGAGAGCGCAGCGCCGGAGCCGCAGGCGAGCACCGCGGCCAGCCAGTGGCCCTCCGCGCGCAGCACCGCATGGCCGACTGCGTAAACCCCGCGATGCAGCCGGATCAGCTGCCCGCGCTCCACGCGGCTGCGCACCGCCGAGTCCGAGAGACCGAGGCTGCGCAATTGCTGGAGGCTGATGACACCGTGCTGACGCGCCGCAATCGCGGCGATCCGCTGATCCATCCCACGTTGCGCCGGGGGTGAGGAACGTTCCGTCTCATATTGGACGTTTTGTTCCTCACCCCAGGCATCGCGGTGAGCGTCGCGGGTTTCGTGTGTCAGGTGGTGCGCTGAACGTCCCGCCTGTGCGGCGGGATCCAGCCGCCGAACGCACGCTCGAGTTCGATCGCGACGGCGATCGAGACGTGGTCGCGGTCGCGGCCGGCGGCGACCTGAACGCCGAGCGGTAGGCCGGCTTCGCCGAGGCCGAGCGGGACCTGGGTGACCGGGAGTCCGATCAGGTTGAACAGCGCCGTCGGCGCGAGCATCCAGGGGCGGCCGAGCGTGCGGCCGTGCTTCGGCGCGACGCGGGCGAAGGGCGGGTGGAGGAGGACGCCGTCGCCGATCGCCTCCGCGACCTGCTCGCCGAGCTCGCGCTCGGCCGCCGCGGCGCGGCGCTCGAGGCGCTCCGGCAGCCGGCCCGCGACGTTCTCCGCCGCGAGGGTGACGAGGATCGCCGTGCTGTAGCGGCTGCGGCCGCGAACTGCGTCGGCGACCAGTCGCGCGAAGCCCGGCACCTCCGCGCCGCCCTCGGTGAGGAGCTCGCGCAGCCCGCCGGACTCGCGCATCGCGTTCAGGTACGGCTCGATCACCGTCCTCACGCCCGGAAGCGACACCTTGACCACCTCCGCTCCGGCCTCGGCGAGGGCACGCGCCGCCCGTACCCGCGCGTTTCGGAGCTCGAGCGAGACCGGGAGCAGGCTCGCGTCCTCGGAGATCACGACCCGCAGCCCTTCGATTGAGACGTCGACCGGATCGCCGAGTTCGATCGGGCGGACCGTCGCGTCCTCGCCGTCCGGGCCGGCGATCGCCCGCAGGACCGGCATCAGGTCCGCGGCGCTGCGGGCGAGCGGGCCGCAGCCGAGGAGCGCCGCGCCGCGCTCGTTCGGCGACGGGTAGTGGCCGGTGTGAGGGACTAGCCGGCCGGTCGGCTTGTGGCCGAAGACGCCGTTGAAGAACGCCGGCAACCTGATCGAGCCACCGATGTCGGTGCCGAGCCCAACGGCGGAGAAGCCCGATCCGATCGCGGCGCCCTCGCCGCCCGAGGACCCGCCCGCGGTTCGCCGCGCGTCGTAGGCGTTGCTGGTCCGCCCCCAGACCGGGTTCTCCGACTCGATCCACAGAGTGAGCTCGGAGGTGTTCGTGACCCCGAGCGGGATCGCGCCGGCTGCCACGAGCCGCTTCACCGCCGTCGCCGAGCGAGCGGCGATCACGCCCGAGCGCGCCAACGAGCCGGAGGTCTGGGGCATCCCCGCGAGCCCGAACGACTCCTTGATCGTGCACGGCACGCCGAGCAGCGGAGGCAGGCTCCGGCGAGGCCCATGGGTCGCGATGAGGTCGTCCGCGGCGTCCGCCTCGGCTCGCGCCTCATCGAAGCGGGTCGCGACGACCGCGTTCACGCGCGGGTTCTCGCGCTCGATCAGCTCGACGTGGGCGTCGACGACCTCGCGCGCCGTGACCTCGCGCGACCGGATCGCCGCCGCCACCTCGAGCGCCGAGCGCTCGGTGACCGGGATCGACATCGGCGCCAGATTAGACTCGCGCGGGTGACCGAGACCGCGCTTCTCCTCTACGGCGACACCGAGCGCAACGCCGCGCTTCGCCACGAGCTGCCGCTGCTGATCATGGACCCGTTCGTCCTCGGGATCGTCGACGGGCGAACGCACGTGGTGGCGAGCCCGATCGAGGCCGACCGGGTGCGGGCGGCGGCACCGGACATCGTCCTGCACGAATACCGCGAGCTCGGTTTCTACGAGCTGCTCGACGGCGACATCTCCCGCGACCAGCTCGATCTCGAGCTGGCCAGCCGCGCGGTTGCGGCGATGGGCGTGGAGAGCGCCGTCGTCGACCGCGAGTTCCCGCTCGTCGTCGCCGATCGGCTGCGCGCCGATGGCGTTGAGCTCCGCCCCGACCCGGAGCAGGTCGACGCCCGCAGGCGCGCGAAGGCGCAGGGCGAGCTGGAGGGCATTCGCCGGGCGCAGGCGGCCGCAGAAGCGGCGATGGCGGCCGCCGCCGACGTGCTGCGGCGCGCGGTGGCCGACGGCGATCGGCTCGTCCTCGACGGCGAGCCGCTCACTGCAGAGGACGTGCGGGCCGCGCTTCGCCGTGCGTGCGCCGAACTAGGCGCGCCGGCGCCGCCCGACGTGATCGTCGCCTCGGTCTGGCAGGGCTTCGGGCACGAGGCCGGCTCGGGACCGCTGCCCGCAAACCTGCCGATCCAGATCGACATCTGGCCGCGCGACGAGGCGTCCGGCTGCTGGGCCGACATGACACGGACGTTCGTCGTCGGTGAGGTGTCCGAGCCGGTGCGCGCCCAGGAGGCCCTCGTGCGTGAAGCCCTCGAGGCCGTCCGCGGCGCGGTCCAGCCCGGCGTCACCGGGAAGGAGCTGCACGGCATCGCCTGCGATCTGTTCGAGACCGCCGGCCACCGCACCCAGCGCACCGGAACGGCCGACGATGACCCGCATGGCGGCTTTCAGTTCGGCCTCGGCCACGGCGTCGGCCTCGAGGTCCACGAGGCGCCGGGGCTCGGCCGCCTCGGCCGCGACCCGCTGGTCGCCGGCGACGTCGTCGCGATCGAGCCCGGTCTGTGGCAGCGCGACGTGGGCGGCGTGCGCTTCGAGGACCTCCTGCTGGTGGCCGACGCCGGATGCGAGACGCTGACCCGCTACCCGTACGGACTCGCGCCGTAATTCGACCGGGACAGCGCAACCTCTGATTCGTTAGCGTGTTCGAACCCATCGTGCATCGACTTATCCAGAGAGCAACGGTAATCGCGACGCTCAGCGTCGCTTTCATATTGGCGTTGGCCGTGACGGCCCAGGCCGCGCCGAAGAGCTTCTTCGGCGTCGTGCCGCAGACGTCGCTGGCGTCGAGCGACTACGAGAAGATGGGCCAGGGCCACGTCGGCACCCTGCGGGTGCCCCTGGTGTGGGCGGCCGTCGAGCCGACGCAGGCCGGCGGCTACAACTGGGGCGGCTTCGATCCCACCGTCGAGGAGGCGGCGCGAAACGGGATCGAGGTCCTGCCGTTCATCTACACGACGCCGGGCTGGGTCGCGAGGGACCTCGACGGCCAGAACTGCGGCGAGAGCTGCGGGACGTTCGGGCCGCGGAGCGCCGCTGGACGCGCTGCGTTCGGGAAGTTCCTGGCGGCCGCCGTCGACCGTTACGGGCCGAACGGCACCTTCTGGACCGAGCATCCCTCGGTGCCGAAGAAGTCGATCCGGGCCTGGCAGATCTGGAACGAGCAGAACTCGAAGGTCTTCTGGTCGCCGAAGCCGAGCACCAGCAAGTACGCGAAGCTGCTCGCCGCCAGCGCCGACGCGGTCCGCTCCCGCGATCGGGGCGCCGACATCGTGCTCGGCGGGATGGCCGGGCTCGCCGGGTCGCGCAAGGCGACCCCGGGTCCGAAGTACCTCCGCAAGCTCTACCGGCGCAAGGGAGTCAAGAAGAACTTCGACGGCGTTGCGGTGCACCCGTACGGCGCCAAGGTCGGCGCCGTGATCGACGAGGTCGGCAACTTCCGCCGCGAGATCACCCGCGCGCACGACGGCGGTGCGAGTCTCTGGATCACGGAGATGGGCTGGAGCTCGGCGAAGAAGGGCAACCCGCTCAACGTGGGGAAGAAGGGGCAGGCAAAGCGTCTCAAGCAGGCCTACAAGTACTTCCTGCGCGAGCGCAAGCGGCTCAACGTGAAGACAGTGGACTGGTTCAGCTGGACCGATTCGCAGGAGAGCATCTGCGACTGGTGCCAGAACGCCGGGCTCCTGACCCACTCGCTTAAGGAGAAGCCCGCCTTCCGCGCCTTCGCCGGCCTAGCCAAGTAGCCCAGTGCCCCGGCTGAGGGGTTAGCCGGCCCACGAGCGGGGAATCATCGTTTGATGGTGGAGTTTGGCAGCGGATCGACCGCCGAGCGCCTGGTGATTGCGTCGGGGCGCCGACTCGGCGACCGCTACCGGCTCGAGCGCGCGATCGGCCGCGGCGGGATGGCGAGCGTCTGGCTGGCGACCGACGAGCGCCTCGATCGCCCCGTGGCGATCAAGGTGATGTCGGACACGATCGCCGACGACCCCGATTACCTGACCCGATTCAGGCGCGAGGCGCGCGTCGCGGCCGGGCTTCAGCACCCACACCTGGTCTCGATCTACGACTTCGCGTCTTCGCCGCGCCCCTACCTCGTGATGGAGCTGATCGACGGCGGCGATCTCGCGCGGCGGCTCGACTCCGGCGATCCGGTCGATCCCGAGCGACTCGCGCGGGAGCTGCTCTCGGCGCTTCGCCACATCCACGCAGCCGGCGTCCTGCACCGCGACATCAAGCCCCAGAACGTGCTCCTCGACGCCCACGACCACGCCCGGCTCACCGACTTCGGCATTGCCCAGCCGCGCGACGCGGCGACGCTCACCAAGGCGGGGCAGGTGATCGGAACCGAGTCCTACAACGCACCCGAGGTGCTGGCGGGCGAGGGCGCGACCGAGGCCTCGGACCTCTATGCCCTCGGCGTCGTGCTCTCCGACGCGGCTCGCGGAGGCGCCCGGGCCGCGTTCTGGGAGCTGACGGAGCGGATGTGCGACCCGGATCCGACGAGGCGTCCGCCCTCGGCGGCGGCGGCGCTCGCGGAGCTCGATCGCACCCCGCCGCGCCCGATCGGCGAGCCGACCGAGCCGTTCGCCGTCGAGGACGAGCCAACGGTCGAGCGGCCTGCCAGGCCGTTCGAGCCGAGCCCGACCGGAGCCCGAACACGCAGCGGCTCCGGCCGGCGAGGGCCGATCGTGGCGCTCCTGCTCGGCGGAGCTGCGGTGATCGCCGCCGTGGTGCTCGCGCTCGGCTCCGGCGGAGGAGGCGGAGACGAGGGACGGGGTCGCCTCGCCCTCGATGCCACACCAAAGGAAGATCAGGGCTCGCCCGGTGACGCCAAGGCGCAGGACGCTTCGCGCGGTAACGCGACGGACCAGGATGAGAGCTCGAGCGGGGCGAGCGTCGACAGCGGCGGCGCGAGCGCGGAAAGCGGCGGCGCGAGCGTCGCCAGCGGCAGTCCGAGCGTCGACAGCGGCAGTCCGAGCGCCGCGAGCGGCGGCGCGAGCGAAGACACCGGTGGGTCCACCCTCGCCGCCAGTTCCGAGGACGGTTGGGCCCTCAACGATCAGGGCTACGCCCTCGTCCAGGAGGGGAGCTACGAGGAGGCGATCCCGGTGCTCGAGCGCGCGGTCGACGCGCTCCGCGGCGCCGGCGACGAGACCACCTACAACTATGCGCTCTACAACCTTGGTACCGCCTATCTCCGGGCGGGGCGTCCCGAGGACGCAATCCCCCTGCTCGAGGAGCGGATGAAGTACGACGACGGGCAGCTCGGCGAGGTGCAGGCGACGCTCGACGAGGCCTACGCGGCGGCCGGCTAGGACGACGCGGTCGACTGAGCCCGCGAGGCGCTTACGGCAACTTCAGCTCCCGCCGCCTAGGTCATCTTGCGCTCGCGCGCCAAGCGCTCGGCGAGGGCGACGTCCTGCGTGGCCGCGGCGGCGATCCGCCGCGCATCCTCGGCCGCGTACGCCTCGCCGTAGACGGAGCCGTCGCGGCGGGGCGCCTCGAGCAGGTGCGCCTGCGCCCAGCCGCCGATCCGCACCGGGTGAAAGCCGCACGCTGCGATCAGAACCTCGCAGGCCGCGCCGGCGTCCTCGTCCTCGTTCGCGTAGAACATCGCGATCTCGCCCTCTGCCCGGCCCTCGGCGACGTCTCGCTGAAAGCCAGCGGTGAGTGTGTTGAAGGCCTTCGCGAGGCGTGCCCCGGGCATCCGCCCCGCGTTGAGCTCGACCGCGCTCGCGCCCTCCGGCAGTGACTCGAGGCCGCCACGACCGTACTGGTTCGTCGTATCGACGACGATCTTCCCGTCCAGGGGGCCGGCCTGCTCGAGCGCGTCGTCGATCGTCGTCCACGGGACCGAGAGCACGACGACGTCACCGAACTCAACCGCCTCGCGTGGGCTGCCGACTCGTCCGCCCGGCGTCTGCGCGGCCAGCGCCTCGAGCTTGGCCCGATCGCGCGAGCCGCTGAACAGGACCTCGTGTCCGCGGCGGCCCACCTGGCCCACCTGGAGCCCGAGGTTCCCGCCGATCCGCCCGGAGCCGATCACGCCGATGCGCATCGCTAGCCCGCCGCCTCGGCCCGCCGCAGGCCGGTCCGAGCCCAGTTGAGCATCACCACGATCAGCCCGGCGGCGACGCCGACGGCGAGCAGGGTCTCGGCGGGCGCGCCGATTATCAGGTCGCGTCCCGCCTCGAGCGTCGCGGTGAACGGATTCACCTCGGCCACCGACGCGACCCAGCCCTCGATCAGGTCGCGGGGCACGTAGACCGGCGCGGTCATGATGATCAGGAAGGCGGGGAGCTGGATCAGCGGCGCCGCCTGGAGGGTCCGGAATCGCATCGCCATTCCGGAGGCGAACATCGTCGCCGCGAAGTTGAGCATCACGGCGATCACCAGGATCTCGAGGATGTCGCCGACGTTGCCGGACACCTCGAGGCCGGTGGCGATCGCGACGATCGTGACCACGGTCCAGACGAGGAGCGCTCGGACGAGCGCGGTGATCGCGTAGCCGGCGACGATCGCCGAGCGGTTGTGGCTGGCGATCAGCAGCCGCCGCGCGAAGCCGAACTCGAAGTCGGCGGCGATCCCGAAGCCTGTGAAGACGCCGCCGAAGATCGCCGACTGCATGAGGACGAACACGTACTGGAACGTCGTATAGCTCGGGTAGTCGAAGTTCGGCGCCTGGTCCACGGCGGAGAGGCCGCCCGCGAATGCCGCGAAGAAGAACAGCGGGAAGACCAGCGACGGGATGATCAGCGACGGCTTCGCCGCCATCACGTGGAGCCCCCGCCACGCGACCGCCCAGGCGCCCCGCGCGAACCTTGTCTCGAGCGCACTCACGTCCGCTCCATCTGGGTCCGCAGGGCGGCCGTCGCCGCCCACATGCCGAAGAGAAGGATCGCGACGGAGAGGCCGATGGCGAGCGCGAGCGCCTCACCGTCCCAGCCGGTGATGAACAGGCTCCTGAACCCCTCGATCAGGTAGCTGACCGGGTTGAGCGTCGCCACCGTCTGAAACCAGTCGTTGGTGATCAGGTCGCGGGGCAGGGCGCCCGAGCTGAGGAAGAGGAGCACGAACAGGAGCGGGAAGACACCCTGCACTGCCTCTGCGTTCCCCGTCCTGAGGCCGATCGCGAGCCCGATCGACCCGAAGGCGAGGCCGACCAGCGCCGAGAGGGCGAAGAGCACGATGACCCCCGCGGGACCGGCCTCGAACTCGGCTCCGAAGGCGAGGGCGATGATCAGATAGGCGATTCCCTGGATCAGCCCCTGGATCATCACGCCGGCGAGCTGCCCGGCGATGAGCGCCCGGCCGCGCAGCGGGGTGAGCTGGAGCCGATTGAAGAAGCCGTGCTGGATGTCGCCCGCGATCGACTGTCCGGCGCCCATCGTCGCGAACAGCGCCCCCTGCATGAACGTGAGCCCGAGCGCGAAGCTGAGGTAGGAGTCGGTCGGAAATCCGGGCAGCACCGTCGCCGCCTCGAGGCCGCTCGAGTTGACGGCGAGCAGGAAGAGCGGGAAGACGAGGCTGGGGACGATCATCAGCGGCTGGCGCACGGTGCGCGTGATCGATCGCCGCGCCAGGTAGCCCACCTGCGTGAGCGTTCCCGCGTGGGCACCCACGAGGCGTCCCGGAGCGCGAAGCGCCGCGGCGTCCGCCGTCACGCCGGCACCGCCTCGAGCTCGCCGGTGTCCTTCGCCTCCTCCGCTTCGCGCGCGGCGCCCTCGAGCCGCCGGCCGGTCTTGGCGAGGAAGACGTCGTCGAGCGTCGGCGCGTGGATCTCCATGTCACTGATCGCGATCCCCTCGGCGTCGAGCGCGCGGACGACGTCGGCGAGCTCGGCGCTGCGCTCGTCGAGCCGCACAGCGACGTGGCCGCGGTCGGCGCGCTGCGGCGAGCCGAACCGCGCCAGAGCGGTGCGCATGCGCTCGAGGTCGGCCTCCTCGAGCGGAGCCGCCTCGACCGTCGGGCGGCCGATCTCGTCCTTGAGCGACTCGGGCGTCCCCTCGGCGACGATCCTGCCGGTGTCGATGATCCCGACGCGGTCGGCGAGCGCGTCGGCCTCCTCGAGGTACTGCGTCGTGAGGAAGACGGTTGCGCCCTCGTCGTTCGAGAGTCGCGCGACCTCGTCCCACAGCGCGGTGCGGCTCTGCACGTCGAGGCCCGTCGTCGGCTCGTCGAGGAAGAGGATGCTCGGCTGGTGCACCAGCGCCAGCGCCAGGTCGAGCCGCCGGCGCATGCCGCCCGAGTAGCCGCCGACCTTGCGATCCGCCGCGTCGGAGAGACCGACCCGCTCGATCAGCGCGTCGCCGCGGCGCAGGGCCTCGGCCTTCGGGATCCCGTGCATGCCGGCCTGCAGGCGCATGTGCTCGCGCGCGGTCAGGAACTGATCGAGCGCCGCCTCCTGCAGGGCGACGCCGATCGCGTCGCGCACCTGCGGGCCCTGCTCGACGATGTCGTAGCCGGCCACGCGCGCCGTCCCGGCCGTCGGCGGCAGGAGCGTCGTCAGCATGTGGACGGTGGTCGACTTGCCGGCGCCGTTGGGGCCGAGGAAGCCGTAGATCTCGCCCGGCGCGACGGTCAGGTCGATGCCGTCGACCGCGCGCGGACCCTTCTTGAACTCCCGGACGAGGCCCTCGACCTCGATCCCGTTGTCGCGAGTGCCCTCCATGTCCGCTCTCCCGAATCTCGTAGCTACCTTGATGTCCTCAACTATCGAGGCTATCATGGAGTTTCGATGACCGTCGAGACGTCCGAGCGTACGGAACTCGCCACCGAAGCATGGACCGCGATGCTCCGGTTCTTCTTCACCAAGGCGCGCCCGCGGATGCTCGAGCTGTGGCGCGAGTTCGACCTGCAGCCGCCGCAGCAGATGGTCCTCGGGCTGCTCGACCAGCCGCGGCCGATGGGTGAGCTGGCGCTGCAGATGCACTGCGACAGCTCCAACATCACAGGCATCGTCGACCGGCTCGAGGAGCGGGGGCTCGTCGAGCGCACCGCGGTCGCCAGCGACCGGCGCGTGAAGCTGATCGCGGTCACCGAGGATGGACGCAAGCTCCGCGACGAGCTCGCCCGGCGCCGCTCGGTGCCGCCGCCGGAGTTCGCCGCGCTCACGGATTCGGAGCTGCGGGCGCTGAAGCGGATCTTCCTTAAGGCCGATCCCGCTGGCCGGTAGATTCCGCCGCGATGGAGGAGCTCGGCCAACCGGCGTCGTACCTGGTGCTCGCTGCCGGCGCGCCGGTCTACGCGAGCGACGGTGAGCGCCTGGGCGAGGTGGAGCACGTGCTCTGCGACCCCGACATCGACATCTTCGACGGGATCGTGATCGACCGGTCCGTGCTCCCCGGCGGCCATCGGTTCGTCGATGCCAGGCGGATCGAGGAGATCTACGAGCGGGGCGTCGTGCTCTCGGTCGACTCGGCGGCGGCGCAGGCGCTTCCCGAGCCGAGCGAGAACCCGGCCTCCATGGAGGTCACGGGCGAGGAGATGGTCGAGCGCGAGTGGGACGACGAGCTCGAGGGGAAGCTCCGCCGCGCCTGGGACGTGATCTCCGGGCGGCGCGAGTGATCCGCGAGGCCACGGACGCCGACCTCCCGGCGCTGATGCCGCTCCTGCGCGGCTACTGCGACTTCTACGAGTCGAATCCCAGCGACGACGGCCTCGAGGCGATGGCGCGTGACGTGATCGCGGCGCCCGAGGAGCGCGCGTTCCTGCTCGTCGCCACGGACGACGCGGGCGAGGTGGTCGGCTTCGCGCTCAACCAGTGGAAGTGGTCGAGCCTGCGCGGGGCGCGCGTCGTCGTCCTCGACGACCTCTTCGTCGCCGAGAGCGCGCGCGGCCAGGGTCTCGCCGATGCGCTGATCGAGGCGGTCGCGGACGTCGCGCGGCGCCACGGGGCACCGATCGTCAGCTGGTTCACGATGCCCGACAACAAGCGAGCGCACGCCGTCTACGACCGCGTCGGCGGGACGGCCGAGACGCTGCTCGAGTACGAGCTCGAGCTCTGATCGGCCGCGTGGCGTAACGCGGCGCCGCCCGCCGCGACCGACGGTCATGCAGCGCGTGGCGATCTGGAAGGGCGTCGACGGGTGGCGCGCCGAGGCGGCGACGATCGAGCTCCAGGACGATTCCCTGAGCGCGCGCGGGACGCAGATCGGAGTCGAGCAGGCGCCGTACCGGGTCGACTACGAGCTCGTCTGCGGTCCCGGGTTCACCACCCGTGAGCTACGGGTCGAGGCGCGCGGCGACGGCTGGCGGCGCTCGCTCGTCCTCGGGCCCGACGAGCTCGCGGGGGCGCTCGACTGCGACCTCGGCTTCTCGCCGCTCACCAACCTGATGCCGGTCCTGAGGCACGGCCTGCACCGGGGCTCCGGCGAGCACGAGATCACGGTCGCCTGGGTCGCGGTCCCGGAGCTTAGCGTGCACCGGGCGCGCCAGCGATATACCCATCTCGGCCCGGGCCGAGTCAGGTTCGAAAGCCTGGACGGCGAGTTCGCGGGCTTCACCGCCGAGCTCGAGCTCGACGGCGACGGGCTGATCCGCCTCTATCCGGGGCTCGCCCGGCGGCTCTAGCGGTGCTCAGGCGTCTACCGCCGGCAGCCCGTCGAGGCTGACCGAGTTCTTGGCGCGCTGATAGTCGAGGAGCGCCTCGGGGCCGCCGACCCGGACCTTCTTTTCAGCCCACTTGCGAGCGTGCTCGCGCTCGCCCTCGTAACTCATCAGTGGCACGCCGTAGCCGCAGGAGTCGGCGATTCGGGTGACGTGGACGACCACGATCGAGCGCCGTGCCTCCTCGGTAGCGGGCTCGTCGAACGCGCAGCGCTCGAGCAGCTCGGCGAATGGGGGGTCGCCCGGCGTCAGGACCTCGCCGTGCCCGTGCAGGCGCAGGATGCGCGGCGGCCCCTGGAACGCGCACAGCATCACGACGATCCGCCCGTTCTCGCGCAGGTGGGCGATCGTCTCGGCCCCGGACCCGACGATGTCGAGGTAGGCGACGGTACGATCGTCGAGGACGCGAAGGCTGCCGATCGGCCCCTTGGGAGAGACGTTCACGTGCCCGTCGGCGTCGAGCGGCGCCGTGCCGACGAAGAAGAGGGCCTGCCGCGCGATCCAGTCGCGCTGGTGCTCGTCGATCCGCTCGAAGACCTTGCCCATCCGGGCAGAGTACCCAGGGCCTGCGGCTACGCCGCTCCGCCGCGCCCGTCCGTCGCGGTCGCCGCCGCGAGCGCGATCGCGGTCGAGGCGCCGGCCATCGCGAGCGCAAAGCGGTAGCCCGAGCGCGGCAGCGCGTCGCGGGCGGCGACGGTGGCCGCCAGATCGGTCCCGTCGGCGATCGCGTGCGCGGCGAACCACGGGCGCGCGTCGCGGTGGCCGGCGAGCGCGGCCAGCGCGCCCGCGCCGAGGGCGAGATCGCGCGCCCCGAGGGCGCGCGTGAACACAGCCGTCTGCGGCTTCCTGGCGGTGCGGCCGATCCAACCGCCGCCCGTGCGCGCCGGGTCGACGATGTAGCCGATCCCGAACAGGATCCGGTTCACGGCAAGCGCGTAGGCGAGCTTTCCGATCACACTCGGGGGCTACCCAGGTGCGGCAGCGCTATGCGGCGGCGCGCTCGAGACCCCAGGAGACGACGCGCTCAGGGTGCACGCGGATCAGCGGACGGCTGCCATCGAGGGCCTCGGCGCGCCCGCGCACCTCGACGCCGCGCGGCCGCCACGGATCGACGCTCGCGAGGTCGTCGATGACCACGGCGGCACGGCCGCTGCGGCGAACGTCGCGGAACTTCTTCGTCCCTTCGAGATCGTGCCCACGGATCTCGATCGTGCCCAGCTCGGGGTTGAGTGCCCAGCCGACCGGGACGACGTGCGGCGTGCCGTCCGCTCCCACCGTGGCGAGGCGAGCGAGAGCGCGGGTCTCGTCCAGAAAGTCGAGCTCGGGGTCGGTGAACGCCCTCATCAGCCGGTCGCCCCGTCGCGGACGCGCTCGATGATCTCGCCGATTCGCCGGCGCGCGTCGACGCGGTCCGTCGGCGCGACGTACGCGGCGCCGCGGCTCGCCGCCCACGGCACCAAGACGTCGAAGTCGAGCTCGCGGAGCAGCTCGAGGCTTTCCAGGTAGGCGTTGCGGTCGCTCGAGCCCAGCACCGCGGCGCGCCACTCGTCGCCGTCGAGATGGATCGTGTCGCCCGTGAACAGGTAGCGGCGCCCGCCGCCTTGCCAGAGGTAGGCGGTCGCGCCCGGCGTATGGCCCGGCGTCGGAACCGCCTCGAAGTCGTCGTCGAGCGTGTGCCGACGCGAGAACGTCGCCCGCACGTGCATCGTGAAGCCCACGGCGTCTGCATCCGCGCGGTGGACGAAAAGCGGCGTCTCGCGGAGGACGGCCGGGAACATCGCCTCGTGCCCGTGGTTGAGGTAGTGGCGCGAGGGCGGGCCAAAGGCCTCGAGCCACTCCGGCAACTCGGTGTTGCTGTAGAGGAGGATGTCCCCGGCGTCCCGCTCGAGCAGGAAGGCGCGGACGGCGAGCGACGGCGCGAATGGCAGCGTCTGGGGAGGAGATGCGTGGAGCGCCGGCGTCGCCAGGTCGGCGGTGGCTGCGAGGGTGTCTGTGTCGTTCATCATGCGACCACGGTACAAGTTCAACTGAACTTGAAGTCAAGGCGCCAACGAGAATGGATTTCGGGACGGTATGCCTCCCCAAATCCGGTCTCGATCAGACGGCGACCGGCTCGCGATCGGCTGCGGTGACCTCGACGGGGATCCCGTTGAGGACCGCGTTGCCCGACGGCACGTCGACGTCGACCGGCGAGAGCAGGTTCGAGTTCACGCCCGCATGCTCGGCGGCGACGCCGAGCCGCACGCCGGGGGCATCGTGGCCCCACCCGTGCGGGATCGAGACGACGCCGGGCATGATGTCCTCCGTCACCTCGACGGGGCCGACGAGCTCGCCGGCACTCGAGGTCACACGCGCGGCGCCTCCCTCGAGGAGGCCGAGGCGCTCGGCGTCGGCCGGGTTCACCTGGATCGTGCAACGGTCCTTGCCCTTCACCAGGGCCGGCAGGTTGTGCATCCAGGAGTTGTTGGAGCGAAGCTGGCGGCGCCCGATCAGGACCATCTGGCCGTTGGCGCGGGAGCCCAGCTCGGCCTCGAGCCGCGGCACGTCGGCGACGATCTCCGGCGGCGCGAGCTCGATCCTCCCGGAGGGCGTTCGCAGCACGTCGGGCAGCCGCGGCCGCATCGCGCCGAGATCGATCCCGTGCGGGGTCGCCTCGAGCTTTGCCAGCGTGAGGCCGTCGGGGTCGGCGCCGAAGCCGTCGCCGAACGGGCCCACGCGGAGCATGAAGTCGAGCAGCCGGTCCGGGCCGCGGCGGTCGCCTAGCTCAGCGAGGACCTCGTCCTGCTCGCGCCCCTCGATCCGCGAGCCCGGCAGCGCCAGGTCGCGGCCGATCAGGGTCGCGACGACGAGCTCGTCCCAGGCCGCGAGGTCGGCGTCCGCTCCCTGGCCGGCGGCGATCGCGGCGAGGCGCAGGAGGATCTCCCACTCCTGCGGCTGTCCGTGCGGTGGGTCGATCGAGCGCGCGGAGTAGTTGGCGACGCTGCGCACCGCGAGCTGGTAGAGCGCGGTGTCGTAGTGCGCCTTCGCGAGCGGCTCCGGTGCCGGCAGGACGACGTCCGCGTAGCGCGTGGTCTCGTTCACGTAGATGTCGACGGAGACCATGAAGTCGAGGTCCGCGACCGCCCGCTCGAGCGCCCCGGCGTCCGGAGTGGAGACGAGCGGGTTGCCCGCGACCGTGATCAGCGCCCGGACCTGTCCCTCGCCCGGCGTCGCGATCTCCTCCGCGAGGCAGACGACCGGGAGCTCGCCGAGGACCTCCGGCCGGCCGCTCACGCGGCTCGCCCAGCGTCCCACCTTGACGCCCTTGCCGACCCCGCCGCGGCCGGCGGCGTTCCGTTGCCCGATCGCGGCCAGGGGCCACATCGCGCCGCCCTCGCGATCGAGGTTGCCGGTCAGGTAGTTGAGGACGTCGACGAGCCAGCTGGCGAGGGTCCCGAAGCGCTGCGTCGTGGTGCCGATCCGCGCGTAGACCGCCGCGCGCTCCGCCGCGGCGAGCTCGCGTGCCATGCGCCGGATCTCGGATGCCTCGATTCCGCACACGCCCGCCGCGGCGTCCGGCGTGAACGGCCGCGCGAGCATCTCGACCTCCCCGATGCCGGTCGCGACCTCGGCCGCGCGGCCCGGGTCGGCGAGGCCCTCGGAGATGAGGACGTTGGCGATCGCGAACAGGAGGTGCGCGTCGGTACCCGGACGGATGAAGTGGTGCTCGGACGCCTCGCGGGCGGTGCGGCTGCGGCGTGGATCGACGACCACGACCTTGCCCCCGCGCTCGTGGATCGCGCGGATCCGGCCGCGCATGTTCGGCGCCGTGAGGAGCGAGCCGTTCGAGACGAGCGGGTTCGCCCCGAGGATCAGCAGGTGATCCGTGCGGTCGACGTCGGGGACGGGCACGCTGAGGCCACTGCCGAACATGAGCCCCGCCGCGACCTGCTTGGGCATCTGGTCGACCGTGCTCGCCGAGTAGATGTTCTTCGTCCCCAGCGCGCGCAGGAGGGCGGGGCCGTAGAGCGTCGGGCCGAGGCTGTGGGCGCTCGGGTTGCCGAGGTAGACCGCGACCGCGTCGCGGTCGCCGCCGTCGAGCACGCGCGAGAGCCCGGCGTCCACCGCGGCGAAGGCGTCCTCCCAGCTCGCCTCGACGAGCTCGCCGTCGCGCCGCACGAGCGGCTTCGTCAGGCGGTCGGGATCGTCGTGGAGCTGCTTCAGGCCCTGTGACTTCGGACAGAGGAACCCGCGGCTGAAGACGTCATCCTCATCCCCGCGGACCGAGAGGACCTCGTCCCCCCGCATCCGCACCTCGAGGCCACACGTCGCCTCGCAGAACGGACAGGTGCGGTAGTGCACGGTCTCGCTCGCCACCTGACGGGGCAGCGTACACCCGGTTGCCTGACGCGCAATTACGCGCGAGGTAAGCCGTCGGCGGCCTCGAGCGCCGCGCCCCAGAGGATGTCGTGCTCGGAGACCTCGAGCTGGTCGAGCCCGAAGGCCCGCATCACCTGGATCAGGATGACGACGCCGGCGACGATCGTCGGCGCCCGACCCTCGTGCAGGCCGGGGACCCCGCGACGCTCGGCGAGCGGGACCGCGGCGAGCTGCGAGCACATGCGCTGAATCGAGCCGAGCGAGAGCCGGTAGCCGTGGACGAGTTCCGGGTCATAGGGCTCGAGCTCCTGGTCGATCGCCGCGAGCGAGGTCGGCGTGCCCGCGACCCCGATGCCGACGCTGGCATGCGCGGGCGCGGCGCCGTCGAGCGCGGCGGCGATCTCGGAGCTCACGTCGGCGGCCAGCAGCTCGAGCTCATGCGCCTCGGGCGGGTCGTGGGTCACGTAACGCTCGGTGTGGCGCACGGTGCCGACCTGAAGCGACGCGTAGAAGCCGACCCGCGGCCCGTCGCCGAGGACGAGCTCGGTCGAGCCGCCGCCGATGTCGACGACGAGCGTCCGGTCGGCGGGCGGGCGCTCGGCGCAGGCGCCGAGGTATGTGAGCCGGGACTCCTCGGCGCCGTCGAGGATGGTGGCGTCGAGCGCGAAGCGCTCCCTGAGCTCGGCGAGGAAGACGGCGCTGTTCTCGGCGTCGCGCACCGCGCTCGTCGCGATCGCGCTGACCCCCTCGGCGTCGAGGCGCTCGTAGATGTCGATGTAGCCGCCGACCACGGCGCAGACGTCCTCGATCGCCTCCGCGGCGAGCTGCCCGGACGTGTCGACGCCGCGCCCCAGCCTGGTCACCGTCGAGCGGCGCTCGAGCTCGCGCACCTCGCCGTCGACGACGTCCGCGACGAGAAGCCGCGTCGAGTTCGTCCCCATGTCGACGACGGCCACGCGCAAGTCCGGCGCATCCTAGGGGCGGCCGGAGCGCAGCAGCGAGGAGCCCAGAACCGAGCGCTTAATCGGGAGCGCGGTTCCGGTCATTATCGACGAGCGATGGAGTACCTACCGACTACCCGCCACCTGCTGCGCGCCAAGGACCTCGCCGACGCGCGGTACGCCGAGCCGCTCACGGTGAGCGAGATGGCGCGCGCCGCGGGGCTCTCGCGCGCCCACTTCAGCCGCGAGTTCCGGCGCGCCTTCGGTGAGCCGCCCCACACCTACCTGCTCACGCGCCGGCTGGAGCGCGCCGCTGCGCTGCTTCGCAACACCGACTGGCAGGTGCTCGAGATCTGCCTCTCGGTGGGGCTGACCAGCGTCGGCTCCTTCACCTCGAGCTTCAAGAGCGCCTACGGCATCTCCC
>DATHAL010000003.1:0-4744 GCA_035296705.1 Solirubrobacterales bacterium
CGAGCACGCCGTCGAGCGGTTCCACCCGAGCCTGTACGTCGCGTGCTCGTTCCAGAAGGAGACCTCGGTGATCGTCCACATGCTGCTCGAGATCGAGCCCGAGGCGCGCTTCTTCACGCTCGACACGGGCTTCTTCTTCCCGGAGACGTACGCCACCTGGGAGGCGCTCGAGCGGCGGTTCGGGATCGAGATCGACGTGTACCAGGGGCCGACCGCCGCGCGCCAGGCCGCCCTGCACGGCGATGAGCTGTGGAGGCGCGACCCGGAGGCGTGCTGCGCGCTGCGCAAGGTCTCGCCGCTCGAGGACGCGCTGACCCGCGTCGAGGCATGGGTGAGCGGGCTGCGGCGCGAGCAGTCGCCGGGCCGAGCCCGCGCGGCCAAGCTCGACTGGGACGCGCGGCGCGCGGTGCACAAGGTCAATCCGCTCGCCGACTGGGGCGAGCGCGACGTGTGGAGCTACATCCTCGGCCACGACCTTCCGTACAACGAGCTGCACGACCGGGGCTACGGGTCGATCGGCTGCACACACTGCACGAAGCCGGGGGTCGGGCGTGAGGGCCGCTGGGAGGGCTCCGAGCGCACCGAGTGCGGGATCCACTGAGGCGGCGACAGGGGACCGGGGGTGCGGGCGTGGCGGATGGGGCCCGCACCCTCGGGTCGCCTCAGGGTCGCGCCGGCGGGGCGGAAGGCACGCCGGCGCCACCATAGGCGGGGCTAGCGTCCGTTAGGCGCGCGCGTCGGCGGGCCGCGCGCGGCCGGCCGACGCCCGACTCGGCTTGCGCCCTTCGCCCGCGTCGTCGGTCTTCCGCCGCCGCTCGAGCCGTAGGAAGAGCACGATCCCGATCACCAGGCCGACGAGGGTGAACACGCTCCACCACACGCCCCCGCCGAGCTGGGCGGCGATCGGGCCGGGGCACGCGCCGGCGATCGCCCAGCGGTCCCGAAGAGCGCGGCGCCCGTGAGGTGCCGCCGCTCGGGGCGCTCGGTCATCCACTCGACCCGCTCGCGGTTGACGAGCACACGCGGATGGAGGCGGCGCAGGACCTGCGAGCCGACGAACGCGGTCGTCACCGCGGCGGCGAAGACCAGGATCAGGTAGAGGTCCTCGAACAGGAGGCCGAAGCGGATCGTGTCGGGGTCGATGAGCGCGGTCCACGACAGGACGACGCCGAAGACCACGCCGATCAGCGCTCCGACGACTCGCTCGGCCACTCAGACCACCGCGTTGATCGCGAAGGTCACGGCGATCGCCGTGACGAAGAAGGTCGCCGTGGCGGCGAGGCTCGCCGGCGAGCCCATCGCGTTGCCGCTCAGTCCGTTGCCCCGAGGTACAGCCGCCCGAGCGCTTCGCGCCGTAACCGACGAGGGCGCCGGCCACCACGAGGATCGCGCCGATGACGACCACGTTGGCCTCGCCGAAGGTCTCCGTGAGCCAGCCGTAGCCAGCGAACCCGGGGCCGCCGGCGAGGAGCGCGAACACGAGGCCGCCGGCGACGACGCCGATCAGGAACAGCCCCGCCAGCCGACCGCGAGTCTCCGCTGCCCGACGCGCTCGACGATCTCCGAGTAGCCGCCGGTCACGCCCAAACGCCGGTTGATGAGCAGCCGCATCGCCACCACGCACAGCCCGAGGATCGGCCCGCCGATGTACCACGGGAGCTGTTGGTGGAGCATGTGAGCGAGGCTCCGATCGCCTCCTGCGGGGCGGGATCGGTAGACGGGATCGCCACACGGCGTTGAGCGGCTTCGCCGTCGGATCCGCCGGATCGGCGACCATGTCGGCATGGCCAAGGTCGACGAGCAGGCTTCCGTTCCGCCGGTGGATGACGCGGCGAGGGAGCGGCTCGCCGCAGCGCTCGATCGTGAGGAAGTGGCGGCGGCGAGCCTGATCGGATCTCAGGCGACAGGCACCGCCGGGCCGCTGTCGGACATCGACGTGGCGGTGTGGCTGCGGCCCGAGTTGTCGGCGGATGAGCGAGCGACGGTCGCCAACGAGCTTGCGGTCTCGGCGATGGGGGCGCTCGGAACGAGCGAGGTGGACCTCGTCATTGCTCAACGATGCGCCGCTCCTGGTTTGCCATCGCGCCATGCGGGACGGCCGCCGGATCCTCGACCGGATTCCGCGCGCGCGCATCAGGCTCGAGCCGCGCGCGCTGCTCGACTACCTCGACACCGCCGCGCTCCGCGAGACACTGGCGGCCGGCATGAGGAGGCGGATGGAGGACGGGAGATTTGGTCGACGCTGAGCGCCTCGAAGCGCGTCTCGAGCGACTCGAGCGCCTGCTCGAGCAACTCGAGCAGGCGCGGGGAGCGGGCCTCGAGGTCTACCTGGCGGACGAGGGGCTTCGCGCGGCGACGGAGCGGCGGGTCCAGCTCGCGATCCAGGCGTGCATCGACATCGGAGCGCAACTCGTCAGCGAGGTGTCGGCTCGACCGCCGACCGATTACGCCGATGTCTTCTTCAGCTTGGCCGAGAGCGGCGTGCTCGACCGCCCGCTGGCCGAGCGCCTAGGACAGGCGGCGGGTCTCCGCAACCTCCTCGTCCACGCCTACCTCGATCTCGACGATCGGCGCGTGTTCGCCTCGCTCGACCATCTCGAGGACCTGCGCGAGCTCGCGGTCGTGGCCGAGCGCCTAGCCCGCGAGGGCTGACGCAAGGGCCCCGCCGAGCTACCCGGTCCCGGCCGGAACGCCATCGGCCGCGCGGCGCAGCTCGGCGAGGTCGAGCTTCTTCATCTCGAACATCGCCCGCATGGCGCGCTCGGCGCGCGTCGGGTCCGGATCGGAGAAGAGCTCGTCCATCCCCCTCGGTGTGACCTGCCACGAGAGCCCGTAGCGGTCCTTGAGCCAGCCGCACGGCCCTTCCTCGCCGCCGTCGGTCAGGCTCTCCCAGTAGTAGTCGACCTCCTCCTGGGTCTCGCAGTTGACCTGGAGCGAGACCGCCTCGTCGAACTTGAACTGCGGGCCGCCGTTGATGCCGACGAACCGCTGACCGTCGAGCGCGAACTCGACGACCATAACCATGCCCGCCTCGCGCGGGCCGGCCTCGGTGTAGCGGGCGGTGTGGACGATGCGCGAGTTGGCGAAGATCGACGTGTAGAACTCGGCGGCCTCCTCGGCCTCGGTGTCGAACCACAGGTTCGGCGTTATGCGTGGCTTGAGCATGATGCATCCTCTCGTTGGCGGGAGGGTGTTTCCCGCATGGCTACTGACGTTCTAGACCGTTGCGGAGCATCGGACTCATCGCTCCCGTCAGGTCGCGCGGGCAGAAATGCGCCAGTGGATGCGCCAGTACGCGGATTCTCATGCATCCCCGAGGCACCGATCCAGATAGGCGTCGAGAAGGTCGGCGGCTTCGGCCTCGTTGCCGGGCATCAGGTGCCCGTAGACGTCAAGCGTGATCGTGATGCTCGCGTGCCCATCCGGATCGAGAGCGTCTTGGCGTTGACGCCCGCGGCGATGCACATAGAGGCGTAGGTGTGTCGAGCCTCGTGCAGCCCGATCGGTTCCAGCCCCGCCCGCGCCCACGCACGCAAAGCACGTTGTCTGACCGTGGCCGGAGCGAACGGCCGAGAGCCGTTCCCGAAGACGAGCCCGTCTGGGTCGTTCGCTCGGATGCGGTGCAGGTACAGGTAGCCCTCTCGCTCGGGATCACCGAGCCTCTTGGAGATCGGGACGGTGCGCCGACCGCCTCGACTCTTCGGCTCAATCTCGCCCGCCTTCGGATCCCACGAGCGCTTGACCCGGATCACGCCCTCGCCAAGATCCACGTCCTGCCACCGCAGCGCCCGCAGCTCGCCGAGCCTGAGTCCTGCGAACAGGGCCGTTGCCCACAGCGCTCGGTCGTGCTCGGGCAGGGTGGCTAGAAGCGCTACGGCCTCCGCGGGATCAGCGATCCGCTCCCGTCTCCCTCGAGGGGCAGGGAGCTTGAGTCCCGCGGTCGGGTTGACGGCGACGTGGCCGCGGTCGAGCGCACGCGAGTAGATCACGCGCAGCGACGCGAGCGTGACCCGGATCGTGCTCGCGCTCAGTCCGCGTTCCAGAAGCCGATCGGCAAACAGTTGGAGATCAGCCTTCGTGATCTCCTCGAGCCGCACTGCTCCGAGGTCGTCGAGGACTCTCAGTCGCAGGGCATCCTCATAGTTGCGGAGGGTGCTCGGCTTGAAGCGATCCCCCGAGTGGTTGCGGATGGTGCCGGCCTTGGCGCCCTCGAGCCACTCTGCGGCAGCTTCGGCGAGCGTCACCTTCGACGGCGCCCGGACGGTGCGCTTGCGGACCGCACCCTCAGCATCGCCCCGCCAGCCCTTCGCCTCGGCCAGCGACTTGAACGTCCTGCGGATCTTCTTGTCGTCCCGCTTCGAGTAGACCCACGCCTCATAAGACGGCGAGCAGTTACAGCGCCCGCCGTCGCGCGAGCGGCACGAGCGTCCGTGGCGGGTGCGGATGCCGGCGGCCATCAGCGGCCGTCGCAGGTGAGTGTTGAGCCGGGGCTCGGGTTATCTTGAGATTGCATCGGAACCTCCAATTCCGGTGCCGGGCCCCGGGGCGTGTTTGCGCCGCCGGGGCGCTCTCTTGCGGTTTGACAGCAGTCTACGCCTCGGGGAAGGAGTCATCTGCCCGGCGTGTAATAAAGGCGCGGTAAAGATCGGGTGCGCGGTCCCAACACTCCGACGCCCGATGAACGCGTGTTCCTGAAGGAGGAACGGATGTCTAAGGTACTTATGCTGCTTGTGGCGCTCACCAT
>DATHAL010000004.1:0-29283 GCA_035296705.1 Solirubrobacterales bacterium
AACGTGTAGTCCGTGGCGCCGAGGTCGTTGTCGATCGTCTTCGGTACCCCGATCACGTTGACGCCGTTCTCGTTGAGCTTCTGCGCGGCGCCGAGGGTGTCCTCGCCGCCGATCACGATCAGGCCGTCGACCCCGTCGCGCTCGAGGTTCGCGGCGATCCGCTCAGCGCCGCCGTCCTCCTTGATCGGATTCGTGCGGGAGGAGCCGAGGATCGTGCCCCCGCGCGGCAGGATCCCGCGGACCTCCGGAATCCCGAGCGCCCGCGAGTCTCCCTCGAGCGGTCCGCGCCAGCCGTCGCGATAGCCGACGAACTCGTGGCGGTACTCCCCCACCCCCTTGCGGACGATCGCCCGGATCACTGCGTTGAGACCGGGGCAATCTCCGCCACCGGTCAGAACGCCGAAACGCACGCGCGCACCTTAGCCGAGCGCGCTTCGCCGGACCGCCATGAACTCCACGGCCTCCGCGACGGGATCCGAAGCGGCGGCGAGCTCCGCGTACGGGAGCTCGGCGCCGGTGAAGCCGGTCGCATTCCAGAGCGGCCCCGACGGCGGCGCCGTCCACGGAGCGACGTACGCGTAGGGCTCGGAATGCTCCTCGTCGCCGGGCGAGATGCCGTAGGTCGCGCGCCGGCCGTCCGCCTCCACACCCGCCTCGATCGCGATGTCGAAGTGCTCCGGCCACACGATCGCCGGGGTCGCGTCGGCCGCCGGATCCACGCGCGAGCGAAAGCTCTCGAGCGCCTCGGTCCCGAACGCGTAGAGCTCCCCGAGCCGCCGGGCGGCCGCGGGGTCGATGTCGAGGGACGACCGATCCTCCGGCAGACCCGCCGGGAAGAGCTCCTCGCCCACGAACTCCGCCGCCTCGGCCAGGCTCGTCAGCCGCATGCGTCGCTCCGCCTCGTCCTCGAGCACGACGAGGTCGACGCCGTCGACCCGAACCTGGATCGAGTGGCCGTCGAGGGAGAACGGCGGCGTGCCGAAGCCGCCCGGCGTGTGCGTGAGCGCGATCTCGTTGTGCGGCTTGCGCGCCGCCGCGACGATCTCCTCGGCGACGCGGTGGAGCGCGCCTCGGGTCGCGGCGAAGCTCGGCGGGAGCGGCTCGAGCCGCATCGGCTTCAGTGCACTAGGGCCGGAGCCGCTCGAACAACGGCTGCGCCCAGCGGTCGAGCACGCCGTTGAACAGGACGAACAGGAAGATCAGGGCGGCGACCGTCCCGCCGAGCGAGAAGGCGTATGCGATCACCATCAAGACCAGCCCCACGACCGTGAAAACCAGCAGGCGCACGGCCGGGAATCTACCCCTTCAACGGGCCAGCGCGGCGCGCGCCGCTGCGATGAACTCGGTCACCGCCGCAGTCGCCGCGGGCGTGTCCGCCGCCTCCCCGACGGCGCGAACCAGCCGCGAGCCGATGATCACGCCGTCCGCAACCCGTCCGACCTCCGCCGCCTGCTCCGGAGTGCCGATCCCAAACCCCACCGCCACCGGGACGGGGGCGTCTGCCTTCGTCGCCTCGACCAGCTCGCCCACCTCAGCCGGGAGCCGATCCCGCTCGCCGGTCGTCCGCGTGTCGGAGACGACGTAGACGAAGCCGTCGGCCGCGGCGCAGATCCGCGTCCGGCGCTCCGAGGGCGTTGTCGGCGCCACGAGCGGAACGAGCGCGAGGCCGGCACCCCGGAGCGCCTCGGCGATCTCGCCGCCCTCCTCGATCGGCAGGTCGGGGACGATCGCGCCGGCGGCGCCGGCGTCCGCGAGCGCCCGCGCGAATCGCTCTGGGCCCCGCGCGAGCGCCATGTTCGCGTACGTCATCGCGACCACGGGCACGCGGTCCGCGATCCCGGCGCAAACCTCGAGCACCGACTCGAGCGTCGCCCCCGCCTGAAGTGCCCGCGTGGCCGCCGCGTGGATCACCGGCCCGTCCGCGAGCGGATCCGAGAACGGGATCCCGAGCTCGATCACGTCGGCGCCGGCCTCGACGTAGGCGTCGGCGACAGCGCTGGAAGAGTCCGGGTTCGGAAAGCCGCCCATCATGTAGGGCATCAGGGCGGCCCGGCCCTCCCCCCTCGCCGCGTCGAACGCGGCACCGATCCGATCAGCCATCGGCGCCGAGACGCTCGACCACCTCGGCGAGGTCCTTGTCTCCGCGGCCGCTGAGGGTCAAGACGTCGTATCCAGCGCCCTTACCGGCGTTCTGGAGGAGCCAGGCGATAGCGTGCGCGGGCTCGAGTGCCGGGATGATCCCCTCGAGCCGCGCCAGCTCGCCGAAGGCTCCGAGCGCCTCGTCGTCGGTGACGGCCTCGTACCGCACCCTGCCCGTGTCGCGCAGATGGGCGTGCTCGGGCCCGACGCCGGGGTAGTCCAGGCCGGCCGAGACCGAGTGCGCCTCGAGGATCTGGCCCTCCTCGTCGGCGAGCACCGAGGAGAGGGCGCCGTGGAGAACGCCGGTACGCCCCGCACTCAGCGAGGCGCCGTGGCGGGCGCCGTCGAGCCCCTCGCCGCCGGCCTCGACCCCGACCAGCTCGACGGCCTCGTCCTGGAGGAACGGCATGAAGGTGCCGATCGCGTTCGAGCCGCCACCGACGCAGGCGATCACCCGCACCGGGAGCGATCCCTCCGCTGCGAGCGCCTGGGCGCGCGACTCGTCGCCGATCACGCGCTGCAGGTCGCGCACGAGCGCGGGGTAGGGGGCCGGTCCGACCGCGGAGCCGATGATGTAATGGGTGTTGGCAACGTTGGTAACCCAGTCGCGGATCGCGGCGCTGACGGCCTCCTTGAGCGTCCTCGCTCCGGCCTCGACAGGAGCGACCTCCGCGCCGAGCAGCCGCATCCGCTCCACGTTCGGGGCTTGGCGGCGCATGTCCTCGGTGCCCATGTACACGACGCATTCGAGCCCGAGCAACGCGCAGGCCGTCGCCGTGGCCACGCCGTGCTGGCCCGCCCCGGTCTCGGCGATCACCCGCGGCTTGCCCATCCGTTTCGCGAGCAGCGCCTGGCCGACGGCGTTGTTGATCTTGTGGGCGCCGGTGTGGGCGAGGTCCTCGCGCTTCAGGTAGACGCGCCGGCCCACGCGCTCCGACAGCCGCTGGGCGAGATAAAGCGGCGTCGGGCGGCCGACGAAGTCGCGCAGCAGCCGATCGAGCTCGTCGCGAAACGCGGCGTCGTCCCGCGCCTCGCCCCACGCGACCGTGAGCTCATCGAGCGCCGCGATCAGGACCTCGGGGACGAACCGTCCCCCGTAGGGGCCGAAGCGCTCCTCGACGACGGAGCTCACCTCGGGACCGCCGGACGCTCGGCGGCGACCGCCTGCGCCCTCTCCATGAATGCCGTCATCAGCACGTGGTCCTTGATCCCGGGATCGGACTCGACGCCGCTCGCGACGTCGACCGCGTACGGCTGCGCGAGCTCGATCGCAGTCGCGACGTTGTCGGGGCTGAGCCCGCCGGCGAGGATGAACGGGACCGCGGAGCGCCGCGCGGCGGCAATCTCCCAGTCGAAGCTCTCACCGGTCCCGCCAGGGGCGCCCGGGCGGTGGGCGTCGAGCAGGTGGAAGTCGGTGCGGTAGGTCTCGGCGGCCTGCACGTCCGCGGTGCTGTGGACGCGCAGCGCCTTGATCACCTTGCATCCCGTGCGACGCGCGGCCTCGCGGCAGAAGTCCGGCCCCTCGTCCCCGTGGAGCTGGAGCATTGCGAGCTGCTCGTCCTCGGCGTGGCGGGCGAGCTCGTCGAGGGTCGCGTTGACGAATACCCCCACCACCTGCACGCTGCGGCGCAGCTCGGCGCTGATCTCGGTCGCGACCTGAGGATCGCAGCGCCGCGGGCTGCGCTCCCAGTGGTTGAGCCCGATCGCCCAAGCGCCGAGGCGCGCGGCCTCGCGCGCGTCCTCGATCCTCGTGATCCCGCAGAACTTCACCCGCATCTCGCGGGAAAGGTTAGGGCGCTGGCGCTGGGGTTAGCCGCGTGCCTGCGCGGGTCTGTCCGCCAGCTCGACGCTGACGGTTCGCTCCTGCCCGCCGCGCAGGAGCGTGAGCGCAAGGCTGTCGCCCGGATTCTTCGAATCGACGGCGGTGATCACATCGTCCATCCCGCTCACCTCGTTGCCGTCGACGGCGGTGATCACATCGCCTCCGGCGCGGATCCGCTGCCCGCCGACGTTCACCGTCGCGTCGCCGGCCTCGATCCCCGCCTTGTCCGCGGGGCTGTCGGGAACGACGGACTGCACGATCGCGCCGTGGTCGACGTCGAGGTTGAGCACGTCCGCGACCTCGGGCGTCAGATCCCCGCCGCTGATCCCGAGGAATGCATGCTGGACCTCACCGTCGGAGATCAGCTGCTGGGCGATCTCGCGCACGGTGTCGATCGGCACGGCGAAGCCGATCCCGACGTTGCCCTCCGAGCCGCCGCCGGACTCGATCTGCGACGTGATTCCGATCACCTTGCCCTCGGCGTCGAGCAGCGGGCCACCGGAGTTACCGGGGTTGATCGGCGCGTCGGTCTGGATCGCATTGGTGATCGTGAAGCCGTTGGGGGCATTGATCTCCCGCTGAACGGCGGAGACGATGCCGGCTGTGGCCGAGCGGTCGAGGCCATACGGGTTGCCGATCGCGACGACCGGATCGCCGACCTTCACGTCGGCGGAGTCACCGAGCTCGAGCGGCTGGAGCTGGTCGACACCGTCGCTGACCTGGAGCACCGCGACGTCGGTGGATTTGTCCTCGCCGACCACCTTCGCGTCGTACGTGTCGCCATCCTCGCCTCCGACCCGGACCGTCACCTGGTCGGCGCCGGCGACGACGTGCTCGTTGGTGAGGATGTGGCCCTGGTCGTCGTAGACGAATCCGGAGCCCGTGGCGGTGCCGCCGCCAGATTGCCCGAAGGGGTTGAACGGCGAGGGCTGCGCGGCCTGCTTCGCCTCGATGTAGACGACGCCAGGGGCGTCGTCGGTGTAGATCTGGTTGACGGAGAGCGCCTTCCCGGTCTCGTCGGCGGCCGGCTGGGCCGTCGAGCCCGCCGGCGCGCTCACCGTGGTGGTCGTGGTGGTGTCGTCCCCCTGGACCCAGCCGGCGGCGATCGCGGCCCATCCGAGCAGGCCCACGACGAGCCCTCCGGCGACGGCGGAGGCGAACGGTGTCCTCAAGCGCTTCATCATGCGCCCCAGGATTGCGGGGCTTGCCTAAACCGCCCTAAGCGGAAGCGAAAGCGAGCCTAAGGATCCAGGTGACGGCCGCTCAGCGGCCCTCGGCCGCGCGGTCCATGTAGTGCTCGCGGGTGCGCTCGTCGTCGCGCGTGAGGTCCCGAACCGCCGCCTCTGGGTCGCCGGAGCGCATCAGCGTCTCCCCGATCAGAACGGCATCGCAGCCGATCCGCTCGAGCTCGGAGAGCTGCTCCCAGTGGTCGTAGCCGGACTCCGAGACCACCGTCTTGCCGGCCGGGACGTCGACGATCAGCTCGACGGTCGTCTCCAGGTCGACGGTGAGGTCGTGCAGGTCCCGGTTGTTGATCCCGAGCACGTCCGCGTCCACCTCCAGCGCCCGCTCGAGCTCGCGCTCGTCGTGCACCTCGACCAGGCAGTCGAGGTCGAGCAAACGCGCCTCCTCATACAACGTGCGGAGGTCCTCGTCCGAGAGCGCCGCGACGATCAGGAGGACGGCGTCGGAGCCGTTCACCGCCGCCTCATATAGCTGGTAGGGCTCGACGATGAAGTCCTTGCGGAGGATCGGCAAGCCCGACGCGGCCCGCGCCGCCCGCAGGTCCTCGAGCGAGCCGCCGAAGTTGCGCTGGTCGGTGAGCACGGAGAGCGCCGCGGCGCCGCCGCGCTCATAGGCGGCGCACACCTCCGCGACCGTTGGGTCGGCCGCGATCTCGCCCACGCTCGGAGAGCGGCGCTTGAACTCGGCGATCAGCGACACCCCGGGTCGCACGAGGGCCTCGCGGAACGGCCGCGAGCCGCTCAGCGTCCCGATCGCGCCGCGGAGCTGCTCGACCGGCACCCGCCGCTTGCGCTCCTCGACGTCCTCTCGCGCCGCCCCCACGAGCTCTTCGAGCCTGCTCATGCTCGCAGCAGGGTAGCTGGGATCAGGCCGCCGAGAGCTCGCCGCTCAGCACCCGCAGCCGCTCGAGCACGCCGAGCGCGGCGCCCGAATCGATCGTCTCGTGGGCGCGCTCGACGCCCGCCGGCAGGTCGTGCGCGCCCCCCGCGACCATGATCGCCGCGCCGGCGTTCAGCGCCACCACGTCCCGAGCCGGGCCCGAATCGCCTTCCAGCACGCCCCGCACGACAGCGGCGTTCTCGGCCGGGGTCCCCCCGGCGATCGCGGGAAGCTCGGCCCGCTGGATGCCCAGGTCCTCCGGGGTGAGGAACCACTCCTCCGTGCCGCCGTCGGCGACCTCGATCACGCGCGTCCGGCCACCGATCGAGATCTCGTCGATCCCGTCGTCGCCCGAGACGACGAGCGCGCGCTCGCAGCCGAGCCCGACGAGTGCCTCGGCGATCGTCTCCTGGTAATGGCGATCGGAGACGCCGAGAAGCTGCCGCATCGCGGTGGCCGGGTTGGTGAGCGGCCCGAGGAAGTTGAAGATCGTGCGCACGCCGAGCGCCTGGCGGACCGGCACGACGTGCTTCATCGCAGCGTGGTGTCGCGGCGCGAACATGAACCCGAACCCGACCTCCGCAATGCAGTCGGCGACGGCGTCCGGGCCGAGATCGATCCGCACCCCAAGCGCCTCGAGCAGGTCGGCCGAGCCGCTGCGGCTCGTGCTGGAGCGGTTGCCGTGCTTGGCGACCGCGCAGCCTGCGCCCGCCGCGACCAGCGCCGCGGTGGTCGAGATGTTGAAGGTCGAGGGGCCGCCGCCGGTGCCCGCGGTGTCCACCAGGTCGTCGCGCGGCGCGTCGACCGAGGCGGCCAACCTGCGCATCGTCCGCGCCAGGCCGACGAGCTCCGCGACCGTCTCCCCCTTCGCCCGCAGCGCGATCAAAAACGCGGCCGTCTGGACCTCCCCCGCCCGGCCCTCCATCACCTCGTCGAGGACGGCCGACGCGTGGTCGGCGGTCAGGTGCGCGCCCGAGGCCACCTCATCGATCGCGCGCGTGAGGATGTCGTTCGGCATCGGGCGCGGAGTCTCGCATGCGCTCGTCGTCTTCAGCTGCCGAGGAAGTTGGCGAGCAGGCGCTTGCCGTCGGGCGTCAACACCGACTCGGGGTGGAACTGGAAGCCCTCCGCGGGAAGCTCGCGGTGGCGGACGGCCATCACCACGTCGCCGTAGCTCGCAGTGCGCTCGAGCTCCGGCGGCAGGCCGGGGTCGGCGACGAGCGAGTGGTAGCGCCCGGCGCGGAGCGGGTTCGGGATGCCGTCGAACAGGCCGCGGCCGTCGTGCTCGACCTCCGCGTCCTTGCCGTGGATCGGCTCGCCGCGCACGGTGCGGCCGCCGAACGCCTCGACCATCGCCTGGTGGCCGAGACAGACGCCGAGGGTCGGGACCCCCGCCTCGGGGAAGGCGCGGGAGGCCTCGATCGAGATCCCGGCGTCGCTGGGCGTGCACGGGCCGGGTGAGACCACCAGCCGGTCGGGACGGCGCTCGAGCAGCTCGGCGACCGTCGCCTTGTCGTTTCTGACCACGTCGACCTCGGCGCCGAGCTCGCCCAGATACTGGACGAGGTTGTACGTGAACGAGTCGTAGTTGTCGATCATTAGGACATCCATCGCTAAGCCCAATCCGGCTGGCTCGCCGCCAGCTCGACGGCCTGGAACATCGCCTTCGCCTTCGAGACGCTCTCGCGGTACTCGTAGTCCGGCTTCGCGTCGGCGACCGTGCCCCCGCCGGCCTGCACGTGGACAAGGCCGTCCTTCACCACCGCCGTGCGGATGTGAATCGCCGTGTCGAGGTCGCCGGTGAAGCTCAGGTAGCCGATGGCGCCCCCGTAGGAGCCGCGCTTTTGGGTCTCGAGCTCGTCGATGATCTGCATCGCGCGCACCTTCGGCGCCCCCGACAGCGTCCCCGCCGGAAGCACCGCCCGCAGCGCGTCCATCGCCCCCACCCCGTCGCGCAGGGTCCCGGATACCTGGCTCACGATGTGGAAAACGTGCGAGTAGGTCTCGACGATCATGTACTCGTCGACCGACACGGTGCCGTACTCGCACACCCGGCCGAGGTCGTTGCGCCCGAGGTCGACCAGCATCACGTGCTCCGCGCGCTCCTTCGGGTCGGCGAGGAGCGCAGCGGCCTGGCGCCGGTCCTCCTCCTCGGACGCGCCACGCGGATACGTGCCGGCGATCGGCCGCGTCTCCGCCCGCCGGCCGCTCACCTTGACGAGCGGCTCGGGCGAGGCGCCAGCGATCTGGAAGTCGCCGAACTCGAGGAAGTACATGTACGGCGAGGGGTTGACCGTGCGCAGCCCGCGATAGATCGAGAACGCCTCGACGGGCGCCGGCGCGGTGAACCGCTGCGAGGGGACGACCTGGAAGGCGTCGCCGGCATGCACGTACTCGATGATCCGCGCGACGTTCGACTCGAAGTGCTCGCGCGAGAGGTTCGACCGCCAGGGCCCGGCCACACCGTCGGGCTCGAACGAGCCCGGCGCGGTGGGGACGTCCTCGAGCGCCGGGCGGGCGGGGGGCGGCGGCACCGGACCGGCGAGGGCATCGCGGGCGCTGTCGATCAGGGCGAGGGCGCGGTCGTACGCGGCGGCGACGTCGTCCTCCGAGTCACAGAACGCGTATCCGAGGACAGTGACCTCGTGGCGCTGGTGATCGAAGGACAGCATCAGCTCGCAGAGCATGAGCGCCATGTCCGGCAGCCCGAGCGGGTCGGGGTTCGGCGGGCCGAGGGGCTCCACCGTCCGGACGAGGTCGTAGCCGAAGAACCCGACCGCGCCTCCGGCGAACGGCGGCAGGCCCTCGGGGGCGGCGACCTCGAACGCTCCGAGGATCTCTGCGACTTCGCCGTACGGGTCCGGCGCCTCGCGATCGGCACGGTCGCCGTCGCGCGTCTCGCTCAGGATCCCCCCGGCCCAACGCAGCTCGAGCCGCGGGCGAAAGCCGAGGAACGAGTAACGCCCCAGACGGCCCTGCTCGGCCGATTCGAGCAGGAACGCGGGGCCGGGCAAGGCCTCGCGCAGCTTGAGGAAGGCGGATACGGGCGTCTCGCAGTCGTCGATGAACCGGTAGGAGACCGGGATCACGTTCGCCTCGCGCGCCAGCTCGCGGGCGCGGGCGAGATCGGGTTCGAGCCCGGCGCCCAGCTCAGCGACGCCGGTCATTGAGCTTCTCGAGCGCGGCGGTCAGGGGAACGTCGCGCGACAGCATCAGGACCTCGAGGTGGTAGAGGACGTCAGCCGCCTCCTCGACGACGCGCTCGTCCGACTCGCCCGACGCGGCGCGCGCCACCTCGTCGGCCTCCTCCCTGACCTTGGCGCCGATCCGCTCCGGATCGTCGAGCAGCTCGACCGTGTAGGAGCCCTGCGGGCGCTCGGCCCGGCGGGCGTCGAGCGTTCGCGAGAGCTCCGCGAGCGCCTCGTAGGACGCCGGCTCCGGTTGCTCACCGCCGTCGAGGTCGCGGTAAAAGCACGAGCGGTTGCCGGTGTGGCATGCGGGGCCCGCCGGATCGACCAGCGCGACGAGCGCGTCGGCGTCGCAGTCGTAGCGGAGCTGGCGCAGGCGCTGGACGTTCCCGGAGCTCTCGCCCTTTCGCCACAGCTCCCCGCGCGAGCGGCTCCAGAAGTGGACCTCGCCGGTTTCGCGCGTGAGCCTCAGGGCATCCGCGTTCATATACGCGAGTGTGAGCACCTCCCCCGTCGCCCAGTCCTGCATCACGCATGGCACGAGGTCGTCGTCGTCGAAGCGGATTCGGTCCGTCATCGTGAGGATCGTAGTGCGCGTGCGCCCGGCCACCCATAGGCTCCGGGCGTGACCGGGTCACTGCTCCCGATCGCCGACGCGTTCACGGCCGTCGACCAGTCCTACCTGCTCGAGGCGCGCCAGATGCAGGCGCTCTCCCTCGGCGTTCACATCCCGCTGGTCTGCTTCGGGATCTCGTTCCCGGCGATCATCCTCTTCTGCGAGGCGCTCCACATGCGGACAGGCAAGCCCGTCTACCGCCAGATCGCCAAGCGCTGGTCGAAGGTGATGCTGATCCTGTTTGCCGTCGGCGTCGTCACCGGGACGATCCTCTCGTTCGAGCTCGGCCTCCTGTGGCCGGAATGGATGGCCAACTTCGGCGAGGTGTTCGGGCTCGCCTTCGCGCTCGAGGGCGTCTCGTTCTTCGTCGAGGCGATCTTCGTCGCGATCTACGTGTACGGCTGGGATCGGCTGAAGCCGCGCACCCACTTCCTGACCGGGATCCCGATCGTGATCACCGGCTTCGCCGGCGCGTTCATGGTGATCGCTGTGAACGGCTGGATGAACAACCCGACGGGGTTCGACATCTCAAGCAGCGGCCAGGTGACGAACGTCGATCCACTCGCCGCTCTGTTCAACGACTTCTTCTGGCACGAGGTCATGCACATGTACATGGCTGGCTTCGTCGTCTCCGGGTTCATCGTCGCCGGGGTCTACGCGACCGCGTGGCTGCGCGGCAGGCGCGACGCCTACCACCGCGCGGCGCTGATCATCCCGCTCACTGTCGCGAGCCTCGCGATCTGCGTCCAGCTCCTCTACGGCGACTGGGCCGGGCGCGAGGTCGCCGAACACCAGCCGACCAAGCTCGCCGCGTTCGAGGGACTCGAGCAGACGACGAAGAGCGCCTCGTTCACGCTCGGCGGCGTCTACGTCGACGACAAGATCTACGGCGGGATCACGATCCCCGACATGCTCTCGCTGCTCGCCTTCCACGATCCGAACGCGACCGTCCAGGGGCTCGACGCGGTGCCCGAGCGCGACCAACCGCCGGTGGGCGTCGTGCGTAACGCGTTCACGGTGATGGTCTTCGCCGGCAGCGCGATGGCCCTGCTGGGTCTCCTCTATCTCTTCGTCTGGTGGCGCAAGGCGCGGCTGCCACGCTCGCGGTGGTTCTACCGCGCCGTGATCCTCGCCGGGCCGCTCTCGCTCTGCGCGCTGATTGCCGGCTGGATCACGACGGAGGTGGGGCGCCAGCCGTGGATCGTCTACGACGTGATGCGAACCGAGGACGCGGTCACGGGTGCCGAGGGGATCCCGGTCGGCTACGCCGCGCTCGCGCTCACCTACCTCGGCCTGGCGACGATCGTTCTCGTCCTCCTGCGGCGGTTGGCGCGCCAGCCGATCGAGCGGGAGCTCCCGGAGGAGGCCGCGGCGTGACGGCCGTCGACCTCGTCACCGCCGTCCTGGTCGCCGGCATCACCGCATACGCGGTCCTCGGCGGCGCCGACTTCGGCGCCGGCTTCTGGGACCTGACCGCGGGCGGTGCACGACGCGGCGCGCGGATCCGTGGCCTGATCAAACGCTCGATGAGCCCCGTCTGGGAAGCGAACCACGTCTGGCTGATCTTCGTCCTCGTGATCTTCTGGACCGGCTTTCCGACCGCGTTCGGGACCGTGATGTCGACGCTTTATGTGCCGCTCTTCCTCGCAGCGGTAGGGATCATCTTCCGCGGGGCCGCGTTCGCGCTGCGCGGGGAGGCGGCCACGATCGGCGAGGCGCGAGCGCTCGGCGCGACGTTCGCGCTCTCCTCGGTCCTCGTCCCGTTCTTCTTCGGGGCTACCGTGGGCGCGATCGTCTCCGGCCAGGTGCCGGCACCGCCGGGCGGCGGCGATCCCTGGGACAGCTGGACGAACGAGACGTCGCTCTACGTCGGAGTCCTCGCCGTCGCGCTCGGCGCCTATCTCTCCGCCGTCTTCCTCGCCGGCGACGCGGTGCGCGCCGAGCAGCCGGACCTGATCGAGGCCTGCCGACGGCGGGCGCTCGGCGCCGGAGCGGTAGCGGGGCTGCTCGCGATCGGCGGCATCTTCGTCATCCGCGACGACGCTCCGGACCTCTACGACGGACTCACTTCCGGGCTCGGCCTCGCCGTGGTCATCGGCTCGGCGGCGGCCGGGCTGCTCACCCTGTGGCTCGTCTGGGATCGGCGCTTCGGCCCGGCGAGGTTCACCTCGGCGCTCGCGGTCGGGGCGATCATCGTCGGGCTCGCGGTCGCGCAGTCGCCGGACTTCCTCCCAGGGGTGCTCACCCTCCAGGACGCGGCCGCGAGCGAGGACGCGCTCGTTCCGCTGCTCGTCGCCGTGGTGATCGCCGCCGCGATCCTCATCCCCGCCCTCACCTACCTCTTCCGGCTCACCCTGCGCGGCACCCTCGATACCGAGTTCCGCCCGATCGTCGCCGCCGACCGCGGCAAGGAGGAGGAGCGATGAGGGACCGCGGCGGCCCGACCCTGCTGCCGGCTATCGCCACGCTCGTGATCGGGGGCGCGGTCCTCTTCTTCAGCGAGGTGACGTGGCTTCAGATGCCGGCCGCGATGGTCATGGTCGTCGGCATCTGGCTCGGCGTGTTCGCGGTCGCCACGCCGGAGTTCCTCGAGGCCGACGGCGAAGAAGCGGACGGCCACTAGCCGCGCGCGCCCGACCCGAGCCAGTCGATGATCCCGGCCACTGCCTGCCAGTCCTCCCGCTCGCGCGCCTGGATCAGATCGCGCAGGACCTGAGGTTCGATCGCCATCAGGGCCTCCGAGCCGGCTGACGCCCAGCGGACGAGCGCGTGGTGGACGAGCGCGTCGACCGGGACGCCGGTTGTCTCGGACAGGCGCCGGAACGTCGGCAGCGGATCCACCTGCGCCGAGAGCTCGACCTGACGAGCGAAGTCACGATGCTTCGGACCGACCTCCACCGGAGGCTTCAGTCGATCCCGAGCCGGTCGAGGAGGCTCTCGTCGCGGCGCCAGTGCTCGCGGACGCGGACGTTGAGATCCAGGAAGACACGGGCGCCAAGCTCTCGCTCGAGCTCCTTGCGGGCGGCCGTCCCGATGTCGCGAATCATCCGCCCGCCGCGCCCGATCAGGATCGCCTTCTGAGAGTCGGTCTCGGCCCAGATCTGGGCGCGGACCTCGACGAGGCCATCGTCGCGCTCGCCGACCTCCTCGACGGCGACCTCGACCGCGTGCGGGATCTCCTCGCGGGTGCGGCGCAGGACCTGCTCGCGGATCAGCTCCGCGAGATGAACCTCGCTCGGCTGATCGGTGCGGTCCTCGGGCGGGTAGAGGAACGGCCCCTCCGGCAGGAGCTCCGCGAGCCGAGCGACCAGCGGCCCGACCCCCGTCCCCCGCTTCGCCGACACGGGGAAGACCTCGTCGACGACCTCCAGCTCTGCCGCGGCGGCGAGCACGGCCGTGACCTCCGGGCGGCGCAGGCGATCGATCTTGTTGACGGCGCAGATCACGGGCGTGTCGCTGTTCGCGCCGAGCAGGTGACCGCCGATGAATCGATCACCGGGGCCGATCCCCTGCTCGCCGTTGACCATGAAGAGGACCGCGTCGGCCTCGTGCAGCTCGAGCTGGACCCGCCGCTGCATCCGCTCCGTGAGCACGTCCCGTGGCTTCTGCACCCCGGGGAGGTCCACGAGCACCATCTGCCAGCCGGCGGCGACGTCGGTGGCGACGCCGCGGCTCGCGCGCCGCGTCGTCTGCGGCCGGTCGGAGATGATCGCCACCTTCGAGCCGACGATCGCGTTGACCAGCGTCGACTTGCCGACGTTGGGACGGCCGGCGAGCCCGACGAAGCCTGATCGCGTTGTCACAGGCCCCGCAGTATCTCCGCTTGCAGGGCGAGCATCTCGCCGTCGTCGACCTCGTGGTCGTAACCGCAGAGGTGAAGGACGCCGTGGACGGCGGCATCGGTGACGTCGGCCGCGTGCGCGGGGCAGATCACGACGTCGCCCAGCTCCCGCGGGCCCGCCGCGGGGCCGGCGCCGTCGACCGGGAAGCTGAGCACGTCCGTGGCCTCGTCGAGGCCGCGGTGCTCGCGGTTCAGATCCCGGATCCGGCGAGCGTCCACGAGCGTGAGTGAGAGGTGGCCGTCCTCCACGCTAGCCGCGGCAAGCGTTGCGAGCACCGCCTCGCGCAGCTGCGGCGGCACGTCGTCGACGTCGATCAACGCTCGTCGTTGCGCTGCGAGTACCTGTCGTAAGCGGCGACGATCCGCTGCACAAGCTGATGGCGGACGACGTCCTCGCCGCCGAAGCGGATGAAGGAGATGTCGTCGACCGCGTCCAGGATCTCGCCGACCACGACGAGTCCCGAACGCTGGTCGCGCGGCAGGTCGATCTGCGTGACGTCGCCGGTGACGACCATCCTGGAGCCGAAGCCGAGCCGCGTGAGGAACATCTTCATCTGCTCCGGGCTGGTGTTCTGCGCCTCGTCGAGGATGATGAACGAGTCGTTGAGGCTCCTCCCGCGCATGAATGCCAGCGGCGCGACCTCGATGATCCCGCGGTCGAAGTAGGTGGAGACGCGCTCGGGGTCGAGCATGTCGTAGAGCGCGTCGAAGAGCGGCCGCAGGTACGGGTCGACCTTCGCCTGCATGTCGCCGGGGAGGAAGCCGAGCCGCTCGCCGGCCTCGACGGCCGGTCGGGTGAGGATCAGCCGGTTGACCTCGCGCGCGTCGAGCGCTGCGACGGCCATCGCCACCGCGAGGAACGTCTTGCCGGTGCCTGCGGGGCCGATCCCGAAGGTCACCGTGTGCTCGCGGATCGAGTCGACGTAGCGCTTCTGATTCACCGTCTTCGGCGCGACCTTGGTCGAGCGGTGGCGCCAGATCACGTCCTCGAGGATCTCCGCGGGACGCTCCGAGGCGGCGATCGCGCCCGTCACGGCGTCGACCGTCGCCGGGGCGAGATCGTGGCCGCGCTCGACCAGGCCGACGAGCTCGTCGACCATCGTCGCGGCGCGGCTCACATCGGCGTCGTTGCCGTCGAGGGTGAGCACGTTCCCGCGCAGGAAGACGTCGCACCCGAGCCGCTCCTCTAGCTCACGGAGGATCGTGTCCTCGGAGCCCGCGAGCTCAGCCGCGACCGTGTTATCGAGAGTGAGCTGGCGCCGGGCCAATTACGAGGCGAGCCTCTCCCGCACGGTCGCGCTGACCCGCTTGCCGTCGGCCCGTCCGCCGACCTTCGGCATCACGGCTCCCATGACCTTCCCCATGTCACCGGGCGCCGACGCTCCGGTATCGGAGATCGCTGAGTCCACCAGCTCGCCGAGCTCCTCGTCGGAGAGCTCCGCCGGCATGTAGCGCTCGATCTCCCGCGCCTCCGCCTCCTCCGCGTCCGCGCGCTCCGGGCTTCCGCCGTCGCGGTACGCCTCGGCGGCCTCCAAGCGGCGCTTGCGCTCGCGGCGCAGCACCGCGACCGCGTCGTCGCCACCCTGCTTTCGCTCCTTCTGAAGAGCGTCCGCGATCATGCGCAGGGCACCCACCCGATCGCGCTCGCCGGCCTTCATCGCGTCGCGCGTATCGCTCTGGATCTGGTCTAAAACGTCGATGCGACGAAGGGTAGGGCACCGTGGCGGATAGCCCGCGGGCGCAGTGGAAGGCGCGGAGCGGCTCAGGTCTCGACCAGCTCCACCTCGCCCAGGGGGAGCTGAAGGAAGCGGGTGCCGAGCTCGCGGAACGTGTCGGGATCGTCGGTGCACATGAACGTGTACGTGCCCTCCTCCCGCGTGTCCGATGCAAGCCCCCGCGCCTCCAGCAGCCGCTGCGCCGTGGCGGCGAGCGCGTGGCCGGCGCTGACGAGTCGAACGTCGCGGCCGAGGATCCGCTGGAGCATCGGCGCGACCAGCGGGTAGTGCGTGCAGCCGAGGATCACGGTGTCGACGCGCGCTGAGCGCAGCGGTGCGCAGTAGGCGCGCACCTTCTCCACCACCGCCTCGGAGAATGGAAAGCCGCGCTGGATGATCGCCGCGAGGTCGGGCGCGGCGACGGCGGTGACGACCAGGTCGCGGTGGGCGCGGGCGAGCGCCCGGGGATAGGAGCCGCCGGCGACGGTGGCGGGCGTCGCCAGCACGCCCACCCGGCCGCAGTCGGTGATCGCCGCAGCGATCTCGGCCTCCGGCTCGATCACCGCGACGATGTCGACGCCGTGCGCCGCCGCGACCTCATGAGCCGTCTCGAGCCCGGCGCCCGCCGCCGAGTTGCACGCGATCACCAGCAGCTTCGCGCCGCGCTCGAGCAGGAACTCGGCGTTCCGCCGCACGCAGGCGCGCAGCTCCGCCTCGCTCCTCGCGCCGTACGGGAACCTGGCGTCGTCGCCGAGGTAGACGTAGTTCTCCTCCGGCAGCGAGACGAGGAACTCGTGCAGCACCGTGAGGCCGCCGACCCCCGAGTCGAAGACGGCGATCGGGAGCGACTGATCGGGCTCGTTCATCGCGGCCAATCATCGCGGCTGCGAGACTGAGCACGTGAACGGCGGCGATCAGCCCGACACAATCCTCTCCGTTTGGTCAGAGGAGTCGATCCTCTCGATCGCCTCCAAGGGGTCGATCCTCTCGATCGGCTCGGTGGGCTCGATCCTCTCGATCGGGTCCGTCGGCTCGGCGGCCTCGGCGTTCTCGGTCGGGTCCGCCGGGTCAGTCGGCTCCGTGCTCTCCGCGGCCTCGCGCTCGTCGGTGATGTCCTTCCGCATGCGCGGAGCGGTGATGGGGATCGAACGGCCCGTGGCGAGCCTCGTCGCCGCAGGGGCGCTGATCGCGGCCGGAGTTGCCGTCGCCGCTCGCGGCTAGCGAACCGGCGCTAGAGGAACGGCTTCGCGACCATGACATAGATCGTCACGATCACGATCAGCCCCGCGATCGGGCCAATCCGCGCCAGCTTCCCGCTCACCTCGCCGTACTCGCGGCTGAACTCGACCCGGCCGGACGTCGTGGCTTCGATGTCGCGGCGGGCAAGTCGCTCGGCGCGGCGCTCGTTCGGGATGAAGAACCCGTGCAGGAGCCCGAGCAGGACGAGGACCGCGATCAGACCCCAGGTGATGAAGAAGTAGCCGAAGTCCCACGCGTCGGCTGCCATGTACATGCCGGTGAGCAGGATGACGATGCCGCCGATCGTCACGAACGAGCGATCGAGCCGCTGAAGGACGCGGTAGACGAACGGAATGCTCTCCGGGTCGTCACGGCTCGCGATCGCGATCCAGATGCCGTAGGCGAAGGGCGAGCCGAAGCCCACGACCACCGCGCTCACGTGCAGCCAGAGGACGACGTCGTAGAAGGTGACCGCTGTCTGGACCACGGACGCGCACCATATCCCGGCCCGAGGTCGGAATCAGCGCGCCCGCGCCAGCAGCGCGGCCCACTCGCCGCGCTCCCGGCGTGCGACTACCTCCAGCCCCGCTTCGGCAAGCGCGCCGGCCACGGCGTCGACCTCGTTCGCGAGCAGCCCGGAGCAGACCAGCGTTCGCGCTCGGCCCTCGAGCCCCCCGGCGACCGCGGCGAGAAGCGGCGCGGTCACGTTCGCGACCACGGTGGGCGCGGACGGCGCCGGCGCATCGCGCAGGTTGATCCGGCGCAGCTGGATCTCGACGCCGTTCGCGCCCGCGTTCTCGGCGGCCGCCTCGATCGCGGCCTGCTCGCTGTCGCATCCGAGCACGGGTTGCCAGCCGAGCTTCGCGGCGGCGATCGCGAGCACGCCCGAGCCCGTGCCCAGATCGACGAGCGGGTCTCGCGCCTCACCGGCGTCGGCGAGCTCGAGCAGCAGCTCGAGGCAGAGCGACGTGGTCGCGTGGGCTCCGGTTCCGAACGCCTGACCGGGGTGGATGACGATGTCCAGCGCACCGGCCGGGGCGCTCGCCGGCTCCCACGACGGCCGCACCAGGATCCGCCCGCCGCCGACCTCCACCGGGCGGTGGAAGTCGCGCCAGCGATCGGCCCAGTCGTCGGGGATCTCGGTCGAGGTGATCTCGACGAGACCGTCGCCTGCGGCTGCCTCGAGCTCCGGCAGCTCCGGGACCTCGCCCGGTGGGCCGTAGATCGCGTACTCGACCCAGTCCTTCGCGTTCTCCTCCTCGACGCCGCCGGGGGCTAGCTCGAGCAGCTCCGCGAGGACGCGCTCAGCCAGCTCGGGCCGGCAGCGAACCGCGAGTCGGATCAACGGTTGCCGTTCAGGGACTCATGCAGCCGCAGGGCGAGCTCGCGCTGCTCCTTGGAGAGGCGATCGGGCACCACGATGTCCACCAGCACGTGCTCGTCGCCGCGCCGCCCTCCGCGAAGCGGCGGCAACCCGAGGCCCTTCAGCGTGACCCGGTGGCCCGGCTGCGCGCCGGCCGGGACGTCGATCTCGCGCTCGCCGTCAAGGGTGGGCACGGCGACCGACCCACCGACCATCGCAAGCGTTGCCGGCACCCTGGCGACCGTGACCAGATGCTCGCCGCGGCGCTCGAAGCGCGGATCGTCGGCGATCGTCACCGACACGTAGAGGTCCCCAGGCGGCGCGCCGGACTCGCCGGCGTGCCCGGCGCCCGCGATCCTGATTCGCTGGCCCTCCTCGATCCCGGCCGGGACGTCGACGTCCCAGGTGCGGTCGCGCACCTCTCGGCCCGCGCCGCCGCAGACTTCACATGGCACTTCCGGGATCCGACCTTCGCCGCCGCACGTGGGGCAGGAGCTCGTCTGCACGAGCTGCCCGAAGGCGGTCCGCCTGACCTGCTGCACCCGCCCAGCACCGCCGCAGGTGTCGCAGGTCCGGATCGGCGTCCCCGGCTCGGCGCCGTTGCCACGGCAGTGCTCGCACAGCGAAACCGCCTCGAACGTGACCTGGCGCTTCGTCCCCGTGACCACCTCCGAGAGCTCGATCTCGACCTCGACGGCGAGGTCGCCACCCGCGCGCCTGGCGGTCCGACCACCACCGAAGATGTCCCCGAAGATCGAGTCGCCGCCGCCGAAGAATGCGGAGATGATGTCCTCGAAGCTGCCGCTCGTGTGCGGCGCCCAGCCGCCGCTTCGCAGACCCTCGTGCCCGTAGGTGTCGTAGGTGCGGCGGCGCTCCGGATCGGAGAGCACCTCATACGCCTCCGCCGCCTCCTTGAACTTCTCCTCGGCATCCGGGTCGTGGCGGTTGACATCCGGGTGGAGGTCGCGCGCCAGCCGCCGGAACGCCCGCTTTATCTCCCGCTCACCGGTCCGCCGGTCGACGCCGAGAACCTCGTAGTAATCGCGCGGCATCAGTCGTAGACCGACTCGAAGAAGCGGGAGAGCTCGCCGGCGGCCTCGCGCACCGACGCGATCGCGGTCGCGTAGTCCATCCGCAGCGGACCGACGACGCCGACCGCACCCAGGTTCCGGTAGCCGAGCCCGTAGTTGGCGCCGACCACGCTCACCGATCGCAGCTCCGGTGCGGGGTTCTCGTCCCCGATCCACATGAAGACCGAGCGCTGGTCGAGTGAGGAGCGCAGAACCTCGAGGAGGTTCGCGCGCCGCTCGAGCGCCCGCATGAGCGAGTCGACCTTCGGGAGATCCGGCGCGTGCTGTTCGGAGAGGAGCCGCGCCGCGCCCTCGACGTAGAGGTCACTGCCCGCCTCCTGCTCGAGTCCGGTGAGGCCGTCGCGGATCTCGTGCAGGAAGCCGCGCTCCGCGGAGCCGAGCTCGGGATCGTCGAGGCGATCCCCGGTCATCCGCGCGCCCAGCGCCAGCCCGGAGAGACGCTCGTTGAGGAAGCTCGACGCCCACTCGACGAGCCCCTTGTCGACGGGCCTGGGGAAGTTGAAGACTCGCTTCGTGACCGCGCCGTTCGACGCGATCACGATCACCATGACCACGTTCGGTTGAAGCTGGAGCGCCTCGACGCGGTGCACGCGGGCGGCCGAGGGCGGCGGGGCCGTCGCGATCGCGAGCAGGTCCGTCATGCGCGAGAGCGCTGACGTCGTCTCGCGCAGCGCATCCTCGATCTCGCGACGCATCCGCGAGAGGTCGAGCGTGCCGCTCACCGGGCCCGGCTTGGCGCCGGAGGCGAGCAGCGAGTCGGCGTAGAAGCGGTAGCCGGAATCGGTCGGCACGCGCCCGGCCGAGGTGTGCGGATGGGTCAGATAGCCCTCGCGCTCGAGCGCCGCGAGCTCCGCGCGGACGGTCGACGGCCTCCACTCGACCCCCTGCGCCTGGGCGATCGCCGCCGAGCCGACCGGCTTTCCGGACTCGAGGTACGAGTCGACCACGAGGGTGAGGATGCGTTGCTGGCGTTGCGTGAGCATCCCGACGATTCTAGGATCGGTCCCGAACGTGATCGACCCCTACACGCTCCCGGACGACCTGCCGGCGCCCGTAGACGACGGCGCCGCCGAGCATCTCCCGGACATGGAGCTGCCCGAGCTCGCGCTCCCGGCGACCGATGGCCGCCGCATCTCGCTCGCCTCGCTTCGTGGACGTACGGTCGTCTACGCGTATCCGCGCACGGGCAGACCGGGCGAGGCGTCGCTGACCGAGGACTGGGACCTGATTCCGGGCGCCCGCGGCTGCACGCCGGAGACCTGCGGCTTCCGCGACCACCACGCGGAGCTTGCGGAGGCGGGCGCCGGCGTGTTCGGCCTCTCTACTCAGGACAGCGAGTATCAGCGGGAACTCGCCGAGCGCCTGCGGCTGCCGTTTCCGATCCTCTCCGACGCCGAGCTCGCGCTCACCCGAGCGCTCGAGTTGCCGACGTTCGAGGTCGCGCGGCAAACGCTTCTCAAGCGACTCACGCTGCTCGTCCGCGACGGCCGCGTCGAGCGCACGTGGTACCCGGTCTTCCCGCCCGACCGCCACGCGGAAGACGTGCTCGCGTGGCTGCGCGACAACCCGGCCGATTAGAGCTCCAGTTCCGCCTCGGCGTTGCGGATGATCCGGTTGCCCGCCTGCTCGGCGACGACGTCCACGGTGACGCGGTTGTCGTCGACCTCGCGGACCGTGCCGCTCACGGTGATCTCCTGCTCGGGCACCCCCATCCCGCGGAACTGGACGCTAAGCCGCCTCAGTGCCCGCGGGTCGCCGTCCGCGAGCGCGGCGCAGCCGCGCGCGACGAGCGCCATGGAGTAGAGCCCGTGCAGGATGTTGCCGGGGAGCCCGACCGCCTTCGCGAACTCGGGATCGATGTGGATGGGGTTGAAGTCGCCGGAGGCGCCCGCGTAGCGGTGCGGCAGGTACTTGTCCGGCGTCACCTTGAGCTCCTCGATCGCCGTGCCCGGCTCCGGCACCGGCGCCATCTCACACTCCCCGCACGATGTTGCTCCAGGTCCCGCGCACGACCTGGGCGCCGTCCTGGTTGCCGGAAACCGACTCGAACGCGTAGAACCCCATGCCGTTGCGCTCGTGGATGTCGACGACCGTCGTCGTGGTGGTGATCTCGTCGCCGGAGCAGACGGGCTCGCCCCAGACGAACTCCTGCCCGCCATGGACCATCGTCGCGAAGTTGATCCCGACCTCGGGGTCGAGCACGGCCGGACCGACCGCGGCCGCCGAGTAGACGACGCAGAACATCGGCGGCGCGACGACGTCGCGATAGCCGGCCGCGAGCGCCGCCTCGCGATCGTGGTGGACGGGGTGCGTGGCGCCGATCGCGTTCGCGTACTCGCGGATCTTCTCGCGCCCGACCTCGTAGGTGACCGGCGGGTACCGCTTGCCGACCGCTTCCGTCTTCACCGGCATGGCGGCGGCAGTCTATTCACGAGATCCGTGGATCGCCGCCAACGCCGCCGCTCGGTCGGCGCATACGTGAAACCGGGTGAGCCGCAGGTCGCGCACGCCGAACAGGTAGACGATCTCCATCTCCACGGGCACGCCGCTTCCGGCGCCCACCGCCCTCTGCCGCATGTCCGCGATCACGTGTTCCGAGTCGACGAACTCGAGTGAGAGGATCTCGTTGCGAAGCGAGTCGAACGGCTCGCTCCAGGACTCGACCATCTGCATGAACCCGTCGATCCCGTGCCAGACGCCTGCATTGGCGAGCCCGGGCGCGACGCTGACGTCGATCTCCGGATCGAGCTTGCCGATCAACGCATCCATGTCGCCGCGGTTGAACGCGTCGAAGGCGCCGCGCAGGAGGATTTCGATCGCTTCGCGGTCGGCCAGGTGCTCGTGGTCCTCGCGCTCAGCCATCCGCCTCGCGCGTGGCGGCGGCCTCGAGCGCCGCGTCGCGGTCCGCGAACAGGCCCATGTAGATGACCTTGCCGTCGCGCAGCTCGTAGACGTAGACGACGTCGCGCTCGATCTCGACCCCGGCCGCGCGCCCGCGGGCGACCTGGTGGACCTTCGCGATCGCGCACCGGTCGCCGACCGCCTCGATCGTGAGCACCTCCTGGTCGAATGACTCCCAGGCATCGAACCACTGCCCTGTCCAGCTGCGCCAGCCATCGTGGCCGTGGAAGGTGCCGGGGTTCCCGACCGAGGGCGCCGAGTGGATCTCGATCTCGGCGTCGAGGAACTCGAGCGCCGCGTCAGGCTCGCCCAGGTCGAGCGCGCGCCAGCCCTCCCGCACCCAGCCGACCCGCTCCGCCGCGCTACTCATCGACCTGCAGGACGGCGAGGAACGCCTCCTGCGGCACCTCGACCGCGCCGACCTGCTTCATCCGCTTCTTGCCCTTCTTCTGCTTCTCCAGCAGCTTCTTCTTACGCGAGACGTCGCCACCGTAGAGCTTCGCCGTTACGTCCTTGCGGAGCGCCTTCACCGTCTCCCGCGCGAGCACCCGCGAGCCGACCGCGGCCTGCACCGGGACGTCGAAGAGCTGGCGGGGGATCGTCTTGCGAAGGCGCTCGACCAGCGCCTTGCCGGACTCATAGGCGGCGTCGCGATGGACGACCTGCGAGAGCGCGTCGACCTTGTCGCCCGCGAGCAGGACGTCGAGCTTCACGAGGTCGGAGGCGCCGTTTCCGATCGGCTCGTAGTCGAGCGAGGCGTAGCCGGCGGTGCGCGACTTGAGCTGGTCGTAGAAGTCGAGCACGATCTCGGCCAGCGGCAGGTCATAGCGGAGCTGGACGCGCTCGGGCGAGAGGTAGTGCATGTCGACGTGCGCGCCGCGGCGCCCCTGACAGAGCTCCATGACCTGTCCGACGTAGCCCGACGGGCAGATGATCGAGGCCCGGATGTAGGGCTCGCGAATCTCGGCGATCAGGCCCGGATCCGGCAGGTCGACCGGCGAGTGCACGTCGACGATCTCCCCGCCGATCAGCTCGACCTCGTAGCGCACGTTCGGCGTCGTCGCAAGCAGCTCGAGGTCGTACTCGCGCTCGAGCCGCTCGCGCACGATGTCCATGTGCAGGAGGCCGAGGAACCCGCAGCGGAAGCCAAAGCCGAGCGCCTGCGAGGTCTCCGGCTCGTAGGAGAGCGCGGCGTCGTTGAGGGCGAGGCGCTCGAGTGCGTCGCGCAGGTCCTCATAGCGATCGGTGTCGATCGGAAACAGGCCGCAGAAGACCATCGGCCTCACCTCCCGGTAGCCCGGCAGCGCTTCGGCGGCCGGGCGCTCCTCGGACGTCAGCGTGTCGCCGACCCGGAGCTTCGAGACGTCCTTGAGGCCGGTGATCGTGTAGCCCACCTCGCCCGCCTGCATTTCCGCGGCCGGCAACATCGACGGGCTGAAGAAGCCGATCTCGTCGATGTCGGCCTCCGTCCCGGCCTGCATGGCCCTGATCGGCTCGCCCGTGCGAAAGCGTCCATCGACCATGCGCAGGTAGGCGACCACGCCGCGGTACTGGTCGAACTCCGAGTCGAAGATGAGCGCCCGCGCCGGCCCATCGGGCTCGCCCTCGGGCGGCGGGATGTGGGCGACGATCGCCTCGAGCACCTCGCGCACGCCGTCCCCGGTCTTGGCCGAGATCCGAAGCACCTCCGCGGGATCGCAGCCGATCAGATCGCAGATCTCCCCGGTGACGCGGTCGGGCTCGGCACTCGGCAGGTCGACCTTGTTGAGCACCGGCACCAGCTCGAGGCCGGCCTCGATCGCCGCGTATGTATTCGCCACCGTCTGCGCCTCGACGCCCTGGGCCGCATCCACGACGAGCAGAGCCCCCTCGCAGGCCGCGAGGCTGCGGGAAACCTCGTATGAGAAGTCGACGTGCCCGGGCGTGTCGATCAGGTGCAGGTGGTACGTCTCCCCGTCATCGGCGGTGTACGAGACCCGCACCGCCTGCGCCTTGATCGTGATCCCGCGCTCGCGCTCGAGGTCCATCGAATCGAGGAGCTGCGGCACGTGCTTGCGCGGATCCACGGCCCCGGTCAGCTCGAGGATCCGGTCAGCGAGCGTCGACTTGCCGTGGTCGATGTGGGCGATGATCGAGAAGTTGCGGATCTTGTCCATGGGCGGCGCTGAGGATAGGGCCGCGGCGCCGCTCAGCCGCGGCGCAGGATGACCCGCCGGATCTGCGCGACCTCGGGATACCCGAGGAAGCTCACCCCGACCGCGTAGATCGCGCCGCCCGCCGCGAGGGCGAGGCCCAGCGAGACGAGCTGCGCGATCAGCGCCCTCCCGAGCACGTCGTCGAGCACGTACCAGACCGCGTACGCGGTCGCGGCGAGGAGCGCCGAGGCGACGAGCACGCCGACGCTCGTCCACACGAGGCGGCCGAGCTCCAGGCGGCCGAGCAGGCCGCGCAGGATCACAGCCTGCGCGAGCACGCTGACCGCGGTCGCGATCGCCGTGGCCGAGACGATGCCCGCGACGCCGAACGGCCCGTAGAGGACCAGGGAGAAGAGCGCTGTGACGAGCAGATTGACGATCGAGATCATGGTCGGGATCCAGGGCCGCTGGAGGCTGAAGAAAGTCCGGGATAGGAGCAGGAAGAGCCCGTTGAAGGGCAGCGAGAAGGCGAACCAGAACAGGGCGGTGGAGACGAGCTCGGTGGCACCGGTGCCGAACTCGCCGCGTTCGTAGATGAGCCGGACCATCGGCTCCGAGAGGACGAGGATGGCGGCGGCCGCTGGGATCAGCAGGAGGACGATCTGCCGCATCCCGTTCGCCATCGTCGCCCGCAGGCTGTCGAGGTCGCGGCGGGCCGCGAACCGCGCCAGGGTCGGAAAGAGCACCGTCGACACCGCGACGGAGAAGATCCCCTGCGGGAGCATGTAGATCCGGAACGCCTTGTCGATCCCGGCTGGCGCCTGCTCTGAGACGAGGCTGCCGAAGAGGCCGTTGAGCAGGAGGTTGATGTTGATCAGCCCGAGGCTGATCGTCACCGGCAGCATCAGCACGAGCACCCGGCGCACGTCCGGGTCCCTGAACGCCTCGCGGACCCGGGTGGCGAACGGCGCCAGCAGAGCCCGCGCGAGTCCGAACGGCGTGTTGTGCAGGTCGATGACCAGCATGGCGAGCTGGACGACGGTTCCGGCGACCACCCCGATCGCGTAGGCGTAGATCTCGTCCCCCTCGGGGAAGGCGGGCGCGAGCCCGACGAGCACGGCGACGATGACGACGTTCCAGAAGAACGGCGCGATCGCGAAGACGCTGAACCGGTCGTAGCTGTTGAGGACGCCAACGACCATCCCCGAGATGCCGAGCAGGACCAGGATCGGAAAGAGGACGCGCGACAGCGAGACGGTGAGGTCCGTGGTCACCTGGTCGAAGCCCGGGGCGAATATAGGCACCAGAAGCGGCGCGGCGAGCATGAAGAGCGCCGTGATCAGGCCGAGGACGAGCGCGACGAGGAAGATCAGCGTCGAGGCGAGCCGGAAGGCCTCGTGGCGACGCCCGCGCTCGAGCTCCTCGGTGAACACCGGCACGAACGCGGCCTGGATCGCGGCGTCGGCGAACAGGCTGCGGACGGTGTTCGGGATCAGGAAGGCAATCGTGAACGCCGACATCTGAAAGCTCGTCCCGAAGTAGCTCGCCGCGACGATCTCGCGGACGAGCCCGGCGACGCGCGAGAAGCCCGTCGCGATCGCGAAGAAGGCGGTCGAGCGGGCCAGCCGGCCCGAGCGCGGCCGCGGTGGCTCCCCGCCCTCGCTCGGCATCACCTCCGCCTCTGCGAGGTCGGCGAGCTCCGCCTGGGTGGCGCCCCGATCCCATCGGTCGGTCATGGTCGCCCCGCTATAGTCCGCCGTCGCTCAGATGGCAAACATCGCCTCACAGAAGAAGCGCAACGCCCGCTCGCTTCGCGAGCACGACGAGAACCGCCGCCTCACGAGCGCCGTGAAGACGTACTTCAGGCGCCTCGAGGCCGCCGTCGCCGAGGGCGACACCGCCGCGGCTGAGACGGTGTACCGGGACCTCGGCTCGCGGATCGATACCGCTGTGTCCAGGGGAGCGCTCCACCGCAACGCCGGCGCGCGCAAGAAGGCGCGCGCGGCTCGCATCCTCGCCGGCTGAGCACCGGCGATCCGGCTCACGCGCCGGCGGCGCGCCGGACCGCGAGCGTGAGCGCGACCCGCTCCGGGTAGTCCGCCCCGCCCCGCGTCCACCACTCGAGGTCGGCAACCGCGCATGTCGCTGCCCGCAGCTCCGTGGGCGAGCGGTCGCCCAGCCGCCGCAGGAGCATCTTCGCCGCGTAGGGATGCATCGGCAGCGCCGCTTCGACCTCCTTCTGCGAGCGGCCGGCAGCGAGCAGCTCGAGCGCCGCGTTCGCCTCCCGAAGCCGCTTCGCGGCCTGGTAGATCAGGGCGGTGACCCCCTCCCCCTGCTCGGCGAGCCGCTCGGCCGCCGCCAGCGCCTTCGCCGGATCGCGCTCGACGATCCCGTCGGAGAGCGCCCAAGCGACCTCCTCGGAGGTGTCGGCGACCATCGCCTCGAGGTCGGGGCCCGTCACCCGTCCTCCCGGCTCGGCCCAGATCGCCAGCCGGTCCAGCTCGGTGGCGAGGCGCACAGTCCCCTCGCCGAGCCGCTCGACCAGCAGCCGCGCGGCGTCGACGTCGAGCTCGAAGCCGCGTCGTCCGGCCTCCTCGACCAGCCAGCGCGGCAGGTCGCGCGCCTTGGGTGCCGCATATGAGAGGACCTGGCCGCCGGCCGCCTCGATCGTCTCGGCGAGCGCCTTCGGCGCCCGCAGCCTCGGCGGCTGCTCGCGCGCCACGAGGACGACGGTCACGTCGGGCGGCAGCGTGGCGAGCGCCTCGGCGACGGGGGCGGCCTGCTTCGCCGACCAGCGCTCGACGCCGTCCGCGACCAGATACCGCCGGTTCGCAGTCAGCGACAGCGTCGGGACGGCGGCGAGCAGAGCGGCGGGATCTGGACCGGCGCTCGAGCCGGGCGGCGGAGCGAAGACCTCGAGCGCGCCGCCGGCGGCGTCGGCCTGCGCGCGCGAGCGCAGCCTGGCCAGCGCCGCGTCGATCTTCGCCGCGTCGGTCCCCGCGATCAGGTACGCGGGCGCGATCTCGCCCTTGCCGGCCAAACCGGCAGCGAGTCTATTCCCCGCCTCGGGCGGGGCCCGGCGCTCAGACGCTGCCGATCAGGATGCTGAGCGCTCCCAGCACGATGGCGGCTCCGGTGAGCTGGAGGACCAGCCTGCCCTGGCGCCCGGTGAAGGTGAAGAAGAGCGCCACGAGCGCGGCGATCCCGGCGAGCACGGCACTCGGCCAGCCGAGGATGAGGGTGATCGTCTTCTGGGTGGAGGACCCGTCGAAGCATTCGCCGTCGGAGGGGACCGCCGCCTCGCCGGAGAGCACGTCGTCGCAGGTGGGTGTGTCGCCGATGTCCACCATCGCGACCACCATCACGGCGCAGGCGAAGGCGAGCGCGAGCGCGAGGATCACCGCGAGCACGCGCCAGCCGGCGCCGCCGCGCTCCTCGGTGGTCGGCGGAGGAGGCGGGGGCGGCGGCGTCGTCGTCCCTTCCGCCGGGGGCGTGGGGCTACCGCTTGCTTCCATCGTGAGACGTCCTCCTCTGGCGAGCCGTCGATCTCGGGCAGCGCGGCCAGTCGCTTGGCCCCGCGACGCGCGCACCCTATAGCACCACCCAGCGGCTCCCCTTCACCTCGATCACGATCTCGCCGCCGAGGTCCGTACGCCGCACCGGCACCCCCGCGGCGGCGAGCGCGTCCAGCGTCTCGGGCGCCGGATGGCCATACGGGTTCGAGGCGCCGACAGAGATCGCGGCCAGCTCCGGATCCGCTTCAACGAGCAGGGCCTTGAGCCCCGCGTCGGCGCTGCCGTGGTGAGCGACGACGAGCACGTCGATGTCGCCGGGATGGATCGGAGCGAGCTCGGCCTCGGCGTCGCCCGGAAGCAAGAGCTCGAATCGGCCGAGGTCGGCCATGAGGGCGACCGAGGCCGCGTTCGGCTCGCCACGAGGCACCTCGAGCCTGCGCGGTGGCCACAGCACCTGGAGCCGCAGGCGGCCGACCCGGAGGCGCGAGCCCGCGGCGATCCGCGCCGGCCGTGCGCCGCGGGCGCCGGCCAGCTCGGCCAGGCCGGCGTCGATGTGGGCGTAGAGCAGGCGATCGACGGCGACCGATTCGAGCACCGCCGGGAGGCCGCCGGAGTGGTCGGAGTCGCCGTGGCTGACGACGAGGGCCGCGAGGCGATCGATGCCGAGCGCCGCGAGACGCTCGGCGACGGCCGCGTCGGCCGGCCCGGCATCGACCAGCACCGGCGCGCCCGCCGATGGCTCGAGCAGCGTCGCGCTGCCCTCGCCGACGTCGAGCACCCTCACCCTCAGATCGGGAGCGGCAAGCGCTCCCGGCGTCGCGGCGAACGGCACCGGCGCGAGCGCGGCCGCCGCCAGCACGCCGCCGGCGATTGCCACCGCCGCGGCACCACGCGCGCGGCTCACAGCGAGACCTCGACGCCGCCCGACCAGGCGCAACACGAGCGCGGTCCCGGCCACGAGCACGGCGCAGACGGCTGCCAGCTCCGGACCCCCGAGCTCGAGCTCGGCCTGGGCCCAGCCCGGGCGCCCTAGCCAGCGGGCGATCTGCCCGACGTAGGCGGCGAGCAGCCCCGCGAGCCACGTGATCGGCTCCGTCGGGAGCCACGGGAGCTGCCCTGCGGCAGCTGCGAGCATGCCGAGCCACATCACCGGCGCCTCCGCCGGCGCCGCGAGAAGGTTCGCCGGCAGCGTGACAAGCGAGAGCGTCCCGAAGTGAAAGGCGATCAGCGGCGCGGTGGCGAGCGTCGCCGAGATCGTCAGCCCGGCGCCCTCGGCAAGCGCCGAGCGCGCGCGTCCCGGTCGGTTCCCGGCGAGCGCCGAGGCGAGCGGTGCCGCGAACAGCAGGATCCCCAGAACGGCCGCGAAGCTCAGCTGCCAGCCGACGTCCGCGGAGGCGCGCGGGTCGAGCGCGAGGGTGACGGCGGCCGCGAGCAGGAGGGCGTACCAGCGCGACCGGGGTCGGTCCGCGAGCGCCGCGACCACGCCGGCCGCGCCCATCACCCCGGCGCGCTGGATCGACGGCCCCGCGCCGGTCACCGGCACGTACACGGCGATCAGCAGGAGGATGGTGACCAGCCGCGCCCGGATCGGGAC
>DATHAL010000005.1:0-49580 GCA_035296705.1 Solirubrobacterales bacterium
CTCGAGCACCGGGCCCTGCTCGATGTGGAGCTCGAGGTAGCCGCCGAGTGACGCCGCGCGCGCGCCCGCTTCCGGCGAGCGCTCGAGGTTCACGCCGTTGTCCGCGAGGGCCTCGGCGAGCGTCACGCCGTCGCGGTCGCGCAGAGCGGCGACCTCCGCGGTATCCAGCGTCCCCGAGAAGGCCGAGCTGCCGAGCAGGCTGCGCCCGAATCGCGCCCCCTCCTCGTCGGCCCAGTCCACCAGGCAGAGCGGGCGCGGCGGCGGCGAGTCCGACACGGCCCACGCCCGCAGCGCCCCGACCCCGGTCATCACCCCCAGCGCGCCGTCGAGCCAGCCGCCATCCGGGACCGAGTCGAGGTGGGAGCCGACCACCAGCGCGGGGGCGTCCGGCGCCGCGCCCGGCAGTGTCGTCCAGAGGTTGCCGGCGGCGTCCCGCTCCGGCTCGAGGCCGACCTCGGCGAGCAGCTCGCCGAGGAAGCGTCGTGCCTCGCGCCAAGCCTCGGTCCAAGCGAGGCGCTGGGCGCCCGCGTCGTCGCCCGTCCGCCGCGCGAGCTCGCGCAGATCGGCGATCACGCGCGCCGCGTCGATCGTGGGCGCGCCGGGCACGGTCAGGCCGGATCGCGCCGCAGCGCCTGGGCGAGGCAGTGCGCGCCGCCCCCGCCCGCCGTGAACATCGACAGGTCGGGATCGAGCACCTCGAGTCCGAGGGAGCGCAAGCGCTCGTTGAGGCGCTCGGAGCCGGCCGTCGAGATCACGCGCTCCCCGCCGAGCGAGATCGCGTTCACGCCGAGCTGGAACGCGTCGGCGACCGAGACCTCGAGGATCTCGAAGCCCTTCGCGCGCAGCCACGCGACCAGCCCTCCCGAGGCCGCCTCGACGCAGACCGCCGCCAGCTTCGGGGCCAGGATCGAGACGAGCACGTCGATGTGGACGAACTGGCCGGGGATCGGCTCGATCCGCACCTCCCAACCGTCCGCCTCCATCCACTCGGCGAGCTGCCGTGCGGCCTGGATCTCGGTGCGCTCCTCGCCGTTTCCGATCAGCACCACGCCGGGCTCGACGATCATCACGTCGCCCCCCTCGATCGCGCCGGCCGTGATCATGCCCCGGATCGGGATCCCGTTGCCCTGGTAGAAGCGGATCACCGCGGCGTACTCGCCCCGTCGCCATTGCTGCTTCAGCTGGGTCACCACCGCGCCGCCGCCCGTCATCACGCTCGAGTCGCGCGTGAACACCTGATACGGGAGGACCGGGTCGGGCTCGAGCCAGTGGACGTTGACACCCGCGGTTTCATAGGCCGAGACCATCTCGCGGTGCTGCGCGAGCGCCAGCTCATGGTCGAAGGCGGCGCCGCTCGCGAGGGTCGCCTTCGAGATCGCGCTCGTCGGCAGCCACCGAAAGTTGTCGGGCGGGCAGAACAGGACGTCGCGGAGCGCGCCGTACTCGGAATCCGAGCCCCAGGGAGCAACCTCGCTCATTCGCAGACGACCCTGACGGTCTTCAGCGTCCGGTCGCTCGCCCCCCGCACCAGGCCGCCGTGGGTGACGCTGTCGGCGATGTAGTCGAGCGTCGGGCGGGTGAGCAGCTCTCCCGGGAGCACGTTCGGCACGCCCGGAGGGTAGGCCGCGAGGGACTCGGCGGCGATCCTGCCCTCAGCGTCCGTGAACGGCACCACCTCCTGTTCGGCCAGGAACGCCTCGCGCGGTGAGAGTCTCGTCGCTCCCCAGGGCGGCGGCTCGGCGAACGGCGGCAGCGCCTCGGCCTCCTCCTCGCCGAGTCGCTCGCACGCGCGCTCGAGAGCGTCGACGAGCCGCGCTCCGCTCCGCTCAGCGCGCTCGCCGATCCCGAAGACGGCGACGACGACGTTCTCCGAGAAGAGCTCGAGGTTGATGTCGTCGGCCTCGCGCATGATGCGCGCGATGCGGTGGCCAGTGGCGCCGGTGCCGCGCACGTCGACCACGAGCCGCAGCGGGTCGTACGCGAACACGGCGCCGCGGCCGACGATCCGCTCGTCGAGCACGTCGAGGCCCGGGATCGTCCGGATCCGCGCACGCAACTCGGCGAGCGAGCTCACCGTCTCGGCGAGGAGCTCCTCGCCGCGCACGGCGGCCTGGCGCCGCGCGGCATCGAGCGAGGCGGTCAGGATCGCGTTCGGGCTCGTCGTCTCGATCAGGGTCACGGCGCGGTCGACGATCCGCTCGTCGATGCGCGAGCCGTGGCCGAGGTGGAGGATCGCCGACTGCGTGATCGAGCCGACGATCTTGTGCACCGAGGAGAGCACGAGGTCGGCTCCGAGTTCGAGCGCCGAGTCGGGCAGCGCGGGGGAGAAGCGCATGTGCGAGCCCCAGGCCTCGTCGACGAGCAGCGGGACGTCGTGCGAGTGCGCGACCTCGGCCAGCGCGGCGACGTCCGCGACGGCGCCGAAGTAGGTCGGCGAGACGATCAGCGCCGCGACGGCCTCGGGCTCGGAGGCGAGCGCCTCGTCGAGGGCGTCGGGTCCGACGCAGTGGGCCACGCCGAGCTCCGGGTCGAGCTCCGGGGCGACGAATCGCGGCCGCAGCCCGGAGAGCACGAGCCCGTCGATGGTCGAGGAGTGGACGTTTCGCTGCACGACCACCCGCTCACCGATGTGGACGAGCGCGAGGCAGGTGGCGTGGTTTCCGCCGGACCCGCCGTTCACCAAAAACCAGCTCCGCTGCGCGCCCCAGGCGTCGGCCGCCAGCCGCTGGGCGAGCTGGAAGGGGGCGTGGGACGGATCGGGGGCGATGTCGATCCCCTCGATGCCGGCCGGTATGTCGAGCCGCAGGAGCTCCGAGCCGAACGCCTCGCGAAGCGCCGGATCGGCTCCCGGGCCGCCCTTGTGGCCCGGGACGTGGAACCGACCCGGCTCCCGGTCGGCGTAGGCACGCAGGGCGTACAGGTACGGCGTCTGGTCCTGCTCCACGACGAGTCACGTTATCCGCACGTTGGGGCCGTTGCGGTCGCCCTGCTACCGTCTGCCTCGTCGCAGTGGACGACGACCGACCTCGAAGTACCGGGCCCGCGGCGTGCCCTGAGCAGTGACAGCGCTCTTCCTCGTCCTGCTCATCCTGCTCGTCCTCCTCAACGGGCTCTTCGTCGCTGCTGAGTTCGCCCTCGTGCGCAGCCGCAAGGGGCGGATCGAGGCGCTCGCCAAGGAGGGCGAGGCCGGGGCTGAGCAGGCGCTCGAGCAGATCGAGACGATCGACGAGTCGCTGGCCGCGTGCCAGGTCGGGATCACGCTCGCGTCGATCGGGATCGGCTTCCTCGGCGAGCCCTCGATCGCCGAGCTGATCGAGCCGCTGTTCGGCGATGGCTCCGGCGCGCACGCGATTGCGCTCGCGATCTCGTTCGCGATCGCCACCTCGCTTCACATCACGATCGGCGAGCAGGTGCCCAAGATGCTGGCGATCACCAACGCCGACCGGGCGGCGCGAGTGCTGGCGCGGCCGCTGCACTGGTTCGAGGTCGCGAGCGCGCCGTTCACCATTGGCCTCAACTTCGTCTCTAACACCGTCGTTCGCGTGTTCGGCGTCAACCCGCACGACCTCGCCGAGAAGCACACGTCCGCCGATCTCAAGGAGATCATCCAGAGCTCGGCCAAGGGCGGCAGCCTCGACCCGGGCGAGGCGGTGATGCTCGGCGGCGTCTTCCACCTCCACGAGCAGGAGGCGCGCGAGGTGATGACGCCGATCCCGGCGGTCGTCACCGTGAACGCGGACGAGGCGGTTGAGGAGGCCCTACGGCGCTGCGTCAGCTCCGGCCACACGCGGCTCGTCGTCGTCGAGGACTCGAACCCCGACAAGGTTCGGGGCATCGTTCACAACAACAGTCTCGTCCGCCTGTTCATGAACGCTGGGCCCGACGCTTCGCTCGAGCCCGCGATCCGTCAGGTCCCGGTGTTTCCGGAGACGAAGCCGCTCGACGACCTGCTCGCCGAGCTCCAGCGCCAGCGCTCATCGATCGCGATCGTCTCCGACGAGTACGGGCGCACCGTGGGGATCGCGACGATCGAGGACATCCTCGAGGAGGTCGTGGGCGAGATCGAGGACGAGACAGACTCCCGCGCGGTGGCGCTGCGGCGGCTCACCGACGGCGACTGGTACGTCCGCGGGCACGTCCCGCTCGGCGATCTCGAGGACGCGGGAATCGAGCTCCCGGTCTCCTCGGACGCGTTCAACTCGATCGGCGGCTACGTCTTCTCCGAGCTCGGGCGGCTGCCGAAGCGCGGCGACAAGGTGCGCGCGAACGGCTACGAGCTGCGGGTCGAATCCGTGCGCGACAACCGGATCGTCGCCGTGCGGATCCATTCCGTGACGGCCGAGCACCAACAATTGCCCGCCGACTCCTCCGCCCCGCGTCCGGGGCCGGCAGGGCTCGCGTAGCTCCCAACCCGCTACTTGCGCCATTCCAGGCCCGGAAGTGCCGTCCGCGAGCCGCTCTAGCGTTCCCCTGGTCCCGCTCAAGAAATGGGGTAGCGCCATGTGGGTCATCCGGCTCACGGACAAGCAGGTCGAGGTTCTCACGGCGATGCTTCGGTCGGAGGAGCACCTAGGGCCGGCTCTGCGAGGGGCGCTGGAGGCGCTCGAGCTCGCGCGCTGGGATGAGCTGCCGGACGCCCAGCTCCCCTGGGACACGGTCGCCGAGGAGGCGCGCCGCCAGGGAGTCTCCGAGGCAGAGGTCGTCTGGGACATCTGCGGGCGCCACCCCGAGCCGGCGGCACCGCGCCGCAGCCGCGCCCGGAAGTCCGGCCTCAAGCGCCCTGCGTAGGGCAGCGCCGGCTCAGTACTCGTAGAACCCGGCGCCCGACTTGCGGCCGAGCTTGCCGGCCGTGATCAGCTCGTGGATGCGTTCGGGCACCTCGTCGCCCTGACGGCCGCTGTCAGCGTGCAGGCTGGCGCCGATCGCCGCCGCGACGTCCAGGCCGACGAAGTCGAGCAGCGCCAGCGGACCCATCGGGTGGCCGGCGCCGAGGCGCATGCAGGCGTCGACGTCGGGGGCGCTCATCCCGGTCTTCTCGACCAGTCGCACCGCCTCGAACAGGAGCGGGAAGAGGAGGCGGTTGACCACGAACCCGGCCTGGTCCGGCACCTCGACCGCGGTCTTGCCGAGCGCCTCGCACCAGGCGTGCGCGCGCTCGCGGAGGCCGGGGTGGACGTCCTCGGGCAGACACAGTTCCACCAGCTCCATCTTCGTCACCGGGTTGAAGAAGTGAAGGCCGAAGAACCTGTGCCCGAGGCCGCTGCGGTCGCGCAGCTCGTCGAGGAGGAGCGCCGACGTGGTGGAGGCGAGGTCGGCGTCCGGACAGGTCGCGGCCAGGCTCTTCAGAAGCTCGACCTTCGCGTCCGCATCCTCGACGATCGCCTCCACGACGAGGTCGCAGTCGGCGAGGTCGGCGGGATCGGTGGTCACCTTGATCCGGTCCGGAACGCCCTCCTCGAGCTTCTTCGCGTGACCCTGCGCGGTCTCCTCGGCCTTCCATGCCGAGGCGTCGCTTCGCGCCAGCAGCCGGACCGGTCCCAGCTGACTCGCGCAGGCCGCGATCCCGCAAGCGATCGTCCCGCTGCCGGCGACCCCCGGCCGCACGTATCGATCGGAGCCTCCCATCGCTGGGTTACTATCACGCGCCGCCGCAGCGGCGCCTGGCCCCGGAGCGCCCGCTTTCGGGTACCCTGGAGTCAGTTCCACCACGAAACTTACTGAGTGAGACGGAGGAGTCATGGCCGGCAACGGGAAGTTCTCAGGGCGCGAGGTAGTGATCGTCGAGGCGGTCCGCACCCCGGTCGGTCGCGGGCATCCGGAGAAGGGCTACTACAAGGATGTGCACCCCTCGACGCTGCTCGCGAAGTCCTACTCGGAGGTCATCGATCGCACCGGGATCGATGCCTCCGCGGTCGAGGACGTCGTCGCCGGCTGCGTCCAGCAGTTCGGCGAGCAGTCGATCAACATCGGCCGCAACGCCTGGCTCGAGGCCGGGCTCCCGATCTCCACACCGGCGACCACGGTCGACCGCCAGTGCGGCTCTGCGCAACAGGCGGTCAACTTCGCCGCCGCGCTGATCGCCTCGGGCGTCCACGACGTCGTGATCGGCGGCGGCGTCGAGCACATGGGCCACATCTCCTTCGCCGACGCGATCGAGGTCCAGAAGGAGCACGGCTTCGCGTTCTCACCCCAGCTCATGGAGCGCTACAACCTCGTCCCCCAGGGGATCTCGGCCGAAATGATCGCCGACCAGTGGGAGATCCCCCGGTCGGAGCTCGACGAGATCGGCCTACGTTCGCATCAGCTCGCCGCGAAGGCGACCGAGGAGGGTCGCTTCGACCGCGAGATCGTTCCCTTCCAGGTGAACGGCGACACGTACACGACCGATCAGGGGATCCGCCCCGACACGAGCCTCGAGAAGCTCGCCGAGCTCAAGCCCGCGTTCAAGGAGGACGGCAAGATCACGGCCGGCAACTCCTCCCAGGTCTCCGACGGCGCGGCCGCGGTGCTGCTCATGGCGCGCGAGAAGGCCGAGGCGCTGGGGCTCACGCCGCGGGCGAGGATCGTCGACCAGACCACGGTCGGCGTCGACCCGGTGATCATGCTCACCGGGCCGATCCCGGCGACCGAGCGCATCCTCGAGCGCAACGGGATGAAGATCTCGGACATCGACCTGATCGAGATCAACGAGGCCTTCGCATCGGTGGTTGCGGCCTGGCGCCGCGAGGTCGAGCCGGAGATGGACCGCGTGAACGTGAACGGCGGGGCGATCGCCCTCGGTCACCCACTCGGCTCGACCGGCGCGCGGCTGATCACGACGCTGCTCCACGAGATGGAGCGCGCCGACAGGGCGACCGGCCTCGTGACGATGTGCTGCGGCGGCGGTCTCGGCACCGGAACGCTGATCGAGCGGGTCTAGAGCTCCGCGAAGCGATTCGAGCGCGGCCCGGCGAATGAGTAGGCCGGCCGCGCTCGAACGCGTCCAGATCGCCGGGCTCGGCGGCTCGCTGGCGGAGCTCGGCTCCGAGGCGCGCGCCGCCGAGGCGGCCGGGGTCGACTGCGTGTGGGCGGTCGAGCTCTACCGCAGCTCGTTCACCCAGGCGATGTGGCTCGCCGCGCATACCGACGCGGTCGGCGTCGGCACCGGGATCGCGTGGGCCTTCACCCGCAGCCCGATGATCATCGCCCTGGAGTCGCTCGATGCCGATGAGGCGTCGGGCGGACGCTTCCGGCTCGGGCTCGGCGCCGGGGTCAAACGCCTCAACGAGACCTGGCACGGGGTCGAGTACGGCCGCCCCGCGCCGCACCTGCGCGAGACGATCGAGGTCGTCCGGCTGATCGTCGAGAAGGCCGGGACCGGCGAGCCGATCCGCTTCGAGGGCGATTACCACGAAATCGACATCGTCGGCTGGGCGCGGCCGCTCGACAAGGTCCGCGATCGGATCCCGATCTACACGGCGGCCGTGCAGGAGGGCATGGCGCGGATGGCCGGCGACGTCGCCGACGGGATGATCGGCCACCCGGTCTGCTCGCTTCGCTGGCTCGACGAGGTCCTGGTGGCGAACTTCGAGCGTGGACTCTCACGCTCCGGGCGCGATCCATCGAGCTTCGACTTCCTGCCGTCCGTGTGCTGCGCGATCGACGACGAGGAGGAGGCGGCCTACGACGCCGCACGCCGCACGATCTGCTTCTACGCCACCGTCCGCACCTACCGGCCGCTGTTCGAGATGCACGGGTTCGGCGAGGAGGCGGCCGCCGTCGGCGACGCCTTCCGGCGCGGCGACTTCGCCTCGATGCCGGGGCTCGTGAGCGATGAGATGGTGGACACCTACTGCGCCGCCGGACCCGTGGACAAGGTCCGCGAGCGGGTCGAGGCGGTCGCCGAGCGAGGCGACGGGATCTGGCTGGGCCCGCCGACCTACTTCATCGCGCCACAGCGGATCGCGGAGTACCAGCGCCGGATCGTGGAGGAGTTCGCACCCGGCGCGTAACGGATCGGGGTCGCGAGCCGACCAATCCGCCGGGTGGAGATCTCGCTCGACAACCTGCTGATCGTCGTCGTGGCCGGGTTCGCGGCCCCGCTCGCGATCGGCCTGGTGCCCGGTGCGCGGCTGCCCTCGGTGGTGCTCGAGATCGTGATCGGGATCGTCATCGGGCCGGCCGTCCTCGGCTGGGTGGAGGTAGACGAGCCGGTGGAGGTGCTGTCGGTGCTCGGCCTGGCGTTCCTGCTCTTCCTCGCCGGGCTCGAGATCGACATCGCGGCGCTTCGTGGTGCGCTCCTGCGAGCCGCCTCGCTCGGCTTTCTCGCCTCGCTAGTGCTCGCGCTCGTCGCCGGCCTCGCGCTCGACGTGGCCGGGATCGGCGACGAGCCGCTCCCGGTCGCCGTGATCTTGACCTCGACGTCGCTCGGCGTGATCGTGCCAGTGCTCGACGACGCGGGCGAAGCCCGGACGCGGTTCGGGCAGCTCGTCATCGCCGCAGCGTCGATCGCCGACTTCGTCTCGGTGCTGCTGCTCTCGTTCCTGTTCTCCGGGGAGTCGAGCGGCGCCGGGACGAAGCTCGTTCTGATCGCGATCTTCGTCCTCGCGATCGCGTCCGTGCTCATGGCGGTTGCCGGGGCGGAGCGGTCGCGGCGCGTCTCGATGACCCTGGTGCGGCTTCAGGACACAAGCGCGCAGATCCGGATCCGCGGCGCCTTCGTCCTGCTCGTCGGCATGGCGGTGCTGGCCGAGCAGCTCGGGCTCGAGCTGATCCTCGGCGCCTTCGCCGCCGGCGCGATCCTCAACCATCTCGACCGCGACCAGGCGATGACCCATCCCGACACGCGCAAGAAGCTCGCCGCCGTGGGCTTCGGCGTCTTCATCCCGATCTTCTTCGTTTCGAGCGGAGTTCGGTTCGACCTCGACGCCCTGTTCGCGAGCTCGACCGCGATCGCCTCGATCCCCGCGTTCGTCGCGGCGCTCGTCCTCGCCCGCGGCCTGCCGGCGCTGCTCTATCGCGGCGAGCTCGAGCGCCGACAGGTGATCGCCGCAGCGCTGCTCCAGGCGACCTCGCTGCCGTTCATCGTCGCCGCGACCCAGATCGGCCAGTCGCTGGGGGTGATCGACGCCGCGACCTCGGCCGGGTTCATCGCGGCCGGGCTCGTGACCGTGCTGTTCTTCCCGATCGTCGCGCTCAGCCTGCTGCGAGCCGACCACCCACGAACTGCACGAGTCCCGACAGCCGCCGGTGGATCTCAGTGAAGCCGCGGGCCGAAAGCGCGTCCACGATCTCCTGGCCCTCGAAGATCCGCATCCCGCTGACGCGCTCGATCACCGGCTTGAGCGGCCTCAGGGTCACCTCGCGGCGCACCGAGGTCATGAGCGCGATCCGGCCGCCCGGCTCGAGGACGCGCCGCATCTCGTCGAGCGCCGCGAACGGATCTGCGAACAGGTGCAGCGCGGCGAAGCAGGAGACGGCGTCGAAGCTCGCGTCGCGGAGCGGGAGCGCCGTCGCGTCGCCGCGGACGAGGACGACGTTCGCCGGCACGAACTCGCGCAGCTCCTCGCCGCCGCGCTCGAGCATCGTCCGCGAGGCATCGACGCCCACCGCGAGCCCGCTCGGCCCGACCGCGCGCGCGAACTCGCGCGTGAAGTTCCCGGGCCCGCAGGCGATGTCGAGCACCGCGTTGCCCTCGCCCAGCCCGAGCAGGAGGCGCGCGATCCGGATCTCCTCCGCCATGCCGGGGCCGGTGGCGCCCTTCATCAGCCGGCTGAGCGCTGGGCGCCAGTAGCGCTCGTAGATCGCCGGCACGAGCCTGGTGACCATCAGGTCCTGCGTCGGGCCGGTCGAGGCGAGCTCGCCGTCGAGCAGGTCGAGGTAGCCGGACTCGTTGAGGCCGCGCTCGCGGGCGAGCGCAGCGCCCGGCTCGTCGAGCAGGTCGATCGCCCGCTCGAGCGCGGGAGCGGGTGCCGTCTCGGCCGCGCTCACGGCAGCGGCCTCAACGGCGGCCTACCTCGGCTTCGCGCTCCGCGCTCCGCCTCACAGTCCGCGAGGCTCGCCGGAGTGGCGGGCGAGCTCGGTGAGCCGCGCGACCTCGCGCTCGCCCTCGACCCGCGCCGGATGATCGGGCGGCAGCCCTGCGATCAGCCGCTCGATCCGGTTGCGGATCTGAAGCGCGAAGTGCGGCGTCGAGGGGCCCGCGAGCGCGCGCACGTCCTCGACGGTGATCTCGCGTCCGCTGAGCCTGTCGGGTCGTTCGGCCTCGCTCATTTTCGTTCGTCCTTCTTGGTACCGCTCCCGGGCGGCGACGACTCCGGCGTTCCGGGCGGCGGGACGACCGACTCGCCGCCGGTGCCGGAACTTACCGGGGCGACCTCCGCGAGCTCATCGACCTGCGCCTGGAAGTCGGCGGAGAGCGCCGCCGTGTCGCCGATCAGCCAGACATGGTTGTAGACGGCGCGGGTCGGATCGTTCTCGTAGCCCGGCTTCAGGTCGAGCAGGTAGCCGCGGAGTGCGGCAGGGACCTCGTCGTCGTCGGTGCTGACGAGCAGCGGGCCCCAGGAGCCACTCGCCGAAAGCGGCGCCGCGACGGCGCCGGCCAGCGGCTGATCGGCGCTCGCGATCACCAGCCCGTGGCCCGGATCGTTGATGTTCCATCCGAAGTTGCCGCTCGCGTAGCGGGCGAAGTCGATCGAGTTCGAGACCGGATCGCCGGCGCCGACTCGCTCTGCGGTCGGAAACAGGCGCTTCACCTGCTTCATCACGTCGGCGGAGATCACGGACTCGGGGCCGAGCGCGTAGACGGGCACCTCCTGATGGCCGCGCAGTGCCTTGGCGGTCGGCTTCGGGATCCGGTCGCGCTCGACGAACAGGACGGGGTCGCCGGAGCGCGCCGCCCAGGCTGCCGCGGGCATCGCGTAGGCGGGCTCCTCCGAGCTCGCGAGCAGGATGTGGGCGGGCTCGTCGGCGAGGCGCTCGCGCAGGCGGTCGATCTCCGCCGCTTCTGCCGCCGGACCGGCGCCGCCGAGCTCGAGCGACTCGAGGTCCTCCGGCTTCGCGGCGTCGCCGACCACGAACGCCTGCCGACCGGCCGTGTCCGCCGATCCCTGCGGGTCGAGGGCGCGCAGGGCCGAGCGGGTGAGCTCCGGCAGCTCCCCGGAATCGGTCACCAGGAGCGGCGCCCCCACCGGGCCGGCGGTCAGCGACGCGGCGGCAACGGCACCGGCCCAGTCGTCCGCGTCGACGAGCGTCACCGCGTTCGGTCCCTCTACTCCGCCGGTCGATGGGTGCACGGCGAGCGCGACACCTGCCGCGTCGGCGACCGGGTCCGCGCCGGCGACCCTGGTCGTGTTCTTGGTCGCGAAGGCCGGGAATCCGAGGTCGTCGGTCTCCTCGGCGACAGGAGCGTCGGGGACCACCACCTGAGGAGCCGGCGGCGTGCCGATCGCGGTCCCGCCGGGCTCGGCGTCGTCGGCGATCAGGTAGGCGCCCACTCCGGCCGCCGCGACGAGGATCACGACGACGGCAAGCGCAAGGCGGTGCGATCCGAGCCAGTAAAAGACATCGGAGATCCAGTTGCGGGCGGAGGCGAGCACGGCGGGCGAAGGCTAGTGGGGGCCGGGCGCCGTCAGCCCCGATATTGTTCTTCGCGCTCGTTGACTGACCAGTCAATCAGGATCGAAGGAGGACGGTCGTGGACTTCGCGCTGAACCAGGAGCAGGTCGACTTCAAGGCGAAGTGCCGGCAGTTCGCGACGGAGCACATCCGCCCGGTGGCCGCCCAGCACGACGCCGAGGAGTCGACGCCGTGGGAGGTGATCCGAGCCGCCCGCGAGCACGGCCTCCACGGCCTCGAGCACCTCCAGCGGATGGGGTCCGATCCCGACGGGATGCACGGGATCATCTCTGCGGAGGAGCTCCACTGGGGCTGCGCCGGGATCGCACTCGCGATCTCGGGGTCCGGCCTCGCCGCCGCCGGCCTTGCCTCCTCCGGGACGCCCGCGCAGATCGCGCAGTGGGTCCCCGAGTGCTTCGGGCTCGGTGACGAGATCAAGCTGGGCGCCTACGCCGTCACCGAGCCGCAGGCCGGCTCCGATGTCAAGAGCCTGCGCACGACGGCGAAGCGCGACGGCGACGACTGGGTGCTCAACGGGACCAAGGTCTTCATCACGAACGGAGGCATCGCCGACGTCAACGTCGTCGTCGCCACCGTCGACCCGGAGCTCGGGCACCGCGGCCAGGCCTCGTTCGTGGTCCCGAAGGGGACGCCGGGGCTGCGCCAAGGCAAGAAGGAATCGAAGATCGGGATCCGCGCATCGCACACCGCCGAGGTCGTGCTCGAGGACTGCCGGGTTCCGGCGGAGAACCTGCTCGGCGGGATGGAGAAGCTGGAGCGAAAGCTCGCGCGAGCCCGCTCGGGCGAGTCCACGGGACGGGCCTCGAATGCTCTCGCCACCTTCGAGCTCACGCGGCCCATCGTCGGCGCCTCGGCGCTCGGAATCGCGCAGGCGGCCTATGAATGGACGCTCGCCTACCTCGGCAACGGCTCGCGCCCGGCGGACCCGCTCGAGGCGGCGCTCGACGAGAGCTCGACTGCCGGCAGGCCGCCGCTCGAGCGCCAGGGAAACCAGCAGGTCCTCGCGCAGGTCGCGACCGAGATCGAGGCGGCGCGCCTGCTCGTCCAGCGGGCCGCCTGGATGGGCCGCAAGGGGATCCCGCTGCTCGGCGGCCAGGGCTCGATGTCGAAGCTCAAATCCGGCCAGGTCGCCGTCTGGGCCACGCGGACGCTGATGGACCTCGTGGGGCCGTACGCCTACACCACCGGGTGCCCGCTCGAGAAGTGGTTCCGCGACGCGAAGATCTACGAGCTCTTCGAGGGCACCGCCGAGATCCAGCGCCTCGTGATCTCGCGGATGCAGGTCGCTGAGTACCAGGACCGGCTGCTCGAGGCGGCGGCGATCGCCGCCGAGGGCACCGAGCCCGCGGCGGCGGCCGCAGGCGGCGCCTGACCGACGGCTCCAGGGGAGCGGCGCTGCAACGCCGCTTGCAGCCTGCGAAGCGCGTTGCAGGGCGGGTTTCGGCGGTGTCGCGATGGCCGGTGGAGCGGCATCCTCCCTGGTACCCTGCGCGATCGAAATCGCCGAGTCCGAGCGGTCCTCGAGACCGCCGGAGCGGGGGAACCAACCCGTTCCTTGGGGCGAATGGCGTGGGTCCGGGAGGCCCGCGATCGCCTAGCGCTCAGCATCGAGCGCGAGCCCGTCAGCTAACTCCGTAGGCGAACCAAGAGCATGACCACCGAGGCAAACGAAGGCTCGATCGACCGGCGCACGGCTGCCCGTCTGCCCGCGCTGTTGGCGGCGCTCCTGCTGTGCGCCGGGCTCGTGGTTGCCGCGGCGGCCTCGGGGCAGGACCTCCAGTCGGAGCTCGATGCGAAGGAGGCGCAGCTCGGCCAGCAGAAGGAGCGCAAGGGCGTCCTCTCGAGCGAGCTCGCCGACTACAACGACCAGGTCGACCAGCTCGCGGGTGAGGTTGCGATCCTTCGCAACCGCGAGGCGATCGTGGTCGCCGAGCTGCGGCGGGTGCAGGCTCGGCTCGTGCGCGAGAAGGAGCGGCTCGACGTGTTGCGGCACAAGCTTCGCCGCTCACTGAACGTCCTGCGCAACCGGCTCGTCGACATCTACCGCTCGGGGCGCCCCGACGTGCTCACGGTGATGCTCGAGTCCGATGGGTTCGACGACCTGATCTCGCGCTACGAGTACCTGCGACGAATCGAGGAGGAGGACTCCGCGATCATCGGGCGCGTCCGCACGCTGCGCAACGGCACAATCGTCACCGTCGAGCGCGTGACCAAGAACCGCGACGCGATCGCGGCGAAGAAGGCCGAGCTCGAGCGCACCCGGGCGCAGCTCGAGGCGCGCCAGGCGGAGCTCGACGCGGCCCGCGACCAGAAGGCCGCGGCCCTCGACGAGGTCGACCAGAACATCGACCAGCTCGAGGGTGACGTCTCGGACCTCCAGGACCGGATCCAGGCGCAGATCCAGGCGGCGAGCGAGACGTCAGCGCCGAGCCTGCCGGCAGGGCCGGTGCAGGACGCGGGCTCCGGGTTCATCTGGCCGGTGAGCGGCACGATCACGTCTCCGTTCGGGTTCCGCTGGGGCCGGATGCACGAGGGCATCGACATCTCGGTGCCGGAGGGCACCCCGGTCCGCGCCGCGAAGGCCGGCCGGACCATCCTCGCCGCGTACACCGGGGGGTACGGCAACTACACGTGCATCGACCACGGCGGCGGCCTCTCGACCTGCTACGCCCACCAGTCGAGCTACGCGACTAGCGTCGGTGATGTCGTGGACCAGGGTCAGGTGGTCGGCTACAGCGGTAACACCGGCTCCTCCACCGGTCCTCACCTGCATTTCGAGGTCCGGGTCAACGGTGCCGCCGTCGATCCGCTTGGGTACTTGTAATAACGGGTAGAGCTGCCTTAAGCTGCCCGAGGGGTCGATGCCTCGGGGAAGGTGGGTAATCGGGCGTTGAACACGATCGCGCACACACGGCCGAAGGCGACGCGCAACTTCAACCTGCGCGCCTACGTCGCGGGCGGCACCGCGACGACGGCCCTGATCGCCGCGGCGCTCATCGTCTTCAGCTCGCTCGCCGCGTACGTCGCCTTCAACGGCGTCCCGATCGGCGGTCGCGACGATGGCCCTGAGCGGGTCGTGGTCCGCAATGCGAGCGAGGCGCCCAACAACCCGAGCGAGGCGCCCGAGGCGGCGGCTCGCGCCGGCGCCGGCGCCGCGGGAGCCGTCTCGGCCAGCCCGGCGGCGGCGACTCCGATCGCGCCGGCGCCCGGGACGACCACGACGGCCACCGGCAGCGCCCTGCCGACGAGCGGCGTGCCGACGGTGACCGACACCGAGACCACCGGCACCACCGACACCGGCATCACGGACACCGGTACCGGGACCACGACGCCCACAGCTCCCAGCGACAGCACGAGCGGCACCAGCAGCACAGGCGGCGACAGCTCCGGCACCGGCGTCGTCGGCGGCACCGTCGACACCGTCGACAACACGGCGGGCAGTGCGGGCGCCGACACGAACCTGGGCGGGACCACCCAGGGCGTCACAGCTCCGGTCGACGACACGATCGACAACACGGTCGGCGGCGTCACCGACACGGTCACGGACACGGTCACCGATACGACCGGCGGTCTGGTTCCGTAGCTCGTCGGACCGCGCGCTCTTCGCCGGCTCTACCGCTCGAGCGCCCGCGCCATCCACCGCAGCGCCTCGCCCTGAAGCTCGGGGTCGTGCTGCGCCGAGCGGTGGTGTCCGCCGGGCAGGAGGATGAGCCGCCGCGGGTCGCGGGCGCGCTCATAAAGCTCCTCCGAGAGCTCGTACGGGACCCGCTCGTCGCCACGGGCGTGGATCAGGAGCAATGGCTTGGTGCCCATCTCGGCGACCGCGTCGCGCAGGTCGTGCTCGGAGAGCCACGCGGCGAGATCGTCGCGCGCGCGCTCGCCGATCCGCATCTCGAGCGTCCGGGCGCGAAGGCCCCGCAGCAGGTGCTCCTCGTCCGCCGGGCAGATCGCGATCGCGCCGGCGACCGCATCCGAGGTCGCGGCACCGTGGATCGCGATGAAGCCGCCGAGGCTCGAACCCCGCACGCAGATCCTGAGGGGGTCCACGCCCTCCTCGGCGGCGAGCGCCCAGGCCATCGCGCCGACGTCCGCGAGCGCGGCGGGCGACATCTCCTCGGCGGAATCGCCGTGGCCCCGCTGGTCGTAGGTGAGCGCCGCCCAGCCGGCGGCGGCGCAGGCGCGGGCGAAGTCGGCGTGGTTCTCCTTGCGCGATCCGGCGCCGTGCACGATCACCATCCCGGGCCAGGGCGGCGGCGCGTCGGGAAGCCAGAGCGCGTACGGCCGCCCACTCGCCTCACCGGTCGCGTTCGGTCCGCTCGGGGCTAGCCACCGCCTCCGCACGCCCGGATCCTTGCGCACCGGGAGCGCGATGCCACTCGTGAGCTCGCTGCCGTCACAATCCCTCGGCTCATGGATGCTGGAGTGGTGAAGACGAACGCCAACCCGATCGAGGGGTCCGCCGTCTATCCGATCGGCAGCCGGGTGAACGAGCGCGGCCACCTCGAGATCGGAGGGTGCGACGTGCTCGAGGTCGCGCGTGAGTTCGGCACTCCCGCCTACATCTACGCCCCCGAAGACCTCCGGGCCCGCGCCCGCGCCTACCTCGAAGCGTTCAGCGCCCGCACCGCCGACTTCGAAGTCATCTACGCGAGCAAGGCGGCGCCGGTCACGGCGATCTACCGGCTGCTCGCCGAGGAGGGGCTCTCGATCGACGTCGCCTCCGGCGGCGAGCTTCACATGGCGCTCCGTGCCGGCGTGCCACCGGGTCGCGTCCACATGCACGGCAACAACAAGACGGAGGCGGAGCTCACGTCGGCGGTCGAGGCCGGTGTCGGGCACGTGATCTGCGACTCGCTAACGGAGATCGAGCGCCTCGAGCGGATCGCCGCGGCGTCCGGCGGCCGGCACGAGGTCCTCATCCGGGTGACGCCGGGGGTCAGGGCCGACACGCACACCTATATCCAGACGGGCCAGCTCGACTCGAAGTTCGGGTTCGGCCTCGCGGACGGGCTCGCCGCCGCCGCCGTCGCGGCCGTGGAACGCTCGCCACACCTCGAGCTCGTCGGCCTCCACGCCCACATCGGCTCGCAGATCTTCGAGCTCGAGCCGTACGTGAAGGCGATCGAAGCGCTCGCCGAGCTCGCGGATGTGCGCTGGTGCCGGATGCTCAACGTCGGCGGCGGGCTCGGGATCGCCTACACCGCCGAGGACGAGCCGCCGTCCATCGAGGCCTACGTGGACGTCAAGGTGAGCGGAGTGCGCCGCGTCTTCGACCCTGTGCCACGGATCCTGGTCGAGCCGGGGCGCTCGCTGGTGGGCAACGCCGGCGTCACCGCCTACACGGTGGGCACCGTGAAGGAGATCCCGAACGTCCGCACCTACGTCGCCGTCGACGGCGGCATGTCGGACAACCTGCGCCCGATGCTCTACGGCTCGCGTTACGAGGCCGTGGTCGCCGATCGCGCCGCCGAGCCGCCGGACACCACGGTGACGATCGCGGGGATGCACTGCGAGTCGAGCGACGTCCTCGTGCGGGACGCGCTGCTCGGCGCGCCAAGGATCGGCGATGTGCTCGTCACCCCGGCCACCGGCGCCTACGGCTACGCGATGGCGAGCAACTACAACGGCGTCCCGCGCCCGCCGGTGATCTTCTGCGAGAACGGAGACGCGAGGCTCGTCGTGCGGCGCGAGACCTACGACGACCTGACCGCGCGGGATGTCTGAGCCGGCCGGAATCGGCGTCCTCGGTCGCGGCACGGTCGGCGCCGCGTTCGCCGAGCAGCTCACGGAGCGCGCGTTCCAGGTGGAGGCGATCTCCGGGCGCCGGCCCGAGATCGCGGGCGTCCTCACCCGGTCCGAGGGCGACTTCGAGCAGATCCTGAGCGACTCGGAGATCATCGTGGAGCTGATCGGCGGCACCGAGCCGGCGCGCGAGCTCGTGACAGCGGCGCTCCAGGCGGGCCGGCACGTCGTCACCGCGAACAAGCAGCTCATCGCGCAGCACGGCGACGAGCTGTTCGCGAAGGCGCGTGACGCAGGCGTCCAGCTTCGTTTCGAGGCCGCGGTGGCGGGCGTGGTCCCGGTGATCAGGGTGATTCAGGAGAGCCTCGCGGCGACGAGGATCACGCGCGTCTCCGGGATCGTCAACGGGACGACCAACTTCATCCTCACGGAGATGGCGGCCACCGGGGCCGCCTACGAGGACGCGCTCGCGCGGGCCCAGGACCTGGGCTTCGCCGAGGCCGATCCGACCGAGGACGTGGGCGGGGCCGACGCCGCCGCGAAGATGGCGATCCTCGCCCGGCTCGCGTTCGACACGCCCGTCAACCTCGACGACGTCACCTACGAGGGCATCACGGAGATCTCGCCGAGCGACATCGCCTACGCGAAGGAGCTTGGCCTGTCGCTGAAGCTGCTCGGGGTCGCCGAGCGACGCGGAAACGGGATCAGCGTCCGCGTCTTTCCCTGCTTCCTTCACCGCGGACACCCGCTGGCGCCGATCGAGGGACCCTTCAACGCGGTCACGGTCGAGGCGGCGGCGATCACCGAGATCACGATGTCCGGCCCGGGCGCGGGCGGGGTCGAGACCGGCACCGCCGTGCTCGGGGACGTCGTCTCCATCCTCGCCGGCGAGGCCCCCGTGGACCAGACGCGCGAGCGCCTCGAGATCGTCGCCGACGTGAGCTCCTCGTTCTACCTCCACCTCGAGGTCGCCGATCGCCCCGGCGTCCTCGCCCGGATCGCCGATGTTCTCGGGCGCAACGGGATCTCCGTGCAGAGCGTCGTCCAGCGTGGCCTCGGCGAGGAGGCGCGCCTGGTGATGGTCCTTCACGAGTGCCCGGAGTCGCGGTTCCGTGCGGCCGTGGGGGAGATCGCCGAGCTCGAGTTCCTGCGCGCCGCGCCGCGCGCGATCCGCGTGATCGAGGAAGAGTTCGTGTAGTGGCGCGGCCGCTGATCGAGCGCTACCGCGATCGGCTTCCGCTCGAGCCCGGCGACCCGGTGGTGAGCCTCAACGAGGGCTCGACGCCGCTGGTCGAAGCGCCGGTCGTCTCCGAGCGGCTGGGTGCGCGGGTGCTGCTCAAGCTCGAGGGCGCGAACCCGACCGGGAGCTTCAAGGACCGCGGGATGACCGTCGCCGTCTCGCGCGCCAAGGGAGCGGGCGCGGAAGCGGTGATCTGCGCCTCGACGGGGAACACCGCGGCGAGCGCCGCGGCCTACGCCGCGCGCGCGGGGCTGCGCGGAGCCGTGATCGTGCCCGAGGGCAAGATCGCGATCGGCAAGCTCGCCCAGGCGCTGATCGCCGAAGCGCGCGTTGTCGCCCTTCGCGGCAACTTCGACCAGGCGTTCGCGATCGTCCGCGCGCTGGCCGCCAAGCATCCGGTGGAGCTCGTCAACTCGGTCAACCCGTACCGGATCGAGGGCCAGAAGACGGCGGCCTTCGAGGTCGTGGACGAGCTCGGGGGGCCGCCCGCGGCGCTCGCGATCCCGGTCGGCAACGCCGGCAACATCAGCGCCTGGTGGCGCGGCTTCGGAGAGGTGGGCGCGGCGCCGCTCCTCTACGGCTTCCAGGCCGAGGGCGCCGCGCCGCTCGTCCGCGGCGAGCCCGTTCCAAACCCCGAAACCGTCGCGTCCGCGATCCGGATCGGCAACCCCGCGCGCTGGGAGGAGGCGATGGGCGCGATCACCGCCTCGCGCGGCCGGATCGCCGCCGTGAGCGACGAGCAGATCCTCGACGCGTACCGCCTGCTCGCGTCACGGGAGGGCGTGTTCTGCGAACCGGCGTCGGCGGCATCGGTCGCCGGGCTGCTCGCGCACGGCCTGCCGACGGCCGGGGGCGCTGAGGCGCCGGACGCGGTGGTCTGCGTACTCACCGGGCACGGGCTCAAGGACCCGGACACGGCGCTCGCCAAGGCCCCCGCCGTGATCGGCTGCGACCCCGAGGTCGAGGCGGTCGAGCGGATCGTCTTCGACTGAACCCGGGATCGAGTGAGCATTGATGACGGTATAGCCGTCACACGTGCCCAACCGATCCGAGCCGGCAGCCGCGTCGAAATCGCGGCCGTGTCGTGACCCACCGGTTGCACTCAGGGCGCCACGCGCGCGCTCGGCAGCGCGATCGTGCGGGCGATGCGCGCGCGCTCAGCCGCGGGAGTGATGATCGACCTCCTCGCCCCACCGCGGTGCGCGGCGTGCGAGACGCCATGCCGCTCCGGCGTGATCCTCTGCGCGGCCTGCGAGCGCAGGGTCGCCGACGCCCGGCCCGGCCACGCCCGTGTGGCCGGCGTCGGCGACGTCGCGTGGGCGACTTTGTACGAGGGCGCCGCCCGGGAGCTGGTCGCCGCGCTCAAGTTTCGCGGCCGGCTCGGTGTGGCGGAGCGAATCGCGGCAGCGGTGGCGGGGGCGGCTCCCGTCGCGGAGCCCGGGTGGGCGGTGGTCGCGGTGCCCGCGGCGCCGGGCCGGCGACGCCGGCGAGGCTTCGATCCGGCGGAGCTGATCGCGGCCGCGACGGCCGCGCGGCTCGGCCTCCCGATCGCGAGCGCCCTGGCGCGGCGAGACGGCCGGCGCCAGGTCGGGCGCCCTCGTGCGAAGCGCCTCGCCTCGCCGCCGGCGGTGCGGACGCGGGGGCCGGTGCCCGGCCGCGTCCTCCTCGTCGACGACGTGCTGACGACGGGCGCGACGCTTGCGGCCTGCGCCGCGGCGCTGCGCGCGGCCGGCGCGATCGAGGTGCGGGCCGCGGTCTTCGCGAGATCACTTGGCGGGCCGCGTCTGGGCGCGTAGCATGCGAGGACAGCCCGAGCGAAGGAGACACGGTGAGAATCGAGGTCAGAAGTAGGAACGCCGAGGTGACCGACGAACTCCGCCAAGCGGTCGTCAAGCGATTCTCCAGGATCGGCCGCCAGGTTTCCGGGCTCGCGACGCTCGAGGTCGAGCTGCGCGAGGAGCGAAACCCCGCGATCACCGACCGCTATGTCGCCGAGGCGAACCTCTACCTGAAGGGCGCGACGCTCCACGCGGAGGAGGCCTCGCCCGACATGCTCCACTCGATTCACGAGCTCGCCGAGGACGTCCGCCGTCAGGTCAAGCGCCACCGCGAGAAGCGGCGCAAGCGCGCCGACGCGCGCAGGGTCGCCGGTCGCCTGCGGCGCCGTGCCGCGTAGCGGCGAGCTTCCCGGCCGCTACTCTCAGAGCCCGTGGCACGGGGAATCATCGACAAGGCCCTGCGGCTCGGCGAGGGCCGCAAATTCAAGGACTACGAGCGCCGCGTCGACTCGATCAACCGCTTCGAGCCGGAGCTCGAGCTGCTCGAGGATTCCGAGATCCGCGAGCGCGCCGACGAGCTCCGCGAGCGCGCCCGCGACCGTGAGTCGCTGGACGACCTCCTCGCGGAGGCATTCGCGCTCTGCCGCGAGGCCGGGAAGCGAACCCTCGGCCAGCGCCACTACGACGTCCAGCTGATCGGCGGCATGGTCCTCCACTCGGGGGCGATCGCCGAGATGAGGACCGGCGAGGGCAAGACGCTGACCGCGACGCTCGCGGTGTTCCTGAACACGCTCGGCGGCGACCCGGTGCACCTGGTGACCGTGAACGACTACCTGGCCCGCCGCGACGCCGACTGGATGAGGCCGATCTACGACATGCTCGGCGTCACGGTCGGGGTGATCCAGTCCGAGATGAGGCCCGCGGAGCGGCGCGACATGTACGGCTGCGACGTCACCTACGGCACGAACTCCGAGTTCGGCTTCGATTACCTGCGCGACAACATGGCCTCCTCGCTCGAGGAGTGCGTGCAGCGCGAGTACGCCTTCGCGATCGTCGACGAGGTCGACAACATCCTCATCGACGAGGCGCGTACGCCGCTGATCATCTCGGGGCGTCCCGAGCAGGCCGCCGACACCTACTACACGTTCGCCCGCCTGGCCAAGCAGATGGACGGTGTCGAGATGAAGCCCAAGCTGAAGTCGCTGGGCGAGTCGCGGGACACCTCGGAGGCGACCCACGATTACGAGTACGACGAGAAGCACAAGACCGTGGCCCCAACCGAGGCCGGCGTCACCAAGGCGGAGAAGTTTCTCGGCGTCGAGAACCTCTATGTCTCCGAGCACGGCATGCTCGTCAACCATCTGATCCAGGCACTCAAGGCCGAGTCACTGTTCCATCGCGACAAGGACTACGCGGTGATCGATGGCGAGGTGAAGATCATCGACGAGTTCACCGGCCGCATCCTCGAGGGCCGGCGCTGGTCCGACGGCCTGCACCAGGCGGTCGAGGCGAAGGAGGGCGTGCGGATCCGCGAGGAGAACCAGACCCTGGCGACGATCACGCTCCAGAACTACTTTCGCCTCTACGACAAGCTCAGCGGCATGACAGGCACCGCCCTCACTGAGGCGACCGAGTTCATGAAGATCTACGAGATGGCCGTGGTCGAGATTCCGACCCACCGGCCGATGGTCCGCGCCGACCACAACGACCAGATCTACAAGACGAAGCAGGGCAAGTGGGCGTCGGTGGTCGACGAGCTCAAGGCGCGCCACGAGAGGGGCCAGCCGGCACTGGTCGGGACGATCTCGGTTGAGGTCTCCGAGATGCTGTCCGACGAGCTGCGGCGCTCCGGGATCGAGCACGTGGTCCTGAACGCGAAGCCCGAGCACGCCCAGCGCGAGGGTGAGATCGTCGCGCAGGCCGGTCACCTGGGAGCGGTCACGATCGCGACGAACATGGCGGGGCGGGGCGTCGACATCAAGCTCCGCGGCGATCCCGACATGCTCGCCCAGGCGGAGCTTCGCAAGCTCGGGATCACTCCGGAGAACGAGAGCTGGGACGAGGAGCTCGCCGAGCTCATGCCGCGCTTCAGAGAGCAGTGCGCGGAGGAGGGCGAGAAGGTCAAGGCCCTGGGCGGCCTCTTCATCTGCGGGACGGAGCGCCACGAGTCGCGGCGGATCGACAACCAGCTGCGAGGCCGGTCCGGACGTCAGGGGGATCCCGGGGAGTCGCGGTTCTTCCTCTCCGCCGAGGACGACCTGATCCGGCTCTTCGCGGGCGAGCGGATCTACAAGATCCTCGACCGCCTCGGCCCAGTCGACGAGGAGGGCAAGGAGTATCCGCTCGAGGCGAAGATGCTGACACGGACGATCGAGAACGCGCAGAAGAAGGTCGAGCAGCAGAACTTCCTGATCAGAAAGCGCGTCCTCGAATACGACGACGTGATGAACGAGCAGCGCCGCGTGATCTACAAGTACCGGCGCGAGATCCTCGAGGGTCGCGACATGTCCGACGTCGCCGAACAGGAGCTCAGCGAGGTCGTCGAGCGGACCGTCGAGACCTACACGCCAGGCGAGATCTTCGAGGACTGGGACCTCGCGGGGCTCCAGGCGCAGGCCGCGACGCTGTGGCCGCTTCAGATCTCGCTCGCCGAGCTCGAGCCGCAGAGCTCAAACCGCGAGGAGATCGTCGCCACGCTGACGGACGACGCGCTCGCCGCCTACGAGCGGCGCGAGGACGAGTTCGGCTCCGATCTGATGCGCTACCTGGAGCGCCAGATCCTGCTCCAGATCATCGACAACCGCTGGCGTGAGCACCTCTATGAGATGGACTACCTGCGCGAGGGCATCCACCTCCGCGGCTTCGCGCAGATCGACCCCCTCGTCGCCTACAAGAACGAGGGCTTCGGGATGTTCGAGGAGCTGATGGCTTCGATCTGGGAGGAGTTCGTCCGGGTCATCTTCCACGTCGAGGTCAACATCGAGCCGGCGCAGGCCGAGCAGCTCTTCGGCCGCGAGGAGGAGGCGCGCGAGGTCCAGTACGCGGGTGGCCCGGCCGCCGAGCAACCGTCGGCGATCGGCGAGGCCCGCGCCGCGGGGGCGGCCACAGCAGGGGCGGGCGCCGCGGCACCCGCCGCAGCGGCCGCCGGAGCGGGCAACGGCGCGGCGGAGGGTGTCAACCCGGCCACGGTCGTCAAGACCGACCAGGAGAAGATCGGGCGCAACGATCCCTGCTGGTGCGGCTCCGGGAAGAAGTACAAGAAGTGCCACGGGGCCTAGGCGCGCCGGCGGCGCTGACGCCCCCGCGGCCGGATGAGGACCCCCGACCCTGAGGCCATCGTCGGCGCCTATGTCGACGCGTTCAACTCCGAGAACCTCGAGGCGTTGGTGGCGACGCTGTCCGAGGACGTCGAGATCGCCAGCAAGCGCGGGCCGCTCGTCGGCCGTGACGCGGTCCGCCGCTGGGCAAAGCGCCGCGCCTCCGGCTCGCTGAGCCAGCGGCTCGTGCTCGACGGCGTTCGGGCGGAGGGCCGCGACGCGGTGGCCTTCCTGCGGCGGCAATGGCTCTGGATCGAGAACGGCGAGCTCGCAGACGAGGAGGAGCTCGCGGTGGTCGTCGGGCTGGATGCCGACGGGCTGATCGCTCGCTGGCACCCGTTCGACGATCGCTCGAAGGCGCTCGCGGCCGCCGGTCTCGACGACTGAGCCGAGCCTCTAAGCTGGCCTCGTGGCGGTGGCGCCCAACAAGGAGGCCGTGAGCGCGCGGATCGGGGAGATCCGCGAGGGGCTGACCCTGCTCTCGGACTACCTTTGACCCGCCCCGGCTCGAGTCCCAGCTAGCCCGCCTGGAGGAGGAGATGGGGGCGCCCGGCTTCTGGGACGACCAGGAGAAGGCCGCGGCCACCTCCGCCGAGCACGCGCGCGTCCAGCGCCGGGTGGACACGTTCCGGCAGCTCGAGCGCGACGCCGCGGACCTCGACGAGCTCGCCGAGATGGCCGCCGACGACGCGGAGATCGCTTCGGAGCTCGAATCACAGCTCGCCGCGATCGAGGCGAGGCTCGCCGAGCTCGAGGAGTCGCGCCTGTTCAGCGGCCCGTACGACTCCGGTGACGCCGTGGTGACCGTGCGCTCCGGCGCCGGCGGCACCGACTCGCAGGACTGGGCCGAGATGCTCCTCCGGATGTACCTGCGCTGGGCCGAGGGGCGCGGCTTCGGCGTCGAGATGAAGGAGGTGTCGCCGGGGGAGGAGGCCGGAATCAAGTCGGCGACGTTCATCGCCAAGGGCGAGAACGCGTACGGCCTCTTTGCGGCCGAGCGCGGCGTCCACCGGCTCGTTCGGATCTCGCCGTTCGACGCTCAGGCCCGCCGGCACACGGCATTCGCGCAGCTCGACGTCGCGCCGCTCGTCGACGACGAGGTCTCGATCGACATCGACGACGAGGAAATACGCGTCGACACCTACCGCGCGTCGGGCGCCGGCGGCCAGCACGTGAACAAGACCGACTCCGCGGTCCGGATCACGCACATCCCGACCGGGATCGTCGTCCAGTGCCAGAACGAGCGCTCGCAGACCCAGAACAAGGCGACGGCGCTGCGGATGCTGCGAGCCCGGCTGCTCGAGGAGGAGGAGCGAAGGCGCGCCGAGGAGCTCGCCGTCGAGCGCGGCGAGCAGAAGGCGGCCGAGTGGGGTTCGCAGATCCGCAGCTACACACTTCACCCGTCGACCCGGGTCAAGGACCACCGCACCGGCCACGAGGTCGGCGACGCGAACCGCGTCCTCGACGGCGACCTCGACGGGTTCGTCCGCGAGTACCTGCTGAGCTCCGCCGCCCGGAGCTCGTAGCCGTGGCCGTCAGGGTCAGCGTCGGCGTCTCGCAGGAAGCGGACCCTGCCGAGGCCTACGCGCGGGCCTCGAGCCAGGCCGCCGACGGCCTCGACGCCGGCTGTGACCTCGCGCTCGTCTTCGCGGCCGGTGCCCACCTCCTTCACGCGGCGGAGGGCGTCGAGACAGTCCGCGAGCGGCTCGCCCCGGGCGCGCTGATCGGCTGCGGCGCCGGCGGCGTCGTCGGCGCGGGGCGCGAGATGGAGTCCGGCTCGGGAGCCGTGGTCTGGGCGCTGGAGGCGCCTGGATCGGCGGTCGCGGCGCACCACCTGGAGGGACAGCCGGCGGGCGGTCCCGATGCGATCACCGGACTGCCCGACCCGACGCGGCTCGGCGAGGCGGTCATCGCGCTCGCGGACCCCTACACGTTCAGCGCCGATGCGCTCCTCGCGCGCCTCAACCGAGAGCGGCCGGGAATGCCCGTGCTCGGCGGTCTCGCAAGCGCGACCGCGCGGAGCGGCTCGCTGGTCTGCGACGGCGAGGTCCACCCGTCGGGCGCGGTGATCGCATCGCTCGCGGGCGTCGGGATCGTCCCGTGCGTCTCGCAGGGCGCGACGCCGGTCGGCCCGGAGATGACGATCACGGCGGCGGAGGGGAACCTGATCACCGAGCTCGCATCGCGACCGGCACTTGACCGCCTCCGCGACGCGATCGGCGAGCTCGACGCGCACGAGCAGATGCTCGCGGCCCAGGGGCTGATGCTCGGCGTCGTCATCGACGAGAACCAGCCCTCCTACGAGCGTGGCGACTTCCTGGTGCGCCCGATCCTCGGAGTGGAGCCCGACTCGAACGCGATCGCGCTCGGGGAGCGGGTCCGCGTGGGTCAGACCGTCCGGGTCCACGTCCGCGACGCTGCCACCGCCGACGAGGACCTGCGCGCCGCGCTGCGCGCGCAGGCGCAGGCGATCGGCACCGAGGGCGCCGCCGGGGCCCTGCTCTTCACCTGCAACGGGCGCGGATCCCACATGTTCGACGTCCCCGACCACGACGCGACGGCGCTCGAGGACGCGCTGGCGGCGCCGACCGGCGGCTTCTTCTGCGCGGGTGAGATCGGGCCGGTCGGCGGCCGCAACTTCCTGCACGGGTTCACGGCGACGATCGCCGTCTTCCCCGCGGACGGCGGCACGTGAGCGAGCCTCTCGGCGAGTTGGTCGCCCGAGCGCTCGCGGAGGACGTCGGCCCAGGCGACGTCACCTCCGAGGCGGTCGTGCCCGCCGCCGCGAGCGCCACCGCGCGCATCGTGCAGAAGGAGCCCGGGGTCGTGTTCGGCCTCGAGGCGGCCGCCGAGGTCTTTCACCAGGCGGGCGCGGACCGGTTCGAGCGGGTCGCGGCTGAGGGGACGTGGCGGGACGAGGTCCCGGCAGATGTGGCACTGATCTCGGGCTCCGCGCGTTCGCTGCTCGGCGCCGAGCGCACGGCGCTCAACCTGCTCGGCCACCTCTCGGGGGTCGCGACCCTCACCGCGAGGTTCGTCGCGGCCGTCGCCGGCACCGGCGCCCGCATCCTTGACACGCGCAAGACGACGCCCGGCCTGCGCGCGCTCGAGAAGGCTGCGGTCGCCGCGGGCGGCGGCGTCAATCACCGGCTCGGCCTCTACGACGCGATCCTGATCAAGGAGAACCACATCGCGATCGCCGGCGGCCTCGCCCGTGCCGTCGAGCGGGCCCGCGCGGCGCAGCCAGAGCTCGCGGTCGAGGTCGAATGCCGGGACGCGGCCGAGGTGACGGATGCGCTCGAGGCGGGCGCCGACCGCATCCTGCTCGACAACATGAGCCCGGACGAGCTCCGCGCGGCGGTGGCCGCGCGCGACGCGGCCAAGAGCCCGGCCCAGCTCGAGGCCTCGGGCGGGATCACGCTCTCCAACGTCGCCGCGGTCGCCCGCAGCGGAGTCGAGCTGATCTCGATTGGCGCCGTCACCCACTCCGCCGCCTCGCTCGACCTCAGCATGCTGCTCGAGGCCGGATAGGCTCGCGTGTGGCGGCGCGAATTCGATCTCTCGCCGCACTCTTTACTTCAAGAGCCGCGAGAGCCGCCGGTCCTTGAGGACCCGCCCGCCCGTCTGCTCGGCGGGGCAGTAGTTGGTCTGGTGCTCGGCGAAATAGACCGCCTCGATCGTCACGCCGCAGCGGGGGCAGGGCTCGCCCTCGCGCCGGTGGACCTTGAGCGGCATCGGCATCTTGTCCGGGATCTCGTCGCCGATGACCTGCTCGTAGTGCTCGATCGCGTCACCGAGGACGTGGAGCGCGTCGTGCAGGCGCTCGACCTCCTCGCGCTCGAGCTCCGACCCCCTCTTGAACGGCGATAGCCGGGCCTCCCAGAGGATCTCGTCGACCCACGAGCGTCCGATGCCGGCGATCGCCCGCTGGTCACGAAGCAACGGGTGCAGGTGGCGGGGCTGGTCGATCGCCGCAGCCAGCGCCTCCACCGGCGGCGCCGGCCACGCCTCGGGCCCGAGCGTCACCACCATCTCGTCGGAGTCGACCTCGCCCTCGCGAAGCAGCTTCGCCCACGCCCGCTGCTTCGTGCCGAACTCGCGCAAGCGGAGCTCGCGTCCGTCCGCCAGCCTGATCAGCACCCGCGAGCGCCGGTCCTTGAGGGATGCTTGCTTGTCGAAGAGCTGCAGCCGCCCGGCGGACATGAGGTGGACGAGGAGCTCGAGCGGCCCGTCAGGGCCGGAGAAACGGATGACCGGCATCTTCCCGATCCGCCGCGCGCCGGCGGCCGTCATTCCGTCGAGCGCCGAGAGCGGCGGGTCGAACGTCTTCATCGCCACCATGCCCGGGGCGAGCGTCGAGGAGACCTCGGCTCCGGCGAGTGCGGAGCCGAGCCTGCGCGCCGTGATCTCAACCTCCGGCAGCTCGGGCATCAGATGACTGACCCCCCGTCGCCGCACGTCGATGGAGCCTCAGTCATCTGTCTCAGTAAACTGCCTGCACGTTCATTCGCTCTGTTTGAGGCCGGCGTGAACGTATTTCGACCGGCACGGGCACGCGAACATACGAAGGAGAAGGGCGCTCGATGCAGACGCTGCCGACACTTCAACCGAACCCGAATCGGTCGCTCACGCCGGAGGACGTCACTCGCATGTCCGAGGAGGTGCGCGCGCTCGCCGCCGAGCGAAACGCGGTGATCCTCGCCCACAACTACCAGGTGCCCGAGATCCAGGATGTCGCCGACCACATGGGGGACTCGCTCGGGCTCTCCCGGGAGGCCGCCTCCACCGACGCCGACGTGATCGTCTTCTGCGGCGTCCACTTCATGGCGGAGACCGCCTCGATCCTCTCGCCGGACAGGCGCGTGCTGATCCCGGATCCGGACGCCGGGTGCTCGCTCTCGGACTCGATCACCGCCGAGCAGCTCCGCGCCTGGAAGGCCGAGCATCCAGGGGCGCTCGTCGTCATGTACGTGAACACCTCCGCGGAAGTGAAGGCAGAGACCGACTACTGCTGCACTTCGTCGAACGCCGTCAAGGTGGTCGAGCACATCTGGGCCGAGCACGGCGCGGACACGGAGATCCTCTTCGGGCCTGACATGTGGCTCGGCTCCTTCGTCGCGCGCGAGACGGGCCTCACCTCCGACCCGGAGCGGTACGCGCGCTTCCACGTCTGGGACGGCGAGTGCCACGTCCACGCCGGCATCCGGCCCGGCGACATCGAGCGCACCAGGGCCGAGCATCCCGGAGCGGAGTTCCTGATCCACCCCGAGTGCGGCTGCTCGACGCAGGCGATGGAGTACGTCGCCGCCGGCGACGTCGACGCCGAGGGAGTCCACATGCTCTCGACCTCCGGCATGCTCGAGCACGTCCGCGAGCATCCCGAGGGCGAGTTCATCGTCGCCACCGAGACGGGGATGCTCTATCCGCTTCAGCAGGCGGCGCCGCAGGCGCGGCTGGTCGAGGCCAACCGGATGGCCTTCTGCAAGTACATGAAGATGATCACGCTGCCGAAGCTGCGCGACTCGCTCCGAGAGATGAAGCACGAGGTGAAGGTCCCGGAGGCGCTCGCCGAGCGCGCGAAGCTGCCGATCGAGCGAATGGTGCAAATCGGCTGATCGCCGATGCCACGTACCACGCGCTGGTAGCTTGCGCGCGTGCTCGTGGTCGCGGCGCGATTGGTCCTCGGGGGGATCCTCGCGGGCGCCAGCGTGGCGAAGCTCGCGAGCCCCGGCTCGAGCCGCGCGGCAATGGCCACGTTCGGCTTCGCCGGCCGGCGCGGGCAGACGACCGCCTGGGCGCTCGTGATCGTCGCCGAGCTCGCGCTCGCCGCGGGCGTGATTGGCGGCTCCTCCGCCGCGGCCTGGCTCGCGGCCGCGCTGATGGCGCTGTTCGCCGCGACGATGATCTCGGCGATCCTCCGCGGCCGCTCCGGCGCGCCGTGCGCGTGCTTCGGCGCCCGCTCGACCGTCGGCTGGCGCGGCGTCGCACGCAACGCCTTGCTCGCCTTCGCCTTCACCTCACTGCCCTTCCTGCCGGAGGAGGAGGTCTCGACCGACCAGTGGCTCGGCCTCGGCCTCGCGGTCGCGCTCCTTGCCTGCCTCACCCTCGGCGTCGCGGTCCTGGCGCTGGCGCGCGAGGTCGGGATCCTGCGGTTGCGCGTCGGCCCGGCGGGCGCGCTCGAGATTCCAGAGGAGGGGCCGCCGCTCGGTTCCCGCACCGCGGTGGTCGGTGCGGTCGAGGCGCCGCCGGGGGTGGAGCTCGCGTTGGCCGTGTTCGTCTCCAAGGGATGCCGGGTCTGCGCGGCGCTCGAGCCGTCCATCGCCGTGCTCGCACGCGATCCCAAACTCGCCGTGCGGACGTTCGAGGAGCACGCCGACGCGGCGGCGTGGCGCGAGCTCGGCATTCCCGGGAGCCCGTTCGCGGTCGCGCTCGATCTCGACGGCACCGTGCTCGCGAAGGGCACGTTCAACAACCTCGCGCAGCTCGAGAGCGTCCTCGCCGCCGCGCAGCACCGCCGGGGCGAACGGCGGATCGCGGAGACGTTCGTTGCCTGAGCCCGCCGGCGACTCGGTCGGAAGGGCGCTCGACGGGCTTGCGGCAGGCACTTCCCGGCGCGGCTTCCTCGCCCGGATCGGTGGCGCGATCACCGCGCTCACCGCGGGCGGGCTCGTCGCGCGTGCGGTGCGGCCAGGCGAGGCGGACGCCTTCCATTTCTGCGGCCACATCTACACGACAGGGTCCTGTCTGCACCCGACGGGTCTGCCCCGGATCGACGGACACGGCTATCCGCTGAGGGCCTCCGACGGACAGCCGGTCGACGATCTCGCTCGTCCGGTCAACCACGAGGGATCGCCGGTCGACCACGACGGGGAGGTGCTGCGGGATCCGGACGGACGGCCGCTGCCGCCGGCGCCGCGGACGAAGGTCTGCGAGGCGACCGGCCGCGCCTACGGCTTCAAGGACCACATCGACGGCGGCTGGTATCGCTGCTGCGACGGGCACGTCCGCAAGCTCGTCGACTGCTGTGCGTACAGCGATCGGCGGATCAACGGAGACGCCGCCCTTCACGGCTACTGCTTCAGCGGCCGGAAGGTGTTCTGCGTCATGTACTACGAGACGAAGGTGCCCTGCTGAGCGGCTGGCTTGCAGCGACCCTCGGCGCTACCGCGGTACTCGCCGGGCTGACCGGCACCTGGTCGCCATGCGGGTTCTCGATGATCGAGACGATCGGGCCCCGCGGCCACACCGCGGGCCGCGCGACCACGCTCGCCGCCTGCCTCACGTTCACGCTCGGCGCGCTGGGGGGCGGCGCCGTCACGTTCGGGTCGCTGGCGCTGGCCGGCAGCCTGCTCCAGGGCGGGGACTCGACTGCCGCGTACCTGACCGCCGCCGCGATCGCCGCGGTCGGGGGCGTGCTCGAGCTGCGCGGCGTCGCGATCCTGCCGCAGGTGTGTCGCCAGCTCCCGGAGCACTGGCGGCGGCTGATGCCGATGCCGCTCGCCGCGGCCCTCTACGGGGTCCTGCTCGGGCTCGGCTTCACGACCTTCGTCCTCACCTTCGGCGTCTTCGCGCTGGCCGCGATCGCGTTCGCGGTCGGTGACCCTGAGACAGGACTCGTCATCGGCGTCGCCTTCGGCCTCGCCCGGGCGCTGCCGGTCGCGCTCGTCGCCCCGATCGCGGATCGCGACGCGGGGATCGCGGTGACCGAGGCGATGGCCGGCCGGCCGGCGATCTACCGCGGCTTTCGCGCCGGCGACGGCGTCGCCCTGCTCGCCGCGGCCGCGGGACTGCTCGTCGTCGTTCCCGCCGGCGCGTCGCGAAACGCCGTCCGCCCGGCTGCCGATCCCGCCGTCACCGGGCACGACGTCGTCTTCCAACGCCCCGACCGTTCGGGGTTCGTCCGCCGGGGCGGCCGCAACGTGCCGCTTCCCGGCCGCGACCCCGCGGCGGGCGACGGGCGGATCGCGGTCGTCGACGGCGCCCGGATAGTGATCCTCTCGGCCAAGGACCTCGGCGAGATCGGCAGCGTTCCGGCCGACGACGTCGACGCCGTGGCGATCTCGCGACGCTGGCTCGCCTGGCGCGAGCACCGGGCCGGCCACGACTCGATGCATGCCCGCGGGCTCGCCGATCCCGCTCACCCCGGACCCATCAAGAGGCTCGGCCGCAGCGGCCAACCCGCCCAGCTCGGCCGGCCGAGCGTCAGCGGGAACGTCCTCGTCTACGCGCGCGCGACGCGCAAGCAGAACGTGATCGTCCGCCGCCGCCTCGCCGCCGGACACCACAAGCGCGCGAAGGGGACCGTGATGCGCTCGCGAACGGCCGGGCTGTCGAATCCCGCGCTGCGCGGCCGAAAGCTGGTCTACGTCCGCACGACCCGCCGCGGTGACGTCCTCAAGCTCACCTCGCTCGGCGGCCACGGCTCCGGGCGAACGCTGATGCGGACCCACGGCACACTCTGGTCGACGGCGCTGACCGCGAAGCGTGCCTACGTGACGGTGATCTCGGGGACGGGCCCGCGCCAGCGGATCGTCTCGGTCGGCTATTAGGCGGCCGCCCGTTACGCTGATGCCATGTGCCGCAACATCCGCACCCTCCACAATTTCGATCCCCCCGCGAGCTCCGAGGAGGTCCACGACGCCGCGCTTCAGTACGTGCGCAAGATCAGCGGCTCGACGAAGCCGTCGCGCGCCAACCAGGAGGCGTTCAACGAGGCCGTAGAGGAGGTTGCCGCGGCGACCACTCGGCTGCTCGACCAGCTCGTCACCTCGGCGCCGCCGCGCGATCGCGAGATCGAGGCGGCGAAGCGCCGCGCTCGCGCGGCAAAGCGCTTCGCGACTGCCGCGTAGCCATCTAGGGCACCTCACTCGTAGGCGAGTGCCTCGAGCACGTCGTGCCGCGAGGCGCGGCGCGCCGGGCCGATCGCTGCGAGGACGCCCGCGATCGCCGCGAGCACGAGCAGCGCGAGCAGCGTGCCGACCGGGATCTCGAGCGTGAACCCCTCGTCGGCGAGCGGGCGGCTCGCGAGCACGGCGAACAGCACGCCCAGGACTGCGCCGAGGGCGGCGCCGATCAGCGCCGTGATCACAGCCTCGTAGCGCACGATCCGCCTCACCTGGCGGCGCGACGCGCCGAGCGCGCGCAACAGGCCGAGCTCCCGGGTGCGCTCGTGAATCGAGAGCGCGAGCGTGTTGACGATCCCGAACAGCGACACGAGCACGGAGAGGAAGAGGAGCGCGTAGACGACGCCGACCAGCGCGTCGAGCTGCTCGCCGATCGAGTCTTTGAGGCCCTGGCGGTCCTCGACCTTGGCGACGGGAAAGCGCTCGGCCAAAAGCGTGTCGATCTGCTCGGAGACGGCGCCGACGTCGGCCTCGTCGGAGACGTCGAGGAGCACGTTGGTGATGCTCCGCGCCTCGCCGAAGGCAGCCGCGCTCGCGTTCGAGGCCGCGTAGTCGCCGATGAAGTCGGCGTTGTCGGTGAACGTGCCGGTGACCTTGTAGGTCAGGGTCCTGCCGCTGGCGGTCTTCGCCTCGAACGTGTCATCGACCCCGATCCCTTTGTCGGCCGCCCAGGACTCGTCGACGACCGCCTCGTCGGGCGCCAGCTCCGCGAGGAGGTCCTGCGAGCCGTCCTGCCAATCGAGCGTCAGCACGTCCGCGGCGGTCGCGGGATCGACGAGCGTCACGAAGCCGTCGCCCGCGCCGCGGACCTCGTCCTCGGTGTAGCGAAGGGGTGAGGCGACCTCGACTCCATCGATGGAGGCGGCGGCGTCGACGCTTGCCACGGGGATGTCGGAGAAGCCGTCCTGGTTGGAGACAATCAGGTCGCTCGCGATCGTCTTGTCGATCGCGCTGTCGATCGAGCCGCGGATTCCGGCGGCGAACACGGCGACGAACGTGACCAGCGCGAGGCCGATCATCAGCGCCGCGGCCGTCGCGGCCGTGCGGCCCGGGTTACGGATCGCGTTCTCGCGCGCGATCCGGCCGGGGATCCCGCGCAGGCGCTCGAGCGGCACGCCGACGAACGCGGCGAGCGGAGTGACGAGCCGCGGGCTGAGCAGCGCGGTGCCGAGCAGGAGCGCCGCGGCGCCGACGCCGACCCACGCCTCCGCCGGCGAGATCGCCTCGAAGACGCCGAGCAGCATGAGCACGATCCCGAGCACCGAGAGCACGGCGCCGGCGAGCGCGCGGGCACGCCGCTCGCGCACGGTCGGCGGCACAGCGCCCTCCCGAAGGCCGGTAACCGGCGCCACGCGTGTCGCCCGGAGCGCCGGCGCGAGCGCGGCGAGGACGGTGAGCGCCGTCCCGAGCGCCAGCCCGACGATCACCGTGCGGCTCTCGATCACGCTGCCGGTGCTCGGCAAGTCGACCCCCAGCGCGTCGAGCAGCGAGCGGATCGCAGGGGCGATCCCGATCCCGGCGAGGACGCCGACCGCGGCGGCGGCGAATCCCACCACGAGCGCCTCGATCACCACCGAGACGAGGATCTGGCGCCGGCTGGCGCCGAGCGCCCGCAGCATCGCGAACTCACGGGTCCGCTGGGCGACGGTGATCGAGAACGTGTTGAAGATCAGGAACGCGGCCACGAAGAGCGCGACGCCGGCGAAGATCAGGAGCGCCGTCTTGAGGAAGCCGATGAACTCTCCGACGTCCTCGCGCTGCGTCTCCACGTTCTCGGCGCCGGTCTCCGCCTTGAGCGACTTGGGGAGCGCCGCCGTGAGGTTGGCGGCGAGCTGCTCGGGCGACGTGCCCTCCTCGGCGGCGACCGAGATCTGGTCGAGCTGACCTTCCTTGCCGGTCACGCGCTGGGCCTCCGGGAGCGCGAGCTCCGCCAATGTCGCGCCGCCGAACGAGTCGACCTCACCGAGGGTCGCGATCCCGACCAGCGTGTAGGAGCGCGCGGCCTCCTTCCCGGCGATCCGCACCTGGTCCCCGACCTCGAACCCCTCGTCGTCGGCGGAGGCCCTGTCGATCACGACCTCGTCGTCGGCGGCCGGACGCCGGCCCTCGACGTAGGTGAGAGGATCGAAGCGCTCCGGCAGCACCGAGAAGCCGAAGCTCGGGGCCCCCGTTCCGCCCAGCGTCTCCCCATCGGCGCCGACGATCGAGACCTGGGGATCCGTGATCCCGCCCGCGGCCGCGCCGACGCCGTCGACGTGCGGGACGCGGTCGAGCACGCGGGCGCTGAACGGCGGCGGCTGGACCTCCTCGGAGTCGATCGCCTCCGCGCGGTTCACCACCGCGTCGACGCCCTGGTTCGACTCGGTGAAGATCCGCTCGAACGAGCGGTCGATGGTGTCCGTGAGCACGTAGGTGCCCGCGACCATCATCACGCCAAGGACGATCGCGAGCGAGGTCAGCGCGGCGCGCAGCTTTCGCTCCCAGAGATTGCGGACCGCGAGCGCTCCCATCGCGCTATCCGGCCTGCTTCATCAGCTCGACGACCTGGTCCGCGTCCCTCGCCGGCTCATCGCGAACGATTCGGCCGTCGACGAGCACGAGCACGCGGTCGGCGATCGCGGCCGCGACCGGGTCGTGGGTCACCATCACCACCGTCTGCCCGAGCTCGTCGACGGCGTGGCGCAGGAGCGCGAGCACCTCCTCGCTCGAGGCGGAGTCGAGGTTCCCCGTCGGCTCGTCGGCGAACACGACCGCGGGCTCGCCGAGCAGCGCGCGCGCGATCGCGACCCGCTGCTGCTGCCCGCCCGAGAGCTCGGCGGGGCGGTGGTCCAGGCGATCCGCGAGGCCGATGGCCTCGACGAGCCGGTCGAGGCGTCCCTCCTCGGGGCGCCGCCCGGCGAGCTTCAGCGGCAGGAGCAGGTTCTCCCGCGCGTCGAGGACCGGGAGCAGGTTGAAGAACTGAAAGACGAAGCCGACCTTGTCGCGGCGCAGCTCGGTGAGCTTCGCGTCATCGAGCGCCCCCAGCTCCACGCCGTCGATGGAGACGGTTCCGGAGGTCGGGCGATCGAGCCCGGCGAGACAGTGCATGAGCGTCGACTTCCCGGAGCCGGACGGTCCCATGATCGCCGTCAGCCTGCCCTTCGGGAACTCGACGGTGATCCCGTCGAGGGCGCGCACCGCCGCGGCGCCCTCGCCGAACACGCGTTCGAGGTCCGTCGCGCTCACGATGCTCGAGTTGGTCGATTCGCTCACGAGTCTCCCTTCTTGGATTCGCGCGGCGATCCTGACCGCGCCGCGGCCGGAGCGCAATCCGGGATCGCCCCGATCGGCCCCTTCGTCTGCCCGGCGTCACCCCGGAGGCGCGAGTACCGAGGGCGGCACGTCCGCCACGCCGACGGCACGGTAAAGAGTCGAGCTCGGCTTCGCGATCAACCACCGCGATGCGGAGCGCTCGAGGTAGATGACGTCGTCCTCGACCGAGAGCTCGTCGCGATCCGCGAAGCGGGTGACGACGGTGACGACGAGCTTCGCGGTCGAGTCCTCCAGGTCGACCGAGCGGATCGCCGAGACCTCGCCGTGTTCCCAGACCGGGAACCCGCGCGGGTCGCGATAGCCGATAGACGCGGCCAGCGAGCCGGCGCAACCGCCCCGGTTCACCGGGAGCTCGAGCTCCTCGACTGCGCCCGGGGCGAGCAGTCCGCAGAGCCGCTCGCCGTCGCGCGCGTCGATCGCGGCGACGTACGCTCGCGCGGTCCGCGCGGCGGAGCGCTCGAGCTCGGTCACCCGCGGATCCGCCTCGGCGCCCTCGGCCGGGCCCGATGGCTTGTCGGGCTGCGCCGTCTGCCCTTCGCCGCCCTCGGTCGTCGAGGTCCTGGTCGTGTCGCCGGGCGGGACCTGGACGCTGACGGTCGGCGCGGTCGCCGGTTCGTCGCTCCCGCAGCCGGCGACGAGCAGCACGATGGCGATGATCGCTGCGCGCGCCCGCAAGACCTGCATTTTGCACCGATCGGCCGCCACGGTGTCGTCCGCGCCGCCGCATACGTTCACCGGGATGCCCGCTAATCTCGCGCGCGTGAGCCATCTGAGGCCGGTCCCCGACCCGAAGCCGCCGGCGCTCGGCGAGGACCTCGAGCCGACGATCCCCGAGTTGGAGCGCTGGGCGACCTTGCTTCGCTGTGAGTGCGTGCGCATGCTCGCCGTCGCGAAGTCGGGCCACCTCGACTCCTCGCTCTCGGCGGCCGACGTGATCGCGGCGCTCTATTACCGGGTCCTGCGCCACGACCCGCGGCGGCCGGACTGGCCGGAGCGCGACCGGTTCGTGCTCTGCAAGGGCCACGCGGCGCCGATCCAGTACGCGGCGCTCGCCCACCACGGCTACTTCCCGCTCGAGGACCTGATGGGCCTGCGCCAGATCGGCTCCCAGCTCCAAGGCCATCCCGACATGAATCGGACGCCGGGGGTCGAGGTGTCGACCGGGTCGCTCGGCCAGGGGCTCTCGATGTGCGTCGGGATCGCGCTCGCGCTTCGGCTCGACGGGCTGGACGAGACCGCGCACGTCTTCGGCCTGCTGTCCGACGGCGACTGCCAGGAGGGACAAACGTGGGAGGCGGCAACCGCCGCGCGGCACTTCGGCATCTCCAATATCACGGCGATCGTCGACTACAACCACCTCCAGACCGACGGCACCACGGAGGAGGTCATGGACACGGCCGACGTGCGCGCCAAGTTCGAGGCCTTTGGTTGGGATTCGGTCGAGATCGATGGCCACGACATGGCGTCGGTGGTCGAGGCGCTCGAGCGCAGCCGCACGCTCGACAGGCCCGCGGCGATCGTCTGCCAGACGAAGAAGGGCAAGGGGATCTCCGCGATGGAGGGCCAGTTCGGCTTCCACGGAAAGCCGCCGAGCCCCGAGCTCGCCGCCGACGCGCTCGAGGAGCTCGAGACGCGGCTCGAGGAGCAGACGAGGGCGCTCCAGCCCTCCGAGGAGGGAGCGCGCGAGTGACCGCGATCGCGGATCCGAAGTCGGAGCCGATCGCGACCCGCCATGCCTACGGCGATGCGCTGGTGGCGCTCGGGGAGGCGCACGCGGACGTCGTCGCGCTCGACGCCGACCTCGCCGTCTCCACGCAGTCGATCAAGTTCGGCAAGCGGTTCCCCGAGCGCTTCTTCAACTGTGGCGCGGCGGAGGCGAACATGATGTCGATGGCCTGCGGACTCGCCGCGACCGGCAAGGTGCCCTACGCCTCGACCTTCGCGATCTTCGCCGCCGGCCGCGCCTATGACCAGGTGCGGCTCGGAATCGCCCACAACGAGCTCAAGGTCCGGATCGGCGCCTCGCACGGCGGCGTCTCGCTCGGCGAGGACGGCGCCTCCCACGCGATGATCGAGGACATCGCGCTGATGCGCACGATGCCGCGGATGCAGGTCGTTGTCCCTGCCGACTACAACCAGGCCTATCGGGCGGTGGTCGCGAGCTACGAGTCCAACGACGCCCCGATGTACATACGGTTCGGCCGTCCCTCGACGCCGATCGTCTACGAGGAGATCCCGGAGTCGCTCGGCGACGGCGTCGACGTCCTGCGAGAGGGCAAGGACATCACCCTGATCGCCACGGGCCACATGGTCTGGCGGGCGCTCGAGGCGGCGGACAGCCTCGAATCCGAGGACGGTGTCGAGGCCGAGGTCCTGAACGTCTCGATCATCAAGCCGCTCGCCTCGGACGCGGTGCTCGAGTCCGTCTCGAAGACCGGTGTCGCCGTGACGGCGGAGGAGCACCGCGTCGCGGGCGGGCTCGCCGACGCCGTTCGCTCGGTCGCCGCGGAGCAGCACCCGGTGCCGATCTTCGCGGTCGGCATGGGCGACGAGTTCAGCGTCTCCGGGACCGGCGAGGCCTGCATGGAGCACTTCGGGCTCACCGCCCGGGCGATCGCCGACCGCGCCCGCGAGGCGCTCGTCTTAAAGCCGATCGTCTCGCGCCCGCCGCTCTTCGGCCCTGAGTGGACGTAGCCGGCTGCCGGCGCCGCTGGGCGGCCTCGTGCAGCCCGCGCTGATCTTTAGTGACTGCTAACACGATGCGCTAGCCTCCCGCGCTCGATAACCGGACCGCAGGTTTCAGTGCAGGGGGCGATCGCGGCGCGCCCACGAGAGGAACGCCGCGAACGCCGAAGAAAGAGGGCCCCGCATGCCACTTTTGAAGACACGTAGAGCGAATCGCGCGCGTCGGCGCGAGGCCGGCGACCACGCGCGGCGCGAGGCGCGCCGGCGCCCGACGCCGCGGCCCACGGGTCAGCCCCCCATCATCGAGGTCAACGAGGCCACCGTCGTCTACCCGGGCGGCCACGTGGCGCTCGAGCGCGTGTCGGCGTCGATCGGCCGCGGTGAGTTCGCGTTCGTCGTCGGGCCGACGGGCTGTGGCAAGTCGACCCTCATCAAGCTCCTGATCCGCGACGTCGAGCCCGCCGCGGGCAGCGTCCGGATCGCGGGCAAGGACATCAACGCGATGCCCCACAGCCGCACGCCGTACCTGCGGCGGCGCATCGGCACCGTGTTCCAGGATTTCAAGCTGCTCCCGAACCGGACGGTCTACGACAACGTCGCGTACGCGCTCCAGGTGATCGGCGAGCCGCGATCGCAGATCCGGCGCAAGGTGCCGGAGATCCTCCGGCTCGTCGGCCTGCAGGCGAAGATCAACAACTACCCGGACGAGCTCTCAGGCGGTGAGCAGCAGCGCGTCGCGATCGCCCGCGCGTTCGTCAACCATCCGCCTCTCCTGCTCGCCGACGAACCGACCGGCAACCTGGATCCCGAGACGTCGATCGGGATCATGCAGCTGCTCTACCGGATCAACCGCACCGGGACGACCGTCCTCGTGGTCACGCACGACCGCGAGATGGTGGACAAGATGCGCCGCCGGGTGATCGCGCTAGAGGAGGGCCGCCTGGTCCGCGACGAGGACGCGAGCGGCTATCACCAGGACGAGTCGACGAAGGAGTTCGCCGCCCGGATTCGCGCCGAGATGGGCGTCGGCGACGAGGGCGGCACGAACGGGCACAGCGACTGGGACTGAGCCGTGGGTCGGATCGTCTTCTTCCTCTCGGAGGCCTTCAGGGCGCTCCGCCGCAGCGCCGCGCCGAGCGTGGCCGCGATCGTGACGATCGTGATCACGACGCTTCTCCTTGGCGTCCTCATCCCGGTGCTGAAGGCGAGTGAGTCGAAGGCCAGCGAGGTCCGCGAGCAGATCGGGCTCGAGGTCTTCCTCTATCGGGATGCGACGAAGGCGCAGATCGACCAGCTCGAGCGCAGGCTGAGCCAGCTCCCGCACGTGACCGGCTCCGAGTACTGCTCGCCGGCGTGCGGCAAGAAGGAGCTCGCGAGCGAGCTCAAGGGCGACCTGGCCGACTCGATCGACGAGCTCAACTCGAACCCCCTGCCGCCGAAGTTCGACCTCAGCCTCGACGATCCGAACAACCTCGAGGCCGTGCGCGCGGCGCTCACGCCGACCAACGCCCAGGGCAAGCCGACGCCGATCAGCCCCGCCATCGAGCCGCCGATCGGCGAGAGTCGCGAGGACGCGAACAAGATCCGCGAGGTCACCGGGGCCGTGAAGATCGTCCTGATCGTGATCGCGTCGCTGCTGTTGATCGCCTCGCTGCTCCTGGTCGCGAACACGATCCGGCTCTCGATCTACGCGCGCCGCCGCGAGGTCGAGGTGATGCAGCTCGTCGGGGCGACCAACTGGTTCATTCGGTGGCCGTTCATGATCGAGGGCGTGATCGTCGGCGTCTTGGGCGCCGGGCTCGCGGTGGGCCTACTCTTGTTGGGCAAGGTCACGATCGTGGATCCCCTCTCCGACGACTTCGCCCTCGTGGACAACCTCTCGACCATGGGCTTCGTCCCCCTGGTCGTGATGCTCGTCGCCGCCGCGGTCGTGGTTTCCGCACTCGGCAGCGGCATCACCTTGCGCCGCTTCCTGCGGGTTTGAGCGCGGGCGACGGCCGGTTTCGCTTCGGCCTCGTCGTCGGGCTCGTCGTCGCGACGGCCGTCGCGGTGATCGTCGGCGTGATCGACATCTCGCCGCTCGACGAGGACGACCCCGTGGACCAGGCCCGTGAGGTGATCGAGGACCACTACTTCCACGACCCCGACGTCGCGCAGCTCGACGACGCCTCGATCAGGGGCATGGTGGACGAGCTCCGCAGGCGCTACGACGACAAGTTCTCCCACTACTTCAGCGCGAAGCAGCTCGAGAGCTTCGAGGCCGCGACCTCGGGGCGCTTCTCGGGCGTCGGGCTGACGGTGACGGAGGTGCCGAAGGGGCTTCGCGTAGCGAGCGTGCTCCCCGACACGCCGGCGAAGCACGCGGGCATCGAGGTCGGTGACCTGATCACCGCGGTCGATGGCAAGTCGATCGCGGGCGTGCCGTCGGAGGTCTCGACCGGGCGGATCAAGGGCCCCGCGGGGACCGAGGTCGAGCTTCGAGTCGAGCCGGCGGGGGGCGGCGGAGCGCGGGAGATCACGGTCCAGCGCGCCGACGTGCGCGTGCCTGCCGTCGCCGGCGACCTGCGCCGCGTCTCCGGGACGCCGGTCGCCTACGTCCGCTTCGCGACCTTCAGCGAGGGCGCGCACGGCGAGCTTCGAGACACGATCGAGCGCCTCGAGCGCCGCGGCGGCGAGGGCCTCGTGCTCGATCTGCGCGGCAACGGCGGCGGCCTGCTCAACGAGGCGGTGCTGTCGGCGAGCGTCTTCGTCGAGGACGGCAACATCGTCTCGACCAAGAGCCGGACGCAGGGCGACCGCAGCTACGAGGCGCTCGGCGACGCGCTCGAGCCGCGCCCAATGGCCGTGCTCGTGAACCGCGACACCGCCTCGGCCGCCGAGATCCTCGCCGCGGCGCTCGAGGAGTACAACCTCGCGACCGTCGTCGGCACGCGTACCTACGGCAAGGGCACCTTCCAGCAGGTGCTCCACCTGCCTGCCGGCGGGGCGCTCGACCTCACCGAGGGCGAGTACCTGACCGCGGACGGGACCTCGATCCTCGGCACGGGCGTGAGGCCGGAGGTCCGTGTGGAGACGACGCCGTCGAGCCCGCGCGACGTCGCTCTCGAACGCGCCCTTCGGGTCGTCGAGGGCGAGGTCGACGGCGCGCCTTGAGCCCGAGCGTCGCCGTCGTCGGCCGGCGCGGCCGGTTCGTTGTCGCCGAGCCGCTGTTCGAACGGGGCTCGCAGCTGAGCCTCGCGCGCGGCGGCCCGCGCGTGCGCGGCGGCGAGATGGTGCTCGTGGCCGAGCGCGGCCGCAGCGGCAGGGTCCTGGAGGTGCTCGGCGACCCCACCCATGCGCGCGATGTCGCCACGGCCCTCCTGCTCGAGCGCGGCCTGAGGCGCGGCTTCGACGAGCGCCTCGAGGAGGAGGCCGCGGCCGCCGCCGCCGCCGCTCGCAAGGGCGCACACGAGCGGCGCAACCTCACGCAGCTCGCCACCTTCACCGTCGACCCGGTCACCGCGCGCGACTTCGACGACGCCGTCTCGGCGGAGGCCCAGGGCGACTCGATCCGGCTCTGGATCCACATCGCGGACGTCGCGGCGCACGTGCGACCGGGCTCGGCGCTCGACGCCGAGGCGGCGCGGAGGGCGAACAGCGTGTACGTCCCGGGCACGGTCGAGCCGATGCTGCCGCGGACCCTCTCCGCGGGCGCCTGCAGCCTCAGCCCGGATGTCGAGCGGCTCGCCGTGACGACCGAGATGCTGCTCGCGCCGGACGCCACGGTCTCGAGCGTGAGCTTCTACCGCAGCCGTATCCGCTCCGATCACCGCCTCTCCTACGACGAGCTCGACGAGTACTTCGCCGGGCGCGCCAGCCCGCCGGACCGGATCGCGAGGCCGCTCGAGCTCGCACGGCGCGCCGCCGCGAGCCTCGTCGAGCGTCGGTCGGGCGGCAGCCTCGAGGTCTCGACGTCCGAGCCGGAGTTCGAGTTCGACCGGGGCGGCCAAGTCGTCCGCGCTCAGGCCGTCGCCCAGACCGAGGCTCATCGGCTGATCGAGCAGCTGATGGTGGTCACCAACGAGCAGGTGGCGCTGACCTGCGAGCGGCGGCGAACGCCCGCGCTTTACCGCGTCCACGAGCGTCCCGAGCCGGCGCGGATCGCTGTCCTCTTCGAGCAGCTCGCGGCGCTCGACCTCCCGACGCCGCCGCTGCCCTCGAATCCGTCGCCGAGCGATGCGGCCCGCCTCGCAGCCGAGGCGAGCGCGATGGTCAGCCGTGAGGCCGCCCGCCGCGGTCACGGGCGAGCGGCGTATACATCGCTTGTGCTCCGATCGCTCAAGCAGGCCGTCTACAGCGACCGCAACGTCGGCCACGCCGGGCTCGCGAGCCCCGCCTACTGCCACTTCACCTCGCCGATCAGGCGCTACCCGGACCTCGTCGTCCACCGGGCCTTGCTCTCCGGCCTCGGCGGCGCCGAGCCGGAGCCCCAGCGGGCGGATGTACGCGAGGCCGCCGTCTGGTGCTCGGAGCGCGAGCGGGAGGCGACGAGGATCGAGCGCGACGCGGATCAGCTCTGCGCCGCGTTTTTGCTCGAGCGCGAGCTTTTCGAGGCCGGACACGAGCGAGAGTTCGCGGGCGAGGTCTCAGGCGTGATCGGGCCGGGCGCCTTCGTGCGCTTCGGCGGCGAGCTGGGCGACGTCTACGAGGGTTTTTTGCCCGCGCGGCGGCTCGGCGGCGAGCGGTTCGAGCTCAACGCAACCGAGACTGCCACCGTCGGCACCCGCACCGGGCGCACGATCAGGCTCGGCGACCCGGTGGACGTGCGGGTCACGGGCGTGGAGGCGCCGCGCGGGCGGGTCGATCTGGTGCCCGTCGCGGAGGCGAGCTGATGGCGAAGAAGCGCGGCAAGCGCAAGGCGGCCGCAGGAGATGTCGCGACGAACCGCCGCGCGTCGCACAAGTACGAGCTGCTCGAGCGATTCGAGGCCGGGATCGAGCTCCAGGGCAGCGAGGTGAAGTCGCTGCGCGATGGCAAGGTGCAGATCGGCGACGCATATGCCTCGATCGAGGACGGCGAGCTGTGGCTGCGAAATGCCCACATCCCGCCGTACGAGCCCGCGAGCATGGAGAACCACGACCCCGAGCGGCCCCGGAAGCTGCTCCTTCACCGCTACGAGATCGAGCGGCTGATCGGGCGGCTTCAGCGCAAGGGCCAGACGCTGGTGCCCACGCGGGTCTACTTCAAGGGGCCGCGGGCGAAGGTCGAGCTCGCTTTGGCGCGGGGCAAGGAGCAGCGCGACCGCCGCCGCGAGATCCGCGACCGCGACATCCAGCGCGAGGTCGAGCGCGAGGTCCGCCACCGGCTCCGGTAGCGACCAACGTCGCTTCGGCGTGCGACGATAAATGCGGATGCGCTCGTTCAAGCTCGAACGTAAGGCCAAGCGCGCCGCGCGCAAGGGCGGCCAGCCCGACGCGGGCGCGAAACCGGTACCCGCCGAAGCCGCGGCGGCTGAGCCGGCCGAGCTGCGGAAGGCCGCGGAGATGGACCTCGCCATCGAGCATGAGGTCGAGCGACGTCTCGAGAACGCGCGCATCGCCGAGCCGCCACCGCCGGCCGCCACGCCACCACCGCCTGGACCAAGGGCGCGGCGGATCGAGGAGGAGAGGCTCGCGCGCAAGCTCGCCGACGCCGAGACCCGCGTGGGTGAGGAGGAGCGGCGGATCGCCGAGGCGCTCGAGCGGGCGGCCGCCAAGCTGCGGGAGGTCGAGGCGCGCGCCGCCGAGGCGGAGGAGCGCGCCCGGAGGGCCGAGCGCCTGGTCGAGGCGAAGGCGTCGGAGTCCGAGCGCGCTGGACAGCTTCGGCAGATGCTCGACCGGATCAGCGACGCCGAGCGGCGCGCCGCGTCGGCCGAGGCGCGGGCGCGCGAGGCCGTCGCAGAGGCCTCCGAGCCTTTGCCGGGGGGCGAGGAGACCGCCGGCCGCGAACAGCCCGAGGAGGTGCCGCCGCTCGAGCCCGAGGACGAGCCGCCCCGGCCACACGGTGACCCGCTCGTGCCGCACCCGGAGCCCGCCCCCGAGCCTGAGCCCGACACGCTCGCTCCGGATCCGGAGGCCCCCGCCCCTGGCGCGACCGCCGCGGGCGGGCCGGTCTCCCTCACCGCGGCGAGCTACGAGGAGCTTCGGGCGCTCGGCCTGTCCGTGACCCAGACCGGTCGCCTGCTCGCGCATCGCGAGCAATTCGGGAGCTTCAGCTCGCTGGACGAGCTCGCGCGGATCCCCGGCTTCTCGCGCGCGACGCTCGAGGGGCTCAAGGGCCGGCTCGTCCTCTAGGCGTTCTCCAGCTCCGGCGGCAGCGCCCTCGGTCCATCCGGATAGCGGAAGCTGAGCTCCTCGTCGGACATCTCGAGCGTGTTCGCCGCCTCCGGCGGTGCTCCGACCACGAGCCAGAGCTGATCGGCATCGGTGTCATTGAAGACCTGACGCACGGATTCCGGTTCCACGAGCACGGCGTCGAGCGGCGAGAGCGCGAGGAGCTCCCCGTCCACGCGCATCCTGCCGCCGCCCTCGAGCAGCAGGTAGAGCTCCTCCTGGTGGCGGTGGCGGTGTTTCGTCGACGGCTGCCCCGGCGCTAGGCGCGAAAGCCGCGCGCCGAGCGAGGCCGCCTCGAGCTGCTTCGCCAGGTCGGTGTTCAGCACCTTCATCTGGTTGGACGGCCGCCAGTGGGCGGCGTCGGCGCGAAGCGCGCGGTAAGCCATGCTCGTTCCTCCTGGGTCGCGGATGTCTCTAGAGCCCGTACTCCTCGAGCAGTCGCAGCCAGAGCTCGCTCCGCGTCGGGAACGCGGGCACCGCGTGCCAGAGGCGCGTCAGCGGTACCTCGGCGGCGACGGCGATCGTCGCGGCGTGAAGTGACTCGGCGATCTCGGGGCCGACGAAGCTCGCGCCGACGACGATCCCGCGACCATCATCGACGACGAGCCGCGAGGTGCCGGGCGCGTTTCGCCCGATGAAGCTGGCTCCCGCGTTCGCGGCCGTCGGCACGTCCACGGCCTGCGCCTCGATGCCGCGATCGCGCGCCCCTGCGAGCGTGAGCCCCACAGCGCCGAGCTGCGGCTCGGTGAAGACGACGCGGGGCGAGCCGATCAGGTCGCTTCGCGCCGCCACGTCCGCGTCGCCGAGGATGTGGTCCGCGGCGACCCGGGCCTGGTACTTGCCCATATGGGTGAGGAGAGCGCGGCCGTTCACGTCGCCGATCGCATAGAGCCAGTCCGAGCCGCCGACCCTCATCTGGTCGTCGACCTCGAGGTAGCCGGCGGGATCGACGCCCACCGCCTCGAGTCCCAGCTCGGCGGTGCGGGGGCGGCGCCCGACGGCCACCAGCAGCTCGTCGCCCTGGAGTCGGTCACCGCCCTCGAGCTCGAGGGTGATGCGCCCGCCGTCGCCGCGCGAGGCAGCGCTCGCGCGGGCGCGGGTGCGAATCTCGACGCCTGCGGCCTCGAGCCCCGCGGTGATCTCCTCGCTCGCGAACGGCTCCTCGGTGCCGAGAAGTCGATCTTCGACCTCGACCAGGGCGACGGTCGAACCGAGGCTCGACCACGCCTGGGCCATCTCCACGCCGACCGCGCCTCCGCCGAGGATCAGGAGGCGCCGCGGAACCTCGTTCGCGGTCGTCGCCTCGCGGTTGGTCCAGGGCCTCGCCTCGGCGAGGCCGTCGATCGGCGGGATCGCCGCGGCGGTTCCGGTTGCCACCACCACGGCGTTTCGAGCACGGAGGCGCTCCCCGCCGACGCTCACCAGGCGCTCCGCCTCGAAGCGAGCCGCACCGCGGAGCAGTTCGACCCCTCGCCCCTCGAGCCACGGGAGCTGTGTTGCGTCGTCGCGGTGGTGGATCACCTCGTCGCGGCGGCGAAGCACCGTCGCGGCGTCGAGCTCTCCCGACGCGAGCTCGGCGACACCCGGCACGCGCTGGGTCTCGGCGAGGAGCTCCCCCGGGCGCAGCAGCGCCTTCGAGGGCATGCACGCGTAGTAGGAGCACTCGCCGCCGACCAGCTCCTGCTCGACGAGCGCGACCTCGAGCCCGCGCGACGCGGCGCGCCCGGCGCAAACCTCACCCGCGGGCCCCGCTCCGATCACGATCAGGTCGCACTCCCGCTCCGCCATCACTCCTCCACGTCTCGCTGACCCCGCAACAATTACTCACCGGTGGCCAAGAGAGCGAAGACGAAGACCCCGGAGCAGCTCGAGGAGTATCGGGCGAAGCGCGACTCCGCGAAGACGCCGGAGCCGCGCGGCGCCGCGCCGGCCGCGGCCGGGAATGGAAACCGGTTCGTCGTCCACGAGCATCACGCCCGCCGGCTGCACTGGGATCTGCGCCTTGAGCACAACGGCGTCCTGCTGTCCTTTGCGCTTCCGCGCGGCGTTCCTCGGGACCCGAACGAGAACCGGCTCGCCGTCCACACCGAGGATCACCCGATCGAGTACCTGGACTTCCACGGGACGATCCCGAAGGGTGAGTACGGCGCGGGCGAGATGACGATCTGGGACCGGGGCACCTACGAAGCCGAGAAGATCGAGCAGAACAAGATCGTCGCCCGCTTCGAGGGCGAGCGGGTCCGGGGCCGCTACGCCCTGTTCCAGACGCGCGGGGACGATTGGATGATCCATCGCATGGACCCGCCCCCCGCCGACGTCGAGCCGCTGCCGGAGCGGATCGAGCCGATGAAGGCGACGCTCGCGAAGCTCCCGTCGGCCGACGAGCGGTGGGCGTACGAGATCAAGTGGGACGGGGTGCGGGCGATCGCCTACTGCGAGCCCGGGCACGTGCGCCTCGAGAGCCGGAACCTGCGTGAGATCACGGGCCAGTACCCCGAGGTGGGCCGGATCCGCGAGGCGATCGGGGGCGAGAGCGTGATCCTCGACGGCGAGCTGGTCGCGTTCGACGGCGAGGGTCGGCCGAGCTTCCAGCGGCTCCAGCGGCGGATGCACGTCGCGTCGGAGTCCGAGGTCCGGCGGCGCATGGGCGACACGCCGGTCACCTATGTCATCTTCGACCTGCTCTACGCCGACGGCAGCGTCCTGTTCGAGCGGCCATACGCGGAGCGCCGGGAGCGCCTGGCGGCGTTCGGCCTCGACGGTGAGGCGTGGCAGACGCCCGCCTACCACCCCGGCGACGGAGCCGCGCTCCTCGCAGCCAGCAAGGCACAGGGGCTCGAGGGGATCGTCGCGAAGCGCCTCGACAGCCCGTACCGCCCGGGCAAGCGGGGGCGCGAGTGGCTCAAGGTGAAAAACCACCGCAGCCAAGAGCTCGTCGTCGGCGGCTGGCTGCCCGGCAAGGGCCGCCGCGAGGGCGAGCTCGGGGCGCTGCTCGTCGGCTACTACGACGACGGCGAGCTCAAATACGCGGGCAAGGTCGGCACCGGCTTCGACGCAGGAACGCTGCGCATGCTGCGCGAGCGCCTCGGCCCCCTCGAGACGGAGAAGAGCCCGTTCTCGGGCCGCCAGCCGGAACGCGGCTCGATCTTCGTCGAGCCGAAGCTCGTCGCGGAAATCGAGTTCGGCGAGTGGACGAACGCCGGGACCTTGCGCCATCCGTCGTTCAAGGGCCTTCGCGACGACAAGCCGGCGCGCGACGTGGTCCGAGAGGAGCCGACCTAGCGCCCGGAAGGCACCGATGAGTTTCGCGGCGGGACGCGGTCTGCCCTCACACGATGACCGTGACCACCGCGATCCGCGACCGCGCCCTCGCCGAAACCGGGGCTCCGGCAGCCATCGATCGGCTGCGCGCGACTTTCGCCGGCGCGCTCCACCTGCCGGGTGAGCTCTCCTACGACGTCCTGCGTCGGCCGCTCAACCCGGCGCTCGACCCGTACCCGGCGGTCGTCGCGGTTGCCGCCAACGCGAGCGACGTACGCGCGGCCCTCACCGCCGCCAGGCGTCACGACCTTCCCTTCGCCGTCCAGGCGACGGGCCACGGCACCCATGTGGCGCTCGACGGCGGCATCCTGCTCAACACCGCGGGGCTGAACGGTGTCCGTGTGGACCCGCAGCGCCGCATCGCTCGCGTCGGCGCCGGCGCCCGCTGGAGTCAGGTGCTCGCCGCAACGGCCCGCCACGGGCTCGCTCCGCTCTCGGGCTCGGCGCCGTCGGTGGGCGTCGTCGGCTTCATCCTCGGCGGCGGCGTCGGCTGGCTCTCGCGGAAGTACGGCTTCGCGGCGGACAGCGTGATCGGAGCGGAGCTCGTCAACGCTGCCGGCGAGCCGGTTCGCGTGACCGCGGACGAGAACCCGGATCTGCACTGGGCGATTCGCGGCGGCGGTCCCGGCTTCGGCGTCGTGACGGCCCTCGAGTTCCGGCTCCACCCCCTGAGCGAGGTCTACGGCGGCGTCGCCTACTTCGCCGCCGAGCGCGCGCTTCCGACGCTCGCCCGCTACCGCGAGTGGACGGCGGCGGTCCCCGATGAGCTCAGCACGGCGATCGTGGTCACGCACGCTCCGGACTCCGACGAGGTTCCGGCTGCGCTCCGCGGACGCCGCGCGCTCGCGATCAAGGCGATGTACGCCGGCGACGCGCGACGCGGACGGCGCCTGCTGGAGCCGTTGCTCCACATCGCCGGCCCGCCGCTGCTGGACGGGTTCGGGCCGATGAGCTATGCGACGGCCGCCATGGGCGGGACGCCGCCGCGCCAGCTGGAGCTCATGCGCGAGCTCGACGACGTCACGATCGACGCGATCCTCGGCGCGGTTCGCGACGAGCACTCGCCGGTATCTACGGTCGAGATCCGCCACTGGGGCGGTGCGATGTCAGCTTCGCGCATCGACGCCGGCCCGGTCGGCGCCCGCGACGTCCCGTTTTCCGTGATCGCCGACGCGAGGGACGACGCGCTCGCCGAGGCCCTGCGCCCTGGCGCGACCGGAGGCTCCTTCCTCAACTTCCTCGCCGATACGACGCGCACGGCAAGCGCTTACAGCGAGGCCGACTACCGCTGCCTGATCGGGATCAAGGCGATCCAC
>DATHAL010000006.1:0-11299 GCA_035296705.1 Solirubrobacterales bacterium
GTGCGCCCTATGAGGGGCACGATTGTGCACCGTCGTCCGCTGGGTGGTGAGTGCACAGTCATGAGCGCCGATCATCGGATCGCCGCGGTGGCCAGTCGACAGCACGGGCTCATCACGCGAGGGCAGCTCAAGCGACTGGGGCTCAGCCGAGCGGCAATCGAGCATCGAGTCGCGACCGGAAGGCTGCACCGGATGCGCCGCGCCGTCTTCGCGGTCGGCCACACGGCGACCAGCGATCGCGCCGTCCTGCTCGCTGCTGTCATGGCGTGCGGGAGCACCGCGGCCCTCAGTCATCTGCACGCGGCGTGGATCCGGCGGTTCTTTCCGCCGTGGATCGAGATCCCGCTTACGCCGACGCACATCACCGTCCCGCCGCACAGCGGAAAAGGCCGGTTCCGGGACGTAATCCTCCATCGGGCGACGCTCCCGCCGGCGGACGTCACCGTGCACGAGGCGATTCCCACCACCGCGCCCGCTCGAACGATCCTCGACTGCGCGACGCTGCTCGAGCCGCGGTCGCTCGAGCGCCTGGTCGATCAGGCGATCACGAATCACGCCGTCGACGTCGCGGCGCTCATGAATGCACTCGCCGAGCACCCGCATCGGCGAGGTACTGCGACGGTTCGACACCTGCTTGAGGCAGCAGAGCGCTTCGACACCGTTTCGCAGTCCGAGATGGAGGAGGCGTTCGTAGGGCTCGTGCGCCAGGCCGGGCTGCCAACGCCGAGCCTCAACTATCGCCTTGCCGACATGAAGATCGACGCCGCATGGCCGGACGAGCGGGTGGCCGTTGAGCTTGACGGCTACACCTGGCACCGAACGCGTTACCGCCAGGAGGCGGATAGGACCAGAGAGGCGAAGTTGCGGCGGCTCGGTTGGGTGCCGGTGCGCTACTCGAGTCGGCAGGTGTTCGATGCGCCGGTCGCGGTCGCCGCTGACCTCGCCGCTGTTCTCGCCGGGCGACGAGGCCTAGACTCGAAGCCGCCGTTCCGGGGTGGTGTAACCGGCTAGCACGCGGGGTTTTGGTCCCCGAGGAGGTTGGGTTCGAGTCCTCCCCCCGGAGCTACTCCTGCGCCCCGCGCCGGACCTTCGCCCGGCCGGCTTCGGTGCCGGGCTCGGTTGCGGGGCCGCGGGGTGGGGCGATGCCCAGGACGCGCATCGCCTTGAGGCCCAGGCCCAGTTTCTCGCGGCCCTCGGTCGAGGTGATGTCGTGGCCGCAGAGGTCCTTCACACGCTCGAGGCGGTAGCGGACTGTGTGCCGGTGGGTGAAGAGCTGCTCGGCGGTCGGGGTGACGTTGCCGTCGTTCTCCAGGTACGCCTCGATCGTCGCCACGAGGTCCGTCTCGTACTGCTCGTCGTAGGCGCAGAGCGGCGCGACCGTCTCCTCGTAGAAGCGCTCGAGCTCGCCGGATTCCTCGCTCATCGCCGGCAGCAGCAGGCGGTAGGAGCCCGTGTCCTCGAACGCCAGCAATCCGATCCCGTCGGCCTCGGCGACGTTCGCGGCGAGGAGGGCCTCCTGGCCGGCGCGGTAGAGGTCCGCGGGGTCGGCCGTCCAGCGGCTGCGCGCCACGGTGACGTGGAAGCCCGGCAGGGACGCATCGAGCTCGCGCTCGAGCGCCCGCGCGGCGCGCTCATGCTGGGCGGCCTCGGCCGAAGGGAAGATCGCGGTCACCGCGGCCCGCTCACCGTCCTCGTCGAGCGCCGCGATCGCGCCCGTGCTCGCGGCGCGCAACGCCCGCAGCGATACGACGAGAACCCGCGCGCGCCAGTCGCCGGTCTGCGCAGCGCGCGGCGCGGCTCGCGCCAGGATCACGCCGCCCCCGCGCTCGACCTGCGCGCCCAGCTCCGCCGCCATGGCGATGATGTCGTCGCGGTCGGTCACCCGCCGCTTCAGCACGGCGCGCACGAACTCACCGGCGGCCTCGTCGCTCGCCCACTCCGGCGCCCGCGAGCGCTCGAGCTCGAGCGCGAGCAGCGTCGTCACCATCCGTGTCAGCGTCGGCGACGGCTCGCCGCCGCGTCTCCGGTAGCGCAGCTCACCCACCACCGCGTCCGCCACCCGCAGGTCAAGCGTGCGGACGTCGCCCTCGCCGGAGAGCAGCTTCGACTCCTCCGCCGAGGAGGAGGCGGCGACCGCGAGCACGGCGCTCGAGCGGTCGATCAGCGCGACGCTCGCGCCGAGAGCGGCGGCGGCGGCGCGGGCGACGGCCGGTAGCCCGGCGCCCGACTCGATCGCCTCGGAGAGGTTGTCGAGCGCTGCCTCGTCCGCCGTGCGGGCAGGGTCTGTGCGCGACGTCGCGTCCGAGGGCACCCGAGGATTCTAGGCGCGGGCCCTGAGCTCAGCCGCCGAAGAGATGCGTGATGTCGTCCCAGTAGTAGACGATCCCGATGCCGATGGCGACCCCGACCCCGAGGAGCGCGAGGAGCACGAACAAAGACACGATGACAGCGGTCGCCTTCTCCCACGTGCGCGAGAACGAACCGATCGCGGGCACCAGGATGAGCGCGGCGAACGCGACCAGGCTGATCAGCCCGGCGGCGCCGAAGAGCAGGTACTCGGTTCCAATCTCGGCGACTATCGGCATCAGGCCGCCTGATTCTGGCGGAAGTGGGTGGCCACCATCATCACGGTCGCGCAGGCCGCGAACGCCGACAGCCCAAGCGCCCACCCACCGCTGACGTCGGAGAGGTAGTGCACGCCGAGATAGACGCGGCTCAGCCCGATCAGTGCGGTGAGCGCGATCCCGCCCGCCACCAGCGCCGATCCGTAGGCCCAGCCCGGCCGCAACCGCAGCGTGACCACGAGCGCGAGCCACGAGTAGAGCACGGCGTACGTGGCGTGGCCGCTCGGATAGCCGAAGCCGCTCGCCTCGACCAGCCCACCGTCTGGCCGCGGCCGCGCGACGACGTCCTTCAGCACCGGCACGCCGATGTGGCAGATGACGAGCGCCGCGACGAGCACGGTCAGCTCGATCCAATGGCGGCGAAGCGCCAGCAGCGCGCCCGCCACGATCGCCACCGCCAGTGTGAACGCGGTCGAACCGAGCGCCGTCACGACCTTCGCCGCGTCGGTCAGCCATCCGGTACGCAGCGCGTCGACCGCGTCCACGGCCGTCGTGTCGCCCGGCGTCGGCCCGGCGTCGCCGTCGAGGATGAGCGCGTAGCCGACGAGCACGAAGAGCGCCACCGCGAGCACCGCCATCAGCGTCGTGAACTGGAGGCCCAGCCCGCCGGGTGTGATCCGCCTCCAGACGAAACGGATCTCCGGAAGCAGCCAGCGCAGCCCCGGCGTCGCCTCGATCCGCGCCGCGAGCTTGGCGCGATTCTCGGCCTTGCGCAGATAGCGCGAGATCAGGACGCCGCCGACGATCACCGCGACGACCGTCCCGAACACGAGCGCGCCCCGGCCGGCGATCTCCGTCGCCTTGTCGAGGCTCTGCGATAGCGCGTAGCCCAGGAGCGAGAACGCCCCCGCCCAGAGGCCGGTGCCGAGCACGCTGTACGGCACGAAGGCGCGGTAGCGCATCCCCGAGCTGCCGGCGATGAACGGGGCCAGCGCTCGCACGAGCCCGATGAACCTGCCGATGAGGATCGTCTTGCCGCCGTGGCGGTCGAAGTAGCGCTCGACCTGCTCGAACCGCTCATGTGTGATCCGCACCTTCGGCCCGTGCTCCAGCACGAAGTCGCGGCCGAGCCTGCGCCCGATCAGGAAGCTCGTCGTATCGCCCGCCCAGGCGCAAAACCAAACGATCGCGATCACGATCACGATCGAGATCTCGCCCTGCCCCGCGACCGCGCCGCCGAGGATCACCGCCGTCTCGCCCGGGAAGACGAGCCCGACGAACGCGCCGGTCTCCAGGAAGGCCAGCAGGCCGACGAGGGCGTACGTCCAGTCGCCGAGCTTCTGCGAGACATCCTCGAGCAGCGCCTCGACGTCGATGTCGGGGACGAAGAGCTGGAACGCGACGAACCCGAGGACGATGACCGCGGCGATCACCGCAAGCCGCACCCGCTCGTGCTTGGAGGACTCGAGCTGCAAGGTCCCGGATTATCGAAGGCGCTGCGGCGCCGACACGATCGCGTTCGCGAATCGCGGCGGAAGGGCCGATGCGGCCTGGTCGGCGGCGACGATGTCCTGGAAGAGACCGAACGCCGTCGGGCCGGAGCCCGTGACCATCGCGCGGGCGGCGCCCACCTCCTCGAGCGCGGCGATCGCCTCGGCGATCCGCGGCCGCAGCGACACCGCCGCCTGCTCGAGGTCGTTGGCGAGCAGGTCCGCGTACTCGAGCGGCGAGGCGCCCGATCCCGCTGCCTCGCGCAGCCGCGCGGCGATCCCGTCGAGATCGCGCGGGTCTCGCCCGAGGCCGAGCGCGTCGGCGCGCTTGTAGACGTCCGCCGTCGCAAGGCCGTCGTCGTCGGCGATCAGGACGACCGCGAACTCGCCGGGATCGGGGAGCGGCTCGATGCGCTCGCCGGCGCCGGCGACGAGCGAGAACCGTGGCTCGAGCTGTGAGGGCACGTCGGCGCCGATACCGGCAGCGAGCTCCTCCGGGTCCTCGATTGCCTCGTCCGCGAGGCGGAGCACGGCCGCCGCGTCCGCGCTGCCGCCGCCGAGCCCGGCCGCGACCGGGATGCGCTTGTCGACCTCGACCCGGACCGGGTCGGCGCCCCAGCCTCGGGTGCGCATGGCCTCGAGCGCGACGGTGACCAGGTTCGGCCCCTCGAACCCAGGGCAGACCACCTCGTCATCCTTCCCGTCCGCCGCCGAGACCTCGATCCGGTCCGAGAGGACGAGCGGGCAGAACAGCGAGCGCAGCTCGTGCAGGCCGTCCGGCCTGGTCCCCCCGACGTACAGGCAGAGGTTGAGCTTCGCCGGCGCGCGCAGGACCGTCATCGTGCCGCGTCGACGCTTGCGAGCTCAGCCGCGAGGGCCTCGAACTCGGCCGGCGCCAGGCGCTCCGCCCTCGCGTCCTCGGGCAACCCCATGCGCGCGAGGGCCTCGCGTGCCGCGTCGCGGATTCCCGGCCGGGCGAGCTCGAGCGACCGCGCCAGCGACTTGCGCCGATGCGCGAACGCCTCGCGGACGAGCGCCATAACGGCGGGCTCGGCCGGCGGCCCCACCCGCCGCAGCCCGATCAGCGCCGAGTCGACGCGCGGACGCGGCTTGAACACGGCTCGGTCCACCGCCCGCAGGAGCCGCACCTCGCAGGAAAGCTGGACGAGTACGCTGGGTGCGCCGTACGTGCGCGACCCGGGCGCAGCGCGCAGCCGGTCGGCGATCTCGCGCTGCACCAGCAGGGTCCAGGAGCCGATCCCCTGGAGCTCCGCGATCGTCCGCAGGACGAGCGGAGTGGCGATCGAGTAGGGCAGGTTCGAGACCATGCGCGTCGGACCCGGGTCGAGCGCCGCGAGGTCGAGCCGCATCGCGTCGCCGAAGTGAAGCCGCACGTCGCCGTCCGCGGCGACCCGCTCGAGGCCGGATCGCAGGCGCTCGTCGAGCTCGATCACGTGCACCGTCGCCGCCCGCGCCGCCAGCTCGCGGGTCAGCACACCCTCGCCGCCGCCGACCTCGAGCACCACATCGCCGGGGTCGATTGCAGCCTCGCGGACGATCGCGTCGAGCAGGTTCGTGTCCGCGAGGAAGTTCTGCCCGAGTCTGACCACCGCTCACCCCCAGCCGAACGCACGGTTCGCGTTCTCGGAGACAGTCCGCTCGAACTCCTCGTACGGCAGCTCGCGAAGCTCGGCGAGCCGCCGCGCCGTCTCGACCACGTGCGCCGGCTGGTTGCGCTCGCCGCGGACAGGCTGCGGCGAGAGGAACGGGGCGTCGGTCTCGACCAGGATGAGCGAGTCCGGCACGACCCGTGCGGCCTCGCGCAGCTCCTCCGCGCTCGGGTAGGTGAGGTTGCCCGCGAACGAGCAGTACCAGCCCCATCCCGTCGCCTGGGCGGCGCGCTGCGCCGTGGCGGAGAAGCAGTGCAGGATCACGGTGAGCCCGGTCGCCTCGGCCCGCAGGATCGTGAACGCGTCCGCGAGCGCCTCGCCGTCGCTGGTTCGGCCCCCGTCGCGGACGTGGATGATGAGCGGCTTGCCGACGCGCCGGGCGATCTCGATCTGCGCCGTGAAGGCGCGCCGCTGCTCGTCTGGCGACGCGTGGTCGCGGTAGTAGTCGAGCCCCGTCTCGCCGACCGCCGCGACCCGCGGGTGCGCCGCGAGCTCCTCGATCCGCTCGGCCGCCGCGTCGTCGAACCCGGCGGAGCCGTTGGGATGCCGGCCGACGCAGGCGAGTACCTCCTCGTGCGCCTCCGCAGCGCCGATCGCGTCCGCGCTCGAGTCCTCGTCGATTCCGACGGTGAGCAGCCTGCGCACCCCGGCATCGCGCGCCGCGGCGACCAGCTCGGCATCCGGCGGCTCGCACAGCCCCAGGTGACAGTGACTGTCGATCACGCGCTACGCGGAGGACGCGGCCTCAAGTTTCGGAAAGAGCGGTGGGATCCGCTCGATCGTCGCGCCGCCCCTGCGAGCGCCGAACGCATCGAGCTCGCGGTTGCCCTCCGCGAGCGCCTCGAGCAGCCGTCCGCTCGAGTCCGGCATGTAGGCGTGCAGAAGGAGCGCGAGGACCCGTACGCCCTCGGCGAGGTTGTAGAGCACCGTGTCGAGCCGCTCGGAATCGGCGTCCGACTTGGCGAGCTCCCACGGCTTCGTCTCCTCGACGTAGCGGTTAAGCCGCCGCACGCGCGTCCAGATTGCCTCGAGCGCGGCGGTGATCTGGAACCGGTCGAGCTGCTCGCGGACGATCCCGTCGACGCCCTCGAACCCGTCATCGCCGCCGAGGAGCTCCGGGTCGCGCTCGCCGTCGGGGACGACGCCGTCGCGGTAGCGGTCGATCATCGCCAGCGTGCGCGAGGCGAGGTTGCCCCAGTCGTTTGCGAGCTCCGTCTCATAGCGCGCCTCGAAGCCCGCAGCCGAGACGCTGCCGTCCTGGCCGAAGCTCACCTCGCGAAAGCAGTAGAAGCGCAGCGCATCGGCGCCGAAGCGGTCGATCACCTCGACCGGGTCGAGGACGTTGCCGAGCGACTTCGACATCTTCTTCTCGCCCATCAGCAGGTAGCCGTGGACGTAGACCGTGCGCGGCACCTCCAGGCCCGCGGCGAGCAGGAACGCCGGCCAGTAGATCGTGTGGAACTTGAGGATGTCCTTAGCAATCACGTGGTTCGCCGGCCAATAGCGATCGGTCAGGTCGTCGCCGTGGCGCGCGTAGGAGAGCGCCGTGTAGTAGTTGAGGAGCGCGTCGAACCAGACGTAGATCACCTGCTCGGAGTCCCACGGCAGCGGCACGCCCCAGCTCAGCTTCGGGCGCGACAGGGAGACGTCCGTGAGGCCCTGGTTGATGAACGCGAGCGCCTCGTTGCGGCGGAAGTCCGGCTGCACGAAGTCGGGGCGCTCGGCGTAGAGGCGCTCGAGCGGCTCCTGAAACTCCGAGAGCCGGAAGAACCAGTTCATCTGCTGCTCGCGCTGAAGCGGGATCTCGTGGATCAGGCAGGTGTTGTTCGGCCCGATCTCCTGGTCGGTCTTGAAGTCCGCGCACCGCGGGCAGTACCAGCCCTCGTACATCCCCTCGTATACGTGGCCGTTGTCGTGAACGCGCTGGACCACCTCCTGGACCCGAGCCATGTGCTCGGCATCGGTGGTGCGGATGAAGAAGTCGTTGGACGCCTCGAGCTGCCCCACCAGCTCCTTGAAGCGCGGCGCGTTTCGGTCGACGAGCTCCTGCGGCGAGAGGCCCTGGCGCTCCGCGGCCTGGGCCACCGGCTCCCCATGCTCGTCGGTCCCGGTTAAAAAGAAGACGTCCTCGCCGCGCTGGCGCATGTGCCGGGCGAGGATGTCGACGGCGATCGTCGTGTACGCGTGGCCGAGATGCGGCTCCGCATTCACGTAATAGATCGGGGTGGTGACGTAGTAGCTCACGCGCGGATGAGCTTACGCAGCCAACGGGCCTGTGCCCTAGAGCAGGCTCTCCTGGCCCTTCGCGCCGCCTCGCCGCCTCACCGGTACGCCGGCGGCCTCCGCGAGCGCCGCCTCGACGTCGACGAGGATCGCGCGCTCGGAGCGCGAGGCGACAAGCGGCTCCGCGATGCCGTCGACGTGGACGTAGGTGCGGCGGCCGTCGCCGCGGTCGCGGGCCGGAAGCGGTACGAGCGCGAAGACGCGGTCGGCGCGCACCCAGCGTCCGTAGCCGAGCGAGACGAGACGGGGATCGCGCCTGACCGTGGCCATCGCAGGTCCGAGCCTACTCCCCGCTACGTCTGATTCCTCGCCTAGTCCTCCGGCTTCGGATCGAGGCGGTTGAGCGCCTTCTTGACCCGCCGCTCGCAATCGGGGAGGAAGACCGGGACGGCGACGACGCCAACGTTGCCCTCGGAACTCGAGATCACGAGACCGAGCTTGTCCTTGTCCTCGGCCTTGTCGACCTCGCCCGAGTCGTTGAGGAGGTTCGGCTCCACCTCGCAGAAGAGGTTGCCCCTGATCGCGTAGACCTTCTGCCCCTGATCCTTGGTCTCCTTGAGGTCGAGCTTCGCGACGATCTGCTTGTCACTGTAGCTCTTCTCCTCCTCGCCGCAGGCGATGAGCGCCGCCGAAGCAGCCAGTGCGAATGCCACGGCCGCGAGCGAGATTCCCTTCCCCCGGGTCATGGTCGGGGCAACCTATTAAAAAGGGCGGCCCGAAGGCCGCCCTCTTCCACTACCAAAACGGTACGTCAGAGCTTGCGCCCGATCGCTACTTCCGCTTGCACTTCTGCTCGAGCGTGACGTTCTCCTTCGTCCCGTCGTCATACGTGACGACGCGGTTCCAAAGGAACTTCTTCGCCCTGCAGCGCGCGTTCGCAACCTTGGTCTTCTTGTCGATCGAGGCGTTGAACGACGTGATCTTGCCGGTGTCGCCGGCAACGTCCGGAGCGTCGGGCACGCTCAGCGCCTGGCCGTACTTGGCGCCAGCGTTCGACTTCACGACTCGACCGAACACGGTCGGGGTCGCGCCCTCCAGGCTCGGGCTGTAGGTATGCAGCCGGACCTGGTTCTTGGCCGGCCCGTTGAAGACCGAAACCACCAGATTGTCGTGAGAAACGCCGCCCGGCAGCAGGATCGACGCCTTGCCGGACCCGAGGTAGGAGCCCGACGGGCAGGCGGCCCTGGCCGCGTCCGTGGTCTGGAACTCGATCGGCGCCGAGCAGGTCGGAGCCTTCGTCGTCTTCAGCTTCACGTTCTTGCCCCAGGAGATCATCTCCTGCTCGGGGTTGAAGCCGGGGACCGTGCCCGTGGTCGCGACGCCGCTGAACAGCTTGACCGGCTTGTACTTCTTCTTGTCGAGCTTCGTCGGCTTCACCGAGCCGACCACTTTCGGCGTGTTCTCCGACGCGCCGTCCGCGTACGCCATCGCCGAGACACCGAGGGCCATCACGACCCCAGCGACCACGGCAATACGTGCCTTGCGAATCACATTTCCTCCTAGTGCAAGCGCCCCGGGACGGCGCGCATCGTCGTTGTCACTCCTGCGACCCATGAGCCCGGCCTGGGAGCGATCCATCCAGGGCCGCAAACACGAGCCGGGCTTCGAAGTTGCTCTTGTACCAGATCGGCGGCGCCAGGCATAGCTCGCCCGGCCTACGGCAGCGGGAAGTAGTGCTGATAGGCGGTGGTTTCGTTCGGCACGCCGATCGACTCGTACGGCGCCTGCGGGTTGCAAGGGGGCGCGGCGATCGCGGCGGTCGAGTCCTGGCCGAGGAACGCGAACAGCTTCACCCGGTCATAGAAGGCGGAGGCCTCGACGAGGTCGCCGCCGGTGCGGACGTTGAAGTCGGGGTCGGCGACCGTAGTGTCCTTCGGCGGCAGCGTCGCCACCGCGCCCCCACTGCACTGGCGGGTCTCGAACGACTTCAGCGCCGTCCGCACGTCGAGGTAACCGCCGGGTTTCACGTAGGGGTTCGTGCGGTTGATCTGCAGCCGGTTCGGATAGGTGGAGACGCTCTCGGGCATGAGCGGCGCTTCCGTTCGCAGGTAGCGGATCGGCTCGCCCGTCTTCGGGTCGATCGAGATCAAGAAACCGTTGGTCGCGGCCGCGACGTTGCCCAGGGCCGCCGTGATCTCGCGCCTGTAGAGGCCGAGGCCCTTGAGGATCGAGTTGAGCTCGGCCAGCCAGGGATCGAAGCGCTCGAGGATCGGCGGCAGGTCGTTGCCGAGCAGGCGCCGCAGAGCCTCCGACCCCCGCGGTGCCACGTCGATCGTGCGATCGAGGCCCTTGAAGAACGACTCGAGCACCGGCGAGAGCCGCGCCAACGACTGCGCCGTCGGCGTCAGCTCCTCGGCGGTCGGCTCCAGCGCGACGATCGTCGGGTCACTGGCGACGGCGAAGCGCTCGAGCCGTGTGATCGTCTCCCGCGACTCGCGCAGGAACGTCGGGAAGATCGTGAACGCCGTGGCCAGGTCCTGATCTCGCCGCGCGGTCGTCTCGAACACCGTGGCCGCGCTCTGGATCAGGCCGCGAAGCTGGCCCTGGCGCTCGGAGAGCGCCTGGAACACCTCACCGGTGTTGCGGAAGAACCCGCTGACCGCCTGGCGCTCGGAGTCGAGCAGCCGGAGGGCCCGATCCGCCTCGCGGGCGAACGGGTCGAGGCTCGCGATCGCGACGGAGAAGTCATCGCCGCGGCCTCGCAACGACGCCGCCTGGCCCTGCATCCACGCCTTGAACGCGGCCCTCGTGCTCGAATCGAAGGTGCGGAAGATCTCGTCGAGCTGCACCGCCTCGGAGACCTGGGCGCGCGGCAGCGTCCCGTCCTCCGGGACCGACTCATCGTCGTTCGAGCCCGGGGTGAGCTCGACGTAGGTCTCGCCGAGCAGCGTCTTCTGGCGCAGCGTTGCCCGCGTGTCCATCGGGATCGGGGCGAACTCGGAGTCGAGCTCGACCGTCGCCTCGGCATCACCGGCGTCGTTGAGGTCGACGCGCTTCACCTTCCCAACCGACACTCCGGAGATGCGCACGTCGGATTCGACCGCGAGCTGCGTCGCCTCGTCGAAGGGGATCGTGAGCCTGTAGCCCTCGGGCTTGAGCGGGATCGTGCCCCCGAAGGCGAGCCACAAAAACAGCGCCAGCGCGAAGCACGAGATCGCGAACCCGACCGCGATCAGGATCCTTCCGGCTGTCGGCGGACGCGTCTCCATCAGGGCCTGATCAGGGGGGTCGCGGGCGTGGTCGGGTCGAGTGGACAGATCGTCTCGGACTCCGGGACGTTGCTCACCTGCTG
>DATHAL010000007.1:0-53836 GCA_035296705.1 Solirubrobacterales bacterium
ACCTGGTCCTCGGCGACCTGGACGATTCCGTCGTAGTCGTCGGCGAGGAGAAGCTCCTTCGCCTTGCGCGAGCCCTGCGAGTTGACGCGCTCGCCGACCAGCGTCGGGCGCGGCTCCTGCACGAGCGAGGTCGCGGTCATCATGCTCGCGACCTGGGGCGGCCCGAGCTCCGGGCGCCCGCGCGGGACGCGGTCCTCGACGCGCTCGGCGAGCGCGCGGATATGCTCCGGCGTCGTCCCGCAGCAGCCGCCGACGATCGTGACGCCGTAGCGGTCGACGAAGTCGCCGAGCACGTTCGAGATCTGCTCCGGCGTCTCGGGGAAGATCGTCTCGCCGTTCGGTCCCTGGAGGGGCAGCCCGGCGTTCGGGATGCAGTGAACCGGCAGCGCCGAATTCTCGCCGAGGTAGCGGATCGCGTCGCGCATGTCCTCTGGCCCGGTCGAGCAGTTGAGCCCGATCACGTCGACGTCGAGCGCCGTCAGCGTCGCGAGCACCGCCTGGATGTCGGTGCCGAGGAGCATCTTGCCGCCCTGCGGAAGCAGCGAAACGGAGGTCTGGATCGGCACCGCGCGCCCGACCAGCTTGAATGCCTCCCGCGCGCCGAACACCGCGGCCTTCACCTCGAGGATGTCCTGGGCGGTCTCGATGATGACCAGGTCGACGCCGCCCGCGACCAGCCCGCGGGCCTGCTCCGTGAACACCGCGACGAGCTCGGCGAAGCTGATCGCGCCGAGGGTCGGATCGTCCGACGCGGGAAGGAAGCCGGTCGGCCCGATCGAGCCCGCGACGAAGCGCGCGTCGCCCGCGGCCTTGCGCGCGATCTCAGCCGCCCTGGTGTTGATCTCGAGTGTCTGCTCGCCGAGACCCCACTCGTCGAGCTTGATCCACGAGCCCTGGAAGGTGTCCGTCTCCAGCACCTGGGCACCCGCCTCGAGCATCGAGGAGTGGACGCCCTCGATCACGTCGGGTCGGTTGAGGACGAGCGCCTCGTGGCACTTGCCCTCGAGCCCGCCGTAGTCCTCCGAGGTCAGGTCGAACTGCTCCAGCGTCGCGCCCATGCCGCCGTCGAACACGACGACGCGCTCTCTGGTCGCGGCTAGGAAGTCTCGATCTTCTGTCCCAGGCAGTTGCTTCACCTCCATCGATCCCGGCGGTCGCACCGTGCCCAGCTCCGGAGAGCCGACCGGTTGCGGCGGCGTCCTTGGTCCGGGTCCCTCAGCCGCTCTGGATGGTCCTGTGCCTGCTTCGGCCCTCCTAGTTTGACAGACGGCCGCTTCACTGAGCCAATTCCAGCGCCTGTCGGTGTCTTGAGCCTCCTGGACCTGATTACGGCAGGATCAAGGTCAACCCCACCTACAAGCTGAAGCGGGAGACGGTCGAGCTCGCCGCGGGCGAGACCAAGAAGCTGCGGCTGAAGCCGAAGCAGGCCGAGGCGAAGACGATCACCAGGGCGCTCAAGCGAGGCGAGAAGGCGACGGCGACAGTCAAGGTGAGGTTCACGGACCCGGCCGCGAACAGCAAGACGCAGAAGCTTCGCGCGTGAGGCTGAAGCCATGACCAGGCCGGTTCATCTACTGGACCGGCAGCGATGGGATCAGATGAGTGGGCGGGGCACCGGCCGAGATCAAGCAGCCGGCACCCCACCCTCGGACCTAGCGGCTGGCGTTGCCTCGGTCGTCGCCCTCACCGTCGACGCTGTAGGGCTCGCTGCTGCCGGCCTTCGCGAGGCCGCGGCCGATCGCATAGGCGCCCGTGACGATGGCGACGTAGAGCCACGCGTTGCGCGCGATGAACTCGTCGGTGCCAGTCGTGTCACCGCCCTTGATGGCGGCTGCGCTGACGAGGATGCCTGCGATCACCGCAAGCGTGAGCCAAAACTCCGACGTCTTGAACGAAGCCTTGGTCTCGGTCACGCGGCGGCGCAGACCGGCGGTGAATCCATCGCCGTCACGGCGTACGCGCGTATTGCTGAGCGTTCCTGCTTCCACTTGTCCTCCTCGGGACGTTTTTGTTATGGGGCCCCGCCTGTGCCGCTGTGGCAGCCCTCAGAGGCGAGTCGTAGTGGGACGCGGCCCCCTGCCACGCCGTGACCTCAGGTCTACCCGCACATGCGTTCGCTAAGCAGCAGGGACCGAGCGCGTTTCAGACGAATGGGCAGCGCCGTGGCCGCCCGATCAGTTCCGGCAGATTCAAGGCGTGGCGCGAGCGACCGGGGACCCGTTAGCGAAGAGCCCGGCGATCTCGAAGATGCGGTCCACGTCCCACGGAATGTTGCTCACCGACAGCTGCCGTCCGGCGTCGCGCAACTCGCGCGCCTTGCGCACCAGGAGGGCAATGCCGGTCGAGTCGATGAACTCGCAGAGCGCGAGATCAATCCGGACGTCCGAGCCTGTCTCCAACGCAGCGTCCACCTCGGCGCCGAACTCGCGCGCGTTCGCGAGGTCGAGCTCGCCAACGACCGCCACGATGGCCGGCTCTGAGTGGGAAGAGCCCATCGTGCTGCGGGCACCCTACACCCGCTCCGCGATACTCCGGCCGATGACGCAAACGAACATCGAGATCGTCCGGCGCTCGATCGAGGCCTTCAATCGCGGTGACCGCACCGGGACGCTCGCGGATTACGCGCCAGGGGCCGAGTGGCACACGACGGGGTGTTCGCGGATGACGGCGTCTATCACGGCCACGCCGGGCTCGAGCAGCTCACCGCGGAGCTCGGCGAAGACGTGGAGGCGCTGAGCTTCTCGATTTCCGAGATCCGGGCCGCGGCCGGCGCCGAGGTGTTCGTCGCGATGACGATGAGGGGGCGAGGGAAGCGCAGCAAGGCGAGTTTCCAGCAACCGTTCTGGTATGTCGTCACCTTGCACGATCGGCAGATCGTGCGGGTCAAGGCCTACCTGGAACCCACCCAGGCGCTCGAGGCCGCCGGCCTCCCGGCGTAGCAACGGATCGATCCCGCCGGCGGCTAGGACCGAACGGTCTCGGTGCCCTCGCCGCGCGTTGGCGCGAGTCGCACCGGCGCCGCCGACAGGGCCCGCATCCGCATGTCGGACCAGGTGACGCCCTCGCGCACCAGGGCCGGGAGCCCGAGCATCACCGCGGTCGCGATCTCGACCGCCTGCAGGACGATGCCGTAGGCGATCGCATCGGAGAAGCTGACCCCAAAGCCCGTGGTGAGGACGCTTGCGGTCGCGAGCTGGAAGACGCCGATGTTCGACGGCGTCGCCGGGACGACGGCCGTGACGTTCACCGCGAACAGCACGGCCGCTGCGGCGCCGATCCCGATCAGCGGCTCGTGGTCGAGGCCGAGCGCGGTGAAGAGCGCGAAGCAGGCCAGGAGCTGGAGGCCCCACGCGCCGAGCTGCGCGACGGTGGCGAGTGGGCCGCGGCGGGGGTCGCGGAACACGACGAGGCCAGAGCGCACCTTGATCAGCGCGGCGCGGATCGCGCGGATCGTGCGCGCGATCCGCCCCGACCCGGCCTGACGGACGAGGGTCGGCGCGAGGACGACGGCGACCAGCAGGAGAAGCGGCGCCAGGCTGATCAAAAAGAGGCGCTCGGTCTTCGCGTGGAAGAGGTCGGTCGTGCCGACGATGATCGCCCCGAGCAGCACCAGGGCGCCGATGTTGAGCACGGTCTGCGACACCAACGTGCCCAGCAGCACCGGGAACGTTTCGCGCATGCGCCCGGTGCGCCTCGAGAGCACCATCGCCCGAGCCGGCTCACCGAACCGGGCCGGGAGCGTGGCCGACATGATGACCCCGATCATCGTCGCCGAGGCGACGTCACGGCGACGAAGAGGGCTCTGCGGGAGCGCGGCTTTCGCGATCGCGAACCATGACACCGCGCGCAGAAGGAGCGAAACGCACATCAGCGCCGTGGCGACCAGGACCCACGTGACGTCGGAGCGCACCACGCTCTCGACCACGTTGTCTACGCCCACGCGCTGCGCGGCGATGAACGTCAGCGCCGCACCGACCACGGCGGCGATGCCGAGGCCGATCCGGCGCGCGAGCCGGTGGCGGGCCGCGCCTCGAGCGGGCTCGGGGTCGAGTGACGGCAGGCGGCGGGCCGGCCGCGGCGGCGATCCGTCCGCAGGCCGGATGCCCAGCCGTCGCGCCCCACGAACCGCGCCGTTCGTCGCCTCGGGAATCTCGGTGGCCCGCTCGTACACGGTCTCGACCCGCTGAGCGACGCGCGGCCACGCGTACTCGGAGGCGGACGCCCGCGCCGCGCGGCCCATGCGTCCGAGGCGCTCGCGGTCATCGCTCAGGTCCTGGAGCGCCTCGGCCAGTCGCTGCGGGTCCGCGGGCGGGACGAGCACCCCGTCGTGGCCATCGGTCACGACGTCGGCGTAGCCGGCGATGTGCGAAGCGAGCACCGGCGTGCCGGCGGCGAACGCCTCCGTCAGGACCATGCCGAAGCTCTCAGCCGCGAGCGACGGCGCGCAGAGCAGGTCGGCGTCGTGAAGCCTCGTCCAGAGCTCCTGCGAGCTCACGCGGCCGAGCGCGTCGATCCTCGGCGCCGCCGCCGGGTCCGGCAGGTAGCTGCGAACCTCCTCGGGCTCGGCCCCGATCACGACCAGGCGCGCGTCCACGTGCTCGACCAGCGCGGCGAACGCCGAGAGCAGCACCGGCAGCCCTTTGCGTTCCTCCGGGCGGCCGACGAAGATCAGCCGCAGCGCGTCGGAGGGCGCCGTCTCGCCCGCGGGCGCGGCGGAGAGGTCGACCCCGTTCGGGATCACCTCATAGGAGCCGCCGAACCAGCGGCTCCCGGTCCAGGCCGCGGCCTGCGAGACCGCGATTCGCGCCGCGAGCTGGTTGAACTTCCGCCGCGCGCCCGCGAGCGTCGCGACGTGGTTCAGCAGCGGCTTCGTCGAGTAGGCATGGAACGTGCCGACCACGGGAGCCCCGCCGTAGGAGCAGACGTCCCACGTGATCGGACCGGCGGGCGGCTCGTGGACGTGGACGACGTCGGGCGCGAAGGCCCGCAGCTCGCGCCTCATCCTCGTCAGGCCGTCGGGGAAGACGCCAATGTTGGAGATCGACCCGTTGGCGCCGAACGCCTTCGTGCGCGAGAGCTCGATCAGGTAGTCCGGGTGATCGGAGCGCTCGGGCTCGGCACGGTGAAGGGCCCGGGTGAGGCGACCCGGCGGATCCCAGGGAGCGAGCACCCGGAGCTCATGACTGCGGGTCGAGAGCTCCTCGGCGAGCGCCTGGACGTGACGGTTCACGCCCCCCGGATAAGACCAGGAGTACGGCGTGACGATGGCGACGCGCACACGGCGATGGTACCTGCTCGTCGATGGCTTGTTTGTGCGGCTAACCCCCGTTCAAGAGGGCTCGCCGTTCGCCCAGAAGTACCCGGCCGTGACCGCGAGATAGATCGTGCCGACGACGAGCAGCACCGAGCCCGAGTCGTTCGCAAGCGTGCCGACGAGGACACCGACGGTCGCGCCTGCGAAGCCTGCGCAGGCCGCCCAGCGCCCGTCGAACCAGCCAAGGATGCGCCTGTGAGCGAGCGCGCCGGCGAGCACGAGCGCGCCGCAGGCGACGAGCAGCTCGGGATAGATCGGGTGCGTGAAGGTGTGCAGCATCAGCCGCAGGCGCCTGTCGAGGACGTCGGCGACGTCACTCGCATCCTGCGCGTCGAGCACCGAGCGGCTCAGGTGGGCGCCGCCGAGCGCCAGGTCGACCGCGAACAGCGCCGCGAGCGCCGCCGCCCCGCCCCCGACCACCACGGCGATCGCGTGGCGCCGCTCGAGCCCGAGCGCGACGACCGCAGCCGTCGCCGCTCCGACCCCGAGCACGATCGCAGCGCCGACGTCGGCGCCGAACCGCCCGGGGGCGAAGGCCGCAATCGTGATCGCCGCCACGCCGACGAACCAGATCGCGGCCGCGCGGCGCTCGAGGCCGGCGCGCGTCTCGAGAAAGGCACCCGTACCGATCAGCGTCAGCGTCGTCAGGATTGCCTCGAGCTCGTTGCCGATCCCGAAGAAGCGCACGCCCGCGCCGGGGTTCGGGCCCAGGACGGAGCGCGCGGTAAGCGACGAGCCGAGCACTACGTCGACCGCGTAACCGGCCACCGTGGCGCCGCAGGCGAGGGCGAGCGCGGCCATCGCGCCGAGCGAGCGCTCGGAGGCGAGCGCGAGCAGGGGCGCGCCGATGCCGACGAGCAGCGCGGAGGCGGGCTCCCCCAGCTCCGGCGATGCGGCGAGCAGGAGGAGGCCCGGCGCCCAGGCGCAGGAGAGCGCCAGCAGGCGGAGCGCGACCCGCGCCCCCGGGCGTCGCCACACGAGCGCGCCGAGCCCCACGAGCAGGAGCCAGACCGCGAGGGGCAACAGGACGACGACGTCGCGGCTCGGGCGATGGTCGAGCTCCGACTGGAGCTCGGCGACGGCTGGCGGGTCGAAGTCGCCCTCGGCCCGGATCCGGCTGCCGTTCATCTCGTCCGGGACGCCGACGCCGAGCCACTCGAGGACCGTCGGCGCGACGTCGTTCGTGGTCACGAGCCCGTCGGTGCGCGTCGAGTCCGAGGTGAGGTCGCCGGAGTAGCGTCCGTTCACGACGCCGATTGGGAGCAGCTTCTGCTCCGCGCGCGTTCCGTCCACGATCGCGATCAGCAGGCCGTCCGCGGTCATCCGACCCCGCACGTCTTGCAGCCCGGCGTTCGTCGTGCGCAGGATGGTCAGCCCGGGCGGGCACGCCGGCTCGCACGCCTCCTGCCTTTCGACATCGACCACGCCCTCCCGATCGACACCGATCAGCGCCGCGGCCCCCGTCTCGCGCTCGGACCGCACCGGGGCGCCGGCGTCGGCGAGCGTCGAGCCCAGCAGGCCGGGGACGATCTCCGCCGGCGCGCTGTCGGCGCGCTCGACCGTCCGCGCCCAGAGCGGCGCCGCAACCCGGCCGTCGCGCACCTCGAGGGGCGGGAGCCCGCCGTCGTAGAGCGTCTCGCTGACGCGGTTTCCCTGCGAGATGTCGAGGAACGTCTGATCGATCGGCACCGAGCCGAGACCGGCGCTCAGGATGCCGACCGCGTCCACCCCGGACGCCAGCTGCCCGACCGTCGTTCCATGCGGCAGCAGCGCGATCACAACCTGGCGCTCAGGCGGGGAGACGTCCTGCGCGAGGGCAGGCGACGGCCCGAGCAGCGATGCCCCGAGCGCTAGCATCGCCGCCGTGGCGGACCGAACCTTTGCCAAGTTCACCTTTTTCAAGCTCGATCCCGCCTGGCAGCGTCGCGATCCCGAGGCGCGCGCTGAGGATAAACGGGAGTTCCTCGCCGCCTGCGAGGACTTCGGCGTCGACCGCGGGCTGCGTGCCTACTCGACCGTCGGCACCCGTGGCGACACGGATCTGATGCTGCTGTCGCAGAGCCCCGTGCTCGAGGACATCCATACCTTCCACGTCGTCCTCGCGCAGAGCGGCCTCGCGCAGTGGATGTCGATCCCCCACTCCTACCTCGCGGTCACGAAGCCCTCGCCCTACTCCGAGTCGCAGGCGCGGCGGGAGATCTGCACCTCCGAGCGCAAATACTGCATCGTCTACCCGCTCGACAAGAAGCGCGAGTGGTACCGCCTGCCGCTCGACGAGCGCCGGCGGGTGATGAGCGAGCACATCGCGATCGGCCGCCGTTATCCCGAGATCACGATCAACACGGCGTACTCGTTCGGCCTGGACGACCAGGAGTTCGTGGTCTCGTTCGAGTGCGACGACCCCGCGGAGTTCCTCGACCTCGTCCAGGACCTGCGCGAGTCGGAGTCGAGCTCCTACACGCTGCGGGACACGCCGATCTTCACCTGCGTCGCGATGTCCGTCGGCCGCGCGCTCGACGCGCTCGACGGCGCCGCGACCTCCCGCGCGGCGCTCGCCTAGAAGACCCGCGCCTCCTGGCGCGAGAGGAAGAACCCGTGCTTGCTCTTCGTGTTCACGCAGCGCATCCCCTTCTGCTTGCTCGTGCAGCGGAAGCGGTTCTTGATCGCGCGCTCGCCGTACCCCAGCACGGTCTCGCCGGGCGAGAACACGGTGTCGCCGGCGCACACGTAATTCGCCCGTCCGTTGCGCCCGACCGCGAGGCCGAAGCCCCAGTCGACGTCGCACCAAGACGGCTTCGGCGGCGCCTCCCAAGACTTCTCGCGGATGTCGCAGCGGACCGCGCCGCCGCCCATCGCACAGCCGATGTTGCCGCTGGGGGGGTCTTGAAGAACTTGAAGTTCGCGGCCGAGGCAGCGGGCGCGATCAGCGCGAGCACGGCGGCGGCGAGGGCAACGGAGACGGCGAGCGGCTTCATGGCGCCACCCTATCCTTTCCCGCCCGTGACACCCATCGGAACAGCTGAGAATCCCCTGCGCGTGGCGGTCGTGGGCTCAGGCCCGGCGGGCTTCTACGCGACGGAATCGCTGCTCGCGGCCGAGCCCGCGGTGGAGGTCGACATGTTCGACCGCCTGCCGACCCCGTTCGGCCTCGTCCGCGCCGGCGTCGCGCCGGACCACCCGAAGATCAAGAACGTGATCCGCCGCTACGAGAAGACGGCGGCTAACGAGGGCTTTCGCTTCTTCGGCAACGTCGAGATCGGCGCCGACCTGACGGTCGCCGAGCTCGCCGAGCGCTACCACGCGCTGCTCTACGCCTACGGGACCGCCACCGATCGCAAGCTCGGCATTCCCGGCGAGGACCTCCCCGGATCGCATCCGGCAACCAGCTTCGTCGCCTGGTACAACGCCCACCCCGACTTCGCCGGGCACACCTTCGAGCTCGACGTGAAGCGCGCCGTCGTGATCGGCAACGGCAACGTGGCAACCGACCTCGCGCGCATGCTCCTCCTCCCGCGCGACGAGCTTGCCCAGACCGACACCGCCGACCACGCGATCGAGGCGCTCGCCGAATCGCGGATCGAGGAGGTCGTGGTGCTTGGCCGCCGCGGGCCCGCACAGGCGGCGTTCACGAACCCGGAGGTGCGCGAGCTCGGCGAGTTGACGGACGCGGACGTCGTCATTGGCCCGGCCGAGGTCGACCTCGACGAGGCGAGTCGCGAGTACCTGGAGTCGGACGACTGCGACCCCACCCAGCGACGGAACGTCGAGATCTTCACCGACTTCGCCAACCGCGAGCCGGAGGGCAAGCCGAAGCGGGTCGTGCTGAAGTTCCGGCGCTCGCCGATCGAGATCCAGGGCTCCGGCAGGGTCGAGCGCCTCGTGGTCGGCGTCAACGAGCTCTACCGCTCAGACGACGGCCGCATCCGCGCCCGCGACACCGGCGAGCGCGAGGTGATCGACTGCGGGCTCGTCCTGCGGTCGATCGGCTACAAGGGCGTGCCGCTGGAGGGCCTGCCGTTCGACGAGCGTCGCGGCGTGATCCCGAACGACGCCGGCCGCGTCACCGACCCGGACTCGGGCGATCAGCTCGACGGCCACTACGCCGTCGGCTGGATCAAGCGCGGCCCGTCGGGCGTCATCGGCACCAACAAGAAGGACGCCCAGGAGACGGTCGGCGCGATCCTCGACGACCTCTCCGAAGGCCGGATACCGGAGCGGCCATCCGCCGCGCCGCCGATAGAGGAGTTGCTTGGCGAGCGCGACGGCAAACACGTGACGTATCTGGGCTGGCAGGCGATCGACCGCGCGGAGGTCGCCGCGGGCGAGCCCCACGGACGCCCGCGAGTCAAGTTCTGCACGGTCGAGGAGATGCTCGAGGCCGCGCGCGCCGAGGTGGCGAGCTGACCCGATGGCGGACCTCGCAGAGCTGAAAGCGATGATCGAGCGGACGCTGCCCGGCGCCGAGGTCGAGGTGATCGACGAGGGCGGCGGCGATCATCTGCGAGCGATCGTCGCCGCTCCGCAGTTCGACGGCATGTCGCGGCTCGACCAGCACCGGGCCGTCCGCGCCGCGGTCAAGCCGCGATTCGACGACGGCTCGATCCACGCGCTCTCGATCGAGACGACCGCGCTCGGGTCGGGCTGATCGGCTTCGCTACCCTGGGTTCATGCCAGCCGATCCAGCCCTCAAGCAGCAGCTCGAAACCGCGATTGCCGAAAACGAGGTGCTCCTCCTGATGAAGGGGACGCCCGACACGCCGCGCTGCGGGTTCTCGCTGCGCGTCGTCGGCGTGCTCGACCAGCTCGGCGTGGAATATGGCGCAATCGACGTGCTGCCGGTGCTGCAGCCGCTGCGCGAGGTGACGACCGAGCTCTCCGAGTGGCAGACCTTCCCCCAGCTCTACGTCAACGGCCAGCTGGTCGGCGGCTGCGACATCGTCGAGGAGATGCTCTCCAGCGGCGAGCTCGCCGATCTGCTCGGGGTCGAGCAGCCGGAGGCACCCAGCGCGCCCGAGCCGCAGCGGATCCTGCCCGGGGGCTCGCAGCAGAGCCCGCCGATGCAGCTGGGCTAAGCGCGCCCGCGCTTCCGCCTCAGATCCTCTCGGCCGCCTCCGCCGCGGCCTCCCAGCGCGCGTAGGCGTCGTCGCGTGCCCGCCGCGCGCGCTCGTGGCGGCGGGTGGACTTCTCGGCGCGTGCGGGGGTCGACCAGTGCGCCGGGTCGGCGAGCTCCCCCTCGAGCTGCGCGAGCGCGGCGTCGGCCACCTCGGCCTCACGCTCGAGCCGCTCGAGCTCGGCGCGCCGGTTCTTGCTCGGGCCGGCGCTCCGCGGCGGCTTTCGCGACGCCCGCCGCGGCTCCCGCGCATCGGCCCGGGCCCGCTCCTCGGCGCGACGGTACTCGACCCAGCCGCCGGGGTAGCTGCGCAGCCGGCCTCCGTCGAGGGCGATCGTTCGGCGCCCGACGGCCTCGAGCAGAGCGCGGTCGTGGGAGATCAGAAGCAACGTGCCCGCGTAACGCTGTAGCGCGTCCTCGAGCGCCTCGCGGCTCTCGAGGTCGAGGTGGTTGGTGGGCTCGTCCAGGATCAGCAGGTTGGCGTCGGAGCTCGTCAGGATGGCGAGGGCCAGCCGCTGCGCCTCGCCGCCGGAGAGTTCGCGCAGCGTCTTCAGCACCTCCTCGCCGGAGAACAGGAAGCCTCCGAGCAGGGCGCGCGTCTTGGCCTCGCTGAGCCCGGTCGCGTGCTGGGCATGGGCGAGCATGGTGGTCTGCGGCGTGCCGCCGAGGTCGGTGTGCTGGCTCAGGTAGCCGAGCTTCACGTTGTGGCCGCGCCGGAGCTTCCCGGAGGGAAGCTCGCGCGCGCCCGCGAGCGTCTCGACCAGCGTCGTCTTTCCGGTGCCATTCGGGCCGACGAGGCAGACGTGCTCGCCCCGCTCGAGCCACAGGTCGCCGTCCTCGATCAGCGCGCGCCCGGGGACCTCGATCCGACCCCCCTCGAGCTCGAGGACCACGCGGCCGGACCGCCCCGCGTCGCCGAAGGAGAAGGTGAGCGAGCGTCCGTCGCTCGGCTCCGCCGCCGGCATCCCCGCCTTCAGCCGGTCGATCGCCTTCAGCTTCGACTGCGCCTGGCGCGCCTTCGTCGCCTTGTAGCGGAAGCGCTCGACGAAGCGCTGCATGCGGGCGATCTCCGCCTGCCGGCGAGCGGCGTCGCGGCCCGCCGCAAGCTCGCGGGTTGCCTGCTCGGCGCGCCACGCGTGCCACGGGCCGGAGAAGAACCGCCCGCGGCCTCCCTCCAGCTCGAACACCGACGTTCCGACAGTCTCCAAAAACCACCGGTCGTGCGCCACGAGGATGACCGCCGCGTCGACCTCGCCCAGGTATCGCTCGAGCCACTCGAGGGACTCGATGTCGAGGTGGTTGGTGGGCTCGTCGAGGAGAAGCAGGTCTGGCTTCGAGGTGAGCGCGCGAGCGAGCGAGGCGCGGGTGAGCTCGCCGCCGGAGAAGCTCTCCAGCGAGCGCTCGAGCTCGTCGTCGCCGAAGCCGAGCCCTCGCAGGGCCACCTCGGCGCCGTCACGCCAGCGATAGCCGCCCGCGTGCTCGAGCCGCGCCTGGGCCTCCGCGTACGCGGCCAGCGTCTCGGGCGAGGAGTCGCCGCCCGCCATCCGGCGCTCGAGCTGCGCCAGCTCCGCCTCGATGTCCTCGATCCAGGAGAGGGCCGAGGTGACGTACTCGCGGAGGGTCCCGGCCTCCCGGGGCGAGCGCTGATCGTGGAGCGCCACGCGCGCGCCGCGCGTGATCGAGATCGTGCCGCCGTCGGCGCCCGCCTCGCCGGCGATGATCCGCAGGAGCGTCGTCTTGCCGCTCCCGTTGCGCCCGGCGAGCGTCATCCGGTCGCCCACCTCGAGCTTGAAGGCGACGTCGCGGAAGAGCGCCTGCGCGCCTACGTGCTTGCTCAGCCCCGAGGCTGTGATCGTGGCCACGATCGCGAGCGCCACGCGCGCCCGGGGGGCCTAAACCGCGGTCGCTTGTTCGGAGGCGTCCTCCCGGACCTGGAAGGACGATCCGCAGCCGCAGGCGGCGACCACGTTCGGGTTGTTGACGCTGAAGCCGGCGCCCTGGAGGCCGTCGACGTAGTCGACCTGCGAGCCGAAGACGAACTGCATGCTGACCTTGTCGACGAGCACCGCGACGCCATTGTGCTCGAAGACGTGGTCGTCCTCCTTGGCGGCGTCGAGCGCGAGCGCATACTGAAAGCCGGAGCATCCGCCGCCGCGCACGGCGACGCGAAGGGCCTGCTCGCCCTCCCCGGCCGCGACCAGCTCGCGAATCTTCTCGGCCGCGCTATCGGTAAGTGTCACTGCCGACTGAGGCGTCTCCATCGCTTTACATTGTATAGCCCTGACGGGCGGGTTTCATTCCTCGAGCTCCTCGTAGCCGTCGACTGAGCAGCGAATGACGCACCGACCACCCGCTGGGTGGTTCACGCGACAGTCGACCGCCGTGCGTCGTCTTCCCGCGCCGCGTGGCGCCATTCGAGGTACTGGATGATCCGCTTCGAGTCGTGGATGACCTCGTCTTCGTCGACCAGCACCGGCAGGCGGCGCTGCTTCGTCAGCTCCTCGATCTCGGGCCTCGCGGAGCGCCTGTACGGCACCCGCTCGGTGCGGTGCTCGACACCGAGCTTCCGCAGGCGCCGCTCGACGGCGCCGCACGGGCACAACCAGTTCGTCGGCGTCGGGCAGCGGTACAGCACGACGCGGTCGGTCGCCGCGGCGCTCATCCGCGCACCAGCCTCTCGGCGCCCTGAGCCGCCCAGCCGAGCGCGTCGAAGGCGCGGCGGCGAACGCCGATCTGTGCGCGGCGGCCCCCGAGCTGCTCGCGCTGCCAGGCGACGGCGTCCTCGAGCGTCTGCTCGTGCGGCCGCGGAGCGAAGCCGAGCTCGCGGCGCGCCTTCGTGTTGCGGTAGGTCCACCACATCGAGGCCGAGAGCAGCTCGGTCGGCTCGACCGGCAGCGGCAGACGGGCGGCGGCTGCCGCCTCCGCGGTCGCCCTGGCCACGGCACCCGGCAGCTTGAGCGCCGGCGGGCGGACGCCCGAGATCCGGCCGAGGTCGGCGAAGAGGCGGTCGAGGGTGAAGTTCCGCCCGGCGAGGATGTAGCGCTCACCGACCTCGCCGCGCTCGTCGGCCAGCAGGTGCCCCGCGGCGACGTCGCGGACGTCGACGATGTTGAGGCCGCCGTCCACGTACGCGGGAATGCGGCCAAGCAGGAAGCGTCGGACGAGCCCCATCGAGGTCCCGGACGGGTCGTCCGGGCCGAGTGCAAACGACGGGTTGACGATCACCACCGGGAGCCCATGGGCCGCGAGCCGGAACGCCTCGAGCTCGGCCTCGTGCTTCGAGTTCACGTAGTTGAGGCCGAGGTGACCGATCTCGAACGGCGTCGTCTCGTCGGCCGCACCGCGCGCCTTCGCGACGCCGATCGCGCCGACGGTCGACGTGTGCACGAGCCGCTCCACCCCCGCTCGCAGCGCCTCCTCGAACATGAGCCGCGCGCCATGCAGGTTCGCGCCGAAGACCGCCTCGCGGTCGCCGCTCCGAAGCGACGTGCGCCCGGCGACGTTGAAGACGCGCTCCGCGCCGTCCACCGCCCGCCGCACGGCGCGACGGTCCGTGACGTCTCCCGTGCAGCGCTCGAGCTCGAGATCGGCCAGGTGGTCGAGCTTCGAGGAGCGCCGCGCCAGCACGCGGAGCTCGTCGCCGCGCTCGGCGAGCGCGCGAACCAGGTGCGAGCCGAGAAAGCCGCTCGCTCCGGTGACCAGGGTCTTCCCCATCGCGCCGTGATCCTAGATCCAGGCAACCTGATAAGAACCGTTGCCTCGTGGCCGAGGGGAACACAGCGGTCGTCACCGACTCGACCGTGTACATGCCGCCCGAGTTCCTGGCCGCCAACGACATCCAGACGGTCAGCCTCTACGTCACGCTCGACGGCGAGCAGCGCCGCGAGAGCGAGATCAGCGCCGAGGCCTACGACGACTTCTATGAGCGTCTGCGGGCGAGCGAGGAGGGCGCCTCCACGTCGCAACCGTCGGTGGGCGATTTCACCTCGGTCTACGAGCCCCTCCTCGCGGCCGGGCGCGAGATCGTCTCGATCCACATCTCCGCCGGCATCTCGGGGACGATCGGCTCCGCGCTCCAGGCGCGCAAAGAGCTGGTCGACTCGGGCTCCGGCGGCGAGCGCATCCACGTCTGGGACAGCCGCTCCGGCTGCGGCGGGCAGGGCCTGATGGCGCTCATCGCCGGGCAGGCGTCGGTCAACGGCGACGATGCCGAGCAGGTGGTGGCGAAGGTCGAGCGCGCCCGCGCGACGCTCAAGATGTGGTTCGCGATCGACACGCTCGAGTACCTGCGCCGAGGGGGGCGGATCGGAGCCGCCCAGGCGTTTCTCGGCTCCGCGCTTCAGATCAAGCCGATCCTCACCCTGGAGGAGGAGATCACGCCCGTCGAGCGCGTCCGCACACGCCGCCGCGCCTTCGAGCGGATGGTCGAGTACGCGCGCGAGCGCTCCGAGGCCAGCGCCGGGACATGGGTCGTGCAGCACATCCACGATCCGGAGACCGCTCGCCGACTGGTCGAAGCCGGTCGCGAGGTGTTCGGCTCCGAGCCCGCCTTCGTCTCGCAGATCGGCCCCGTCATCGGAGCCCACGTCGGGCCCGGGCTGCTCGGGATCGGAGGGATCGAGACCGGGCTGCTTCGGCTAGGCGATTGAAGCCGCGGCGGGCTTCAACCGCCTACCGACGGCGTAGCGCGATCAGTCCGCCGATCGCAAAACCCGCGACCGCGGCCCCGATCACGAGCTCGCGGCGGTGCTCGCGCACCTGCCGGCGCCAGTCGGTGAGCTCGGCGACGCGGCCGCGAAGCGCCTCGACCGAGCGCGAGAGCTCCTGGCGCTGGCGCTCGATGTCGGTGCGGATCTGCGCCGAACTGCGACCGGGGGCGCTGGGCGCCGGGCGCGCGACCGGCTCGCCCGCGCCGCTATAGACGTCGGGCTCGGTGGTCATGTCGCGGTCGGCTCCTTCGCTGCGGGTGTGGTTCCGGATTCGAGCGTCTGCTTGATTCGTTTGCCCTCCTCGATCGCGAGGTCGGGCGTCGGCGGAGCACCGGCCTGCACGGCGCGGTAGGCGACCATCCCGGCGATCGCCGCGATGGCGAAGAACAGCACCGCCTCGATCAGGAACCCGGCCCAGATCGAATCGTCGAAGAAGAGGTCGTCGAGCAGCCACGCGAACGCGTGCATCAGCAGGATCAGCCCGAGAAAGGCGAAGGTGCCGGCCACGATGCCGACGACCGAGCCGCGCAGGAGCTTCGAGACCTTCTCGGAGACCTCGGTCTTCGCGAGCTCGATCTCCTCGCGTACCAGCGTCGAGACGCGCTCGGAGACGTCGAAGACGAGCTCGCCGACCGAGCGATCCTCGCCGCCGGGATCGGGAGGCACGCTCATTCCGGCGGATCCTCCCCGAACACCCGTTGCCAGATCACCGCCGAGACCCGCATCGCGACGACGCTCGCGAGCGCTCCCGTGCCGGCCACGAGCCCCGTCCACATCAGCCTCTTCACGATCTCGTTCTCCATCATCACCGCCGCCCTACCCGGCGCGACGCAAGTAAACCACTAGTGGTGCCTCGCGCACCGCTACCGCGTCTCGAGGCCGCCGCAGATTGTCTCGACGACCATTTCGCGGGCGCGGCCGAAGTCCGCCTCGGTGCCCGGGATCAGCTCGAAGACCCAGCCCGAGAGGAGTTGCTCGATCGCGCCGTAGAACCACATCGAGGCGAAGTTCGCGTCGACGTCGGCCCGGAAGGCACCGGCTTCCTGCGCACCGCGGACGATCCTCGCGATCAGGTCGTACGCCTGGCGAATCTCCGGCAGATGGGTGCGGCCGAAGGAGTTCGCGGCCCTGGTGACCTCGACGATGATCACCTTCATCAGCTCGGGGTCGTGGCGGTAGGACTCGATGATGAAGCCGGCGACCGCATCGAGCTTCTGGCGCGGCGGGATCGGCCGGGAGTCGATCTCCTCGATCGCGGCGAGCAACAGCGACCACCGCTCGACGAAGAGCTCGTTCAGCACCTGCTCCTTCGAGTCGAAGTAGTGGTAGACGAGCCCGTAGGCGACGCCAGCCTCCCGCGCAATGTCCGAGACCCGGCAGGCGTGGAAGCCCTGCCGCGCGAACACCCTGATCGCCGCGTCGAGGATTTGCCGGCGGCGGTCGACCGGCGGGGCCTTCGCCATCAGCGACCATCTCCGACGCCGGCCGGCTGCGGCCAGCGATAGGACTGCGGACGGCGGTTGGCGAGCGAGGGCAGTGACGCCCGGACCTCGTCCTGTCGCTGGAGGTCGAGCTCGGCGGAGACGAAGCACTCGCGATCCGGCGCCATCGCGAGGACGACGCCCCACGGGTCGACGATCGCCGATCGTCCGTAGGAGCTGTACTGGGGCGCGGCCTCGCCGACCTGGTTCGGCGCCACGACGAAGACCTGGTTCTCGATCGCCCGCGCACGCAGGAGCACCTCCCAGTGGTCCCGCCCGGTGGCGAGGGTGAAGGCGGACGGGATCGTGATCGCGCGAGCGCCGCGGACGGCGAGAATCCGGTAGAGCTCCGGAAAGCGAACGTCGTAGCAGACGGTGAGCCCCACTTCGACGCCGGCGGCGGACGCGGTGACGATCTCCTCGCCCGGCTGCTCGTGCGCCGATTCGCGGTAGCTGACGCCGCCGACGTCGACGTCGAACATGTGGATTTTCCGGTAACACGCGACCACCTCGCCATCGGCGTCGATCAGGCAGGACGTGTTGTAAAGCCGCTGCTCTCCCGCAGCCCGCTCCGGAATGCTTCCCGCGACGATCGCCACGCCGAGCTCGCGCGCCCAGCCGCGAACCGCGCTGATCGTCGGCCCGCTGAGGTCCTCGGCGCCCTCGACGAGCGCCTCCGGCCCGCCGAGCACGTTCCACTTCTCCGGCAGCACGATCAGCTCGGCCCGTGCGCCTGCGGCCTCCCGCACCAAGCGCCCGGCGGTCTCGAGGTTGCGGTCCTTCTGGGCGTTCGAGTTGAGTTGGATCGCAGCGGTGCGCATCGCGACAGGCCTCTCCAGCCGGCTTCCGGAGGTCCGGCTTCCGGGCATTGACTGACCAGTCAATCTAGCGCCTTGGCAGGCGGTTGCGGCGCCTTCAGTTCGCGAGCAGCCAGGCGACGAGCGCGGCGATGATCAGCCCGGCCTCGATCACCGCGACGAGCGCCAGCGACCCGATCAGCGATTCGGCGCCGAACCCCCAGACGGCGCCGCAGAGGGCGCCGACCCCTCCGAGCGCCAACGCGGCGACGCCCCAGAGCAGCAGGGCCCGCTCCCAGCGTGCGTCCGACTCGACCTGGTCCTCGAGGCGGTCGTGGAACTCGAACGGGAGCGCGAACAGCGCCGCGAAGAGGCCGATCGCGAAGGTCACGAGCCACGGGCTCAGGTGCGAGAGCGAGGCGTACGGCGGGCCGGCCACCGCGGCGAGGACCACGGAGGCCGCCGCGAGCGCGAGCCCCGCGAGCGCGAACGATCGCGGCCGCGGCGATTCGGCTCGTTCGTCGAGCTGCATCCGTGACGAGCATCCCAGATCCCAGACATTTCGATCCCGAGCGGCTGGAAACCCGCCGAGGGATGATTCGCCGCCGCCCCCGCAGGCCCCAGAACCTGTTCGAGAGCCGGACCGAGGTCTGGCGCCAGGTCGGGCTCGGCGAGCAGGTCGACCGCGCCCAGGCGCAGCGGGCGCGGGGTGGCGCCATCTTCATCGCGCTCCTGATCATCGCCGTGCTCCTCGCGTTCGACCACCGGCGCGAGCTCTTCTCCGGCGGCGGCACCACCGTACGGGCCGTTACAGTCATCGCGCTGGTCGTCCTCGGCTGGGCACTCGCGCACCAGCTCGCCCGCGCCTTCGCGCCGAGTCTCTTCGGGCGCATGGACCCCGGCACCGCCGGAACGGTTGGCTTTACGATCCGGCTGGTCACCGTCGTCGGGATGGTGATCGTGGCCCTGCAGGTCGCGGGCCTCGACACCAGGGCGTTGGCCGTCGGCGGAGCGTTCACGGCCGTCGTCCTCGGTCCCGCCGCGCAGCAGACGCTCGGCAACCTCTTCGCGGGCCTCGTCCTGCTCAGCACGCGCCCGTTCCGGGTCGGCGAGCGCGTCCGGCTCACCGGCGGGGCGCTCGCTGGGAGCATCGAGGGGATCGTCGGCTCGCTCGGGCTCTTCTACACGACCCTCGTCAGCGGCGCGGACCGGACGATGGTGCCGAACAGCGTCATCCTGCAGCTCGCGGTCGTCCCGCTGCGCGAGCCGGAGCGGGTCGAGATGAGGGCCCGCTTCGACGCCTCGATGAGCCCGTCGGAGGTCGAGCGCCGCCTCGCCTCGGCGATCTCGGTGCCGACGCGCTACCCGCCCGACATCACGCTCGAGGAGCTCGACCGCGACGAGGTCGTCGTGCGGATCGCGGCGACCCCGCTCCGCCCAGCCGACGGCGCGCAGCTCGCTGCCGAGGTCCTCGCAGCGGTGCGCGAGAGCGACGCCGACGGCACCGCAAACGTGGACGGCAACGGCGGCCGGCCTGCGGCTTGAATCAGCGCAGCCGCGCTACGTCGAGCGCGCCGCGGTCGCTCGCGTGCGGGAGCGGGATCGCGGTCCGGCGCCGCCGGACCGCGACGACGGCGGCGTCATCGTCTCGCGCCGAGGCGCCGAACTCATGGAGCTCGGCCCGCACCCGGTCGACCGTGTGCTCAGGGGAGCGCGAGCCGAGCAGCCCGACACGCAGTCGATCCGAGCCGAACCGCTCGCCGCCACGGCGCTTCGCCTCGATCACGCCGTCGGTGTACAGGACGAGCTGATCCCCCTGGCGGACCCGGATGCGGGTCGGGTCCCATACCGGTCTCTCCGACACACCGAGCAGCGGCCCCGGCGTCCCAACCGGTTCCGCCTCCGAGTCGCGGAGGAGGAGCGGGTGAGGGTGCCCCGCGAGGTAGACGAGGACCTCGACCTCGTCAGCCTCCGTCTCGGGCAAGACCAGCATCGCGATCGAGCAGAGCGCGGCGTCGTCGCGCCCGCGCAGGTTCTTGTCGAGGAGGTGGAGCCCGGCACACGGATCGGCGGCGAACGAGCCGGCGGTCCGGATCGTGTGTCTGGCTTCGGCGGTGAGCGCGGCCGCCGCGGCGCCCCGCCCCGACACGTCCCCGAGGACCACCGCCCAACCGTCGGGCACCTCAAAGGCTTCGTAGAAGTCGCCGCCGACATCGTTGATCTCGCCCGCCGGCTCGTACATTGTCGCCACCTCCCAACCGTGCATGCGCGGCAGCGTCGGCGGCAGGAGCTCTCGCTGGAGCGCGTCCGCGACGCGGGCGCGCTCCTCGGCGATGCGCGCGTTCGCGAGCGCGAACGCGGCGCGGCGGGCCAGCTCGGCCGCGATCGTGACGTCGTCCTCGTCGAAGACCCGCGAGCCGCCTTGATTGACGAAGGTGAGGGCGCCCACGCGCTCGCCGCCCGCGGTCATCGGCGCGATCATCAGCGAGCCGATGTCGAGCCGGCGCAGGATCTCGAGGTGCTCCTCGTCGGCGGCCGCCTCCCGCAGCCACGCATCGGTGACCTCGATCGCGCGGGCCTCATCCGTGCTCATGACGTCGGTTACCCTCATGCCGGCGTAGATGCGGAGCCGGTACTGCTCGCGCAGCTCGCGCGCGATCGCGAGCTTCTCGGGGTCGCGGTGCTGCATCGCGAGGCGCTCGAAGTGCCCCTCGCCGCGCGGCAGCTCGACGGCGCACCAGTCGGCGAACTCCGGCACGACGAGCGGTGGGACGCCCTCCAGGGTGCGGCGGTAGTCCGCGGAGTGTGAGAGGAGCTCGCCGGTCCGGGCCAGGAGCCAGTTGGTGAACTCGGCCCGCTTGACCTCGGTCACGTCCTCGATCGCGGTGACCGAGTAGAGCATGTCGCCGGTCGGCCCCTCGATCGCGCGGGCCTTGGTTCGCGTCCAGCGCTCGCGGCCCGTCGCCTTGTCGATCACGCGCAGCACCTGTGGCTCCTCGACCCCACCGCTCAGCGCCCGGCGCCCGACCAGCGCCTCCGCCGGGACGGTCCGCCCTGACTCGTCGCGGATCTCGAAGCGCTCGCGAATCCTCGCTGCCGGCGTCCCGACCGCCTGCTCGGACGTCTCGTAGCCCAGCGTCCGCGCGGCGGCGGGGTTGGCGAAGATCAGCTCGCCGTCGGCTCCGTGGATGACCACCGCTTCGTCGAGGATCGACATCACCGTGTCCATGCGGCGCTCGACGCTCTCGAGGTCGGAGAAGAGGCCGGCGTTGTCGAGCGCGAGCCCGATCCGGGACGCGAGGATGCGCGCGAACCGGAGGTCCTCGGCGCTATAGCGCCTGCCCGACCAGGCGGTCACCAGCGTCAGCGTGCCGAGGTTGCGGTCGCGCGCGCGGATCGGCGCGATGATCGTCGAGCGGACGCCGAGCGAGCGCAGGAACTCGAGATCGGAGCGCGAGTGGGCCATCCGGCGCAGCTCCTCGTCGCCGATCCGGGGCAGCCAGCGCGGGATGTCGCGCCATGGCCGCTCGACGTTGACGAGCCACGGTGGCAGGTTGGGCTCGCGGGCGCGGATCCGCTCCTCGATCTCCGCCGCGTCCGCGCGTCCGTACGCGCGCGCTGCGATCCTTCGCGCGCGGCCCTCGTGGACGGCGTCGACCATGCAGATGTCGCCGATCACCGGCACGATCACGTCCGTGACCCGCCGAAGCGTCTCCGCGAGCGGCAGCGAGCCGTCGGCGACCGCACCCACCGCGTCGAGCAGGCGCAGCCGCTCGGAGCGGCCGGCGGTGTGCGTCCGCAGCCAGGCACCGACGACGCCGGCCCCGGTGCCGAATACGAGGACGCCGATCCTGACGAGCTGCTCGCTGTCGCCACTCGCCATGTTCCACTCGGGGCTCGCGGCCGCGGCGCCGATCGCAAGCGCCCCGACGAGCGCGACGGCCGCCGGCGGCGCGAAGAACGCCGTGACGAGCGGCGCGACGACATAGGTGCCGACGATCGCCGCCGACTCGTCCTGGAGGACGACGTCGAAACCGACGCAGATCGCGAGCATCGCAACGCCGAGCGCGAGCCCGGCACGGCCGCGCGAGAGCCGCTGGGCGATCCACCGGCCGCGCTCGCCCGCTCTCGAAGTCCACCCTTTCATCGCCGCTCCCCAAAATGCGCGACGAGGGCGCCGCGCGCAAGGTCAATCTACCGCGTCCGGATGGCGACGCTGGAGAAATCGCACAGGCACTAAGATCCCCGCCGTTGACGGCACCTTTCGATATCGCAATCGATCACGGCGACGGCCTCTACATGGTGGGTGTCTCGGGGGAGCTGGACCAGAGCACCGCCGACCAGCTCCGCCAGGCGCTGGCCGACGCGATCGGGCAGCCCCCGGCCGGCGTCCTCGTTGATCTCAGCAACTGCCACTTCATCGACTCGACGGGCCTCAGCCTGCTCGTCGAGGCCAAGCGGCGGCTCGCCGAGGACCAGCGGGGCTTCGCCGTCTGTTGCCCGGACGCCGACGTCCGCCGGCTGCTCGAGCTGACCGGCATCGACCGCGCGGTCGGTCTGTTCGACGCGAAGGACGACGCGGTCGCCGCGCTCAGCGTGCAGGCGGCTTCCTGACGAACGCCCCGACCGGGGCGGTCCTCACGAGCCTACGGTCGCCTCCCGCTGGCCGGCGTGCTCGCCCTCGGCGATCTCCTCGACCATCTTCGCGCAGAAGGCGTCGAGGTCGTCGGGCTTGCGGCTCGTGACGAGGCCGGAATCCACGTGGACCTCCTCGTCGACCCACTGCCCACCGGCGTTGCGGATGTCGGTCTGGAGGCTCGGCCACGAGGTCAGCGTCCGGCCCTCTACGACGTCGGCCTCGACCAGCGTCCAAGGGGCGTGGCAGATCGCGGCGACGGGCTTGCCTGCCTCGAAGAAGCGCCGCGTGAACTCCACCGCCTCGGGAACCGTGCGCAGGATGTCGGGGTTTGCGACTCCGCCCGGCAGGACGAGCGCGTCGTAGTCGTCCGCGCTCGCGTCCGCGACAGCGCGTGTGGCCTCGAACGTATCGCCCTTCTCGAGGTGGTTGAACGCCTGGACCTCGCCGGCCTCCGGAGCCACCAGCTCCGGTCGTCCGCCCGCCTCCTCGACCGCCGCCCACGGGCGGGTCAGCTCAACCTGCTCCGCGCCCTCGTTGGCGAGGAGGAACGCCACCTTCCTGCCCTCGATGCGCTCGCTCATCTCACAACCTCCGAAGTCGGATCTCTCTTCGTTCGGGGCGTAATTACCCCGTGCCCGGGGGCGCTACCCGTCGTCGTCGGCGGACCGGTCGCCGGAGGTTGGCACGTGGTCCGCGGGCGGCTCGCCGCGAACCGCGCCGAGCAGCTTCCAGAGGGCGCGCCGGGAGATCCTCGAGATCTGCATCTGCGAGACCCCGAGCCGATTGCCGATTTCCCGTTGCGTGAGCTCCTCGACGAAACGCATGCGCAGGACCTGCCACTCGCGTTCGTCGAGGCCGGCCGCCCGCGAGGCGAGGTCGGCCTCGACCCGGTCATAGCCGGAGTCCCGGTGGCCGATCATCTCGACTGCCGGCGCGCTCTGCTCATCATCCAGGCGCGGGGCGTCGAGGGACAGCGTGCGCCTCGCATAGCCCGCCTCGATCGCCTCGAGCACCTCCTCGGGCGAGACGTCGAGTCGTTCCGCGAGCTCAGCGGGCGTCGGGCTGCGGCCGAGCTCCTCGGTGAGCCTGGCCGTCGCCTCGTCGACCTTCATGGTCAGCTCCTGCAGGCCCCGCGGCAGGCGCACGTTCCAGACGTGGTCGCGAAAGTGGCGACGCAGCTCGCCGAGGATCGTGGGCACGGCGTAGGCGGTGAACGGACGCCCACGGCCCGGGTCGAAACCGTCGATTGCCTTCACGAGGCCGAGGTTCGCCACCTGGACGAGGTCGTCGAAGGACTCCGTCTGCCTGCGGTAGCGACCGGCCAGGGAGCGGGCGAGCGGCATGAACCTGACCACTAGCCGCTCACGCACTTCCCGGTCGCGGGTGCGGGCGTAGAGGCGCAGAAGCTCCTGCTCCTCACCTCGAGAGCCTCGGGATCCGCGCTCCTCGGAGCCACGCACTCGTCGCTTCGCCTCCAACTGGAAACTCCTGGTTCGGTTCGGCTCGGTCCGAACCGGGATCCAGCGAGGTCCAGCGGATCCACGCGTGTCCGACGGTGCGGGCCGATTCAGCTTTCGCTAGTGGCCGTTCCCGTTCGCCGGGTGCGGTCCCCTTGGGCTCTCTCATGACGGTACCCCCTTGCCGCTGCGATTCAAACGCGCCATCGCCGTGTTTGGAAGCTTCGAGCCCTGGGTATCGCCGCCCCGGGACTAGGGCCTCCCGGGGTAAATCCCCCCAACCCCGGAGCCGTGCGGTAGCTGAAACGGCAGTGAGCCCAATCCCTCTCTGAGTGGTAGTCCGACGAGCCCCACCGGGGCTCGTCGGCTTTTCGCAGCCAGATGCATCTACGCTGCGCGGGATGGCCCAGGTCCCGCGATCAGCCTTCGTCACCGGCGGCTCCGGGTTCATCGGAGGCCGGCTCGTCGCGCGGCTCGCCGACGGCGGTTCCCGCGTCCGCGCCCTTGCCCGCTCCGACAGCTCAGCCGCTGCCGTCGAGGCCCGCGGCGCCGAGCCGGTGCCCGGCGACCTGTCGGACGTCGCGTCGATGCGCGAGGGCGCCGAGGGTTGCGAGGCGGCCTTTCACCTCGCCGCCCACCTCGGCACGTGGGGCCGCCGGGAGGACTTTCACCGCGACAACGTCACCGGCACGGAGAACGCGCTCGTGGCGTGCCGGGACGCCGGGGTCCGGCGCTTCGTCCACTGCAGTACCGAGGCGGTCCTGATCGCCGGGGAGCCGCTCCGCAACGTCGACGAGACGGCGCCGCTTCGCCCGGACTCCAAGGCGCTCTACTCGGCGACGAAAGCGCTCGCCGAGCGCGCAGCCCGCACCGCGTCGGCCGACGGCTTCGAGGCGGTGATCCTGCGCCCGCGCTTCGTGTGGGGCCGCGGCGACACGACCCTGGTGCCGGGAATCACCGCCATGATCGACGCGGGACGCTTCGCCTGGATCGACGGGGGCACTCAGCTCACGGACACAGCACACGTGGACAACGTCATCGAGGGGCTCCTGCTGGCGGCTGAGCGCGGCAGCGCCGGCGAGGCCTACTTCGTCACCGACGGCGACCGCGTCGTCTTCAGGGACTTCGTCTCGGAGATGCTGCGCGCGCAGGGGGTCGAGCCGCCGGATCGCACGATGCCCGCCGGCGTCGCCGGTGCGCTGGCCGCCGCGTGCGAGACGGCGTGGCGCGCGCTGCCGCTTCCCGGCGAACCGCCGGTCACCCGCTTCGCCGTCTGGGTCTCATCCCAGGAGTGCACGATCGACATCACCAAGGCCCGGCGCGAGCTCGGTTATGAACCGGTCATGGCGCGAGCCGAGGGACTCGATGAGATGCGCGTGGGCTAACCGGGCGAGCGCTCGCGCTCGAGCTCGCCCGCAAGGAGCTTTGCGTGCAGCGCCCCGATCAGGTCCGGGAACGGCGTCGCGCCGCCTTCGACCAGCTCCCGAGCGCGCTCGCGGTCGAGCGCCGAGAAGCGCTCGACGAGAAGCTTGAGCTCGTCGACGATCACGGGCTCGAGGCCGTTCATGAGGCGGGCCACGTCGCGGGCGCCAAACCCGGTCGTCTCGTTCCAGCCCGCCGCGCGAAAGCGTGAGATCGCCTCAACGATCCGCACGTCGGAGGGTGAGTAGCCGGCGTCGTCGGGTGTCAACACCCCGAGCTCCGTCAGGCGACGCAGGGCCCGCCGCGGGATCTCGTAGCGGCCCAGGATCTCATCCTCGGGAATGCGATCGGCCTCCGGCGCCAGGACCCGGTCGATCAGCAGATCGCCGGTCTCTGCGAGCGCGCGCAGCCGCTCGACGTCGCCGTTCGTCGACTCGAGCAGCTCGCGGATCACGCGCAGCGGCATGAAGCGCTCCTCCTGGAGCTGCTTGATCAGCCGGATCCGCTCGGCGAACTCCGGCGGGTAGTACGCCATGTTGCGCGACGTCTTCACCGGCTCCGGCAGGAGCCCCTCGCGCAGGTAGTGGCGCACGGTCGCCACCGGAACGTCGGCCCGCTCGGCGAGCTCGGAGATCTTGAGGAGCTCCTGCGTCGTGCTCACGACATGAACGGCTCCTGCGCCGCGCTCGCAGCGCGCGCCCCCACCGCGCCGGATGCGAGCAGCGACTCGATCTCGTCCTCCGGGAGCCCCGCCTCGGCGAGGACCTCGCGCGTGTGCTCGCCGAGAGCCGGCGCCGGTCGCGTCGGGTCAGCCGGGGTGCGTCCCAGCTTCAGCGGGTGTCCGAGCAGCCTCACCGGGCCGAGCTCCGGCTGGTGCACCTCGACCACCATCTCCCGGCCGGCGATGAGCTCGGAGGAGAGCGCCTGCTCGAGATCGAGGACCGGCTCGATGCAGCAGTCGTGCTCGTCGTTGAAGGCCTTCCACTCCGCCCGCGTGCGGCCGCGAAAGACATCGGCCACGGCCGCGTGTCCTTCGGAGCTCGGCGGCGCGAACTGGTGCTCGACGAGGTCCGGGCGCTCCACGCCGGCGCAGAACGCCTGCCAGAACTTCGGCTCGAGCGCACCGCAGCTCACCCATCCGTCCGCGCACTCATAGGGCAGATAACAGGCCGCCCCGCCGTTCAGCGTCTCGGCGCCGCGTCGTGGCACCCGGCCGTCGCACATGAACGCCGCCGCGGCCATCGCGAGCCAGGAGAGCGACCCGTCCGTCATCGAGACGTCGACGAGCTGCCCCTCCCCGGAGCGCTCGCGCTCCATCAGCGCGGCGAGGATGCCGACGGCTCCCATCAGCGCTCCGCCACCGATGTCGGCGATCTGGCCGCCGGACTGTACGGGCGGCCCGTCCGCGGCGCCCGTCAGGCCGAGCAGCCCGTTCAGCGCCAGGTAGTTCGTGTCGTGGCCGGCCCGCTGGACGTTCGGCCCGGTGAGCCCGTACCCGGTGATCGCGCAGTAGACGATCCGCGGGTTTTCCTCGTGGAGCCGCTCGTACCCGACCCCGAGCCTGTCGAGGACGCCGGGTCGGAAGCCGTCGAGGACGACGTCCGCGTCGCGGACCAGGCGCAGGAACGTGTCACGGCCGGCGTCGGACTTGAGGTCGATGCGAATCGATCGCTTGCCGCGGTTGAGCGACAGGTAGAGGGCCGAGCGGGTGCCGAGCGCCTGGTGCTCGTCGTCGCCGTAGTAGGGCGGCGCCCAGCGGACGTAGTCGCCCATGCCGGTGTCCTCGACCTTGATCACGTCGGCGCCGAGGTCGGCGAGGAGCAGCGAGCAGAAGCCGCCCGGCAGGAGCCGCGAGAGGTCGAGGACCTTGAGCCCGCTAAGCGCCGGCACGCTCACGCCTCGGGACGCCGAGCATCTCGCGTGCTTCCGCGACCGTCGCCGCGCGCCGGCCGATGTCCTCCGCCATCTGGCGCGCCTTGGCGATCAGCTCGCCGTTCGAGCGCGCCATCTCGGCGTTCGGCAGATAGAAGTTGTCCTCGAGCCCGGCGCGGACGTTGCCGCCCAGCGCGAGCGCTGCGCCGATCAGCCGCCACTGGTCGCGCGAGATCCCGATCACCTGCCACGCGTTCGGGCCCTCGGCGCCACGCGGGATCTGCTCCGACATGAAGGCGACGTTGCGGGCATTCGGCCGAATGCCGCCGTTCACGCCCATGACCAGGGAGATCTGGAGCGGCTCGGACAGGAGGCCCATGTCGAGGAGGGGGTCGAGGTTCGCGACGTGGCCGGCGTCGAAGCACTCGTGCTCGGGCTTGACGCCGAGCTCGCGCATCGTCGTCAGGAACTCGATGATCGTGTCGAAGGAGTTCTCGAACACCGCCTTGAAGACGAAGTCCTTGCGACGGCGCGAGTACTTCGCGTAGTTCATCGAGCTCATGTTGAGCGCGGCGACGTCCGGCCGGAGCTCGCGCAGGTACTCGATCCGCTTGGCGAGCGGGATCCCGATGGCGCCGGTCGAGTAGTTGATGATCACGTCGTCGACCTCGCCCAGGATCGCCTCCGTGATCGCGCGGAAGTCGTCGATCTCGTAGCTCGGCATGCCGTCGGGGGTGCGGGCATGGATGTGGATCTGCGAGGCACCCTCGTCGATCGCCCGGCGGGCCTCCGCCGCGTACTCCTCCGGCGTGTACGGGATGGCCGGGCACTGGTCGCGGTTCGCGATCGCGCCCGAGATCGAGCACGAGATGATCACCGCGTCCTCGAAGCGGCTCATCGCGGCCCCCCGATCGGCGTCACTGGCGCTGCAGTGATGGAAAACGCCTCGGGGACTCGTGACCCGTCGAGCGCCCGATCGACGAGTTTGACGATGCCTTCACCGACGCTCATACCGGCATCACCCCGTGCTTGCGCCACGGCCGCTCGACCCGCTTGTCCTTCGCCATCCGCAGCCCCCGGATGATCGTCGGCCGCGTCTCGCGCGGGTCGATGACGTCGTCGATCATCGCGTTCTTGGCGGCGATGTAGACGTCGATCTGCTCGCGCACCGCCTCGAGCATCGCGTCGCGCGTCGCGTCGGGGTCGTCCGATGCCTCGATCGCCGAGCGGCCGATGATGTTCACCGCGCCCTCGGCGCCCATCACGGAGATCTCGGCGGACGGCCACGCGGCGATCAGATCCGGCTCGTAAGCCTTGCCGTTCATCACGTAGTAGCCGGCGCCGTAGGCCTTGCGGATCACGACCGTGATCTTCGGGACGGTCGCACGCGAGACCGCGTAGAGCATCTTCGCCCCGTGGCGGATGATCCCGGCGTGCTCGACCTTCGAGCCAACCATGAAGCCGGGGACGTCCTGGAGGAAGACGAGCGGGATGCTGAAGGCGTCGCAGAGGTTGACGAACCGGGCCGCCTTGTCGGCCGAGTCGTTCTCGAGGATGCCGCCGAGCTGCTTCGGCTGGTTGGCGACGATCCCGACCGGCATCCCGCCGAAGCGCGCCAGGCAGGTGATGATCGTGCGCGCGAACCTGGGCTTGATGTCGAAGTACGCGCCGTCGTCGACGATCTCGCGGATCACGTCGTACATGTCGTAGGGGTGGCGGTTCGACTCGGGGACGATGTCGAGGAGCTTCTCGGACATGCGGTCGTCGGGATCGACGGTCTCGCGCACCGGCGGCTTCTGCTCGCAGTTCGAGGGAAAGAAGGAGAGGTAGGTCTTGATCGCCTCGATGCACTCGACGTCGTCTGACACCTCGAGGTCGCCGACCCCCGACTTGCGGCAGTGGACCCTGGCGCCGCCGAGGTCCTCCATCGAGATCTCCTCGCCGGTCACCGCCTTCGTCAGATGCGGACCGGCCAGCGCCATCGCCCCCTGACCCACGACCATCGGCACGAAGTCCGAGAGCCCGGGGATGTACGCGGTGCCCGCCGCGCAGGGCCCGAGCATCCCGGCGACGAGCGGGACGACGCCGGACATCGTCACCTCCTCGCGGAACAGGTGCCCCGAGCCGGCGAACAGCGATCCGGCCGCCTCCTGGATCCTCGCGCCGGCGGAGTCGAGCAGCCAGATCAGCGGGATGCGCTTCTGAAGCGCGAGCTCGCGCAGCCGCCCCATCTTGAGCTCGCCGGTCATCCCCATCGAGCCGGCCATCACCGTGAAGTCGTACGCGGCGATCGCGACCGGGCGCCCGTCGACGTCGGCCCACCCGGTGATCACGCCGTCGGCTGGTGCTTCGATGCCCTCCATCGCCCGCTGGGAGAAGTGCGGCCCACCATGGATGCCGAGCTCGACGAAGGTTCCCGCATCCACGAGCAGGTCGATCCGCTCGCGCGCCGTCAGCTTCCCCGCCGCGTGCTGCCTGGCGATCTTCTCCTCGCCGCCGCCGAGCTTGGCGCGCTCGCGACGCTCGTGGAGCTCGCCCACCAGCTTCTTCAGCCCGGTCTCCTCGCCGTGCTCCGTCTCCGCCGCGGCCTCGGCGGCCTCGGCTTCCTTGGCGGCCTCGGCGACCTTCTCAGCTTCCTTCATCGTCCCTTCCATTCGGGTTCGCGCTTCTCGAAGAACGCGGCGACGCCCTCGAGCGCGTCCTCGGTTTCCAGCTCGATCGTGAGCTGGCTCCTCAGGTAGTCGAGCGCGTCGAGGAGCGGCATGTCGAGCTGGCGCCACATGGCGTCCTTTCCGAGCTTCATCACCAGCGGCGACTTCGCGGCCAGCTTCGAGGCCCACTCGGCGACCGCCGCGTCGAACTCCTCGGCGGGCACGACCTTGTTGACGATCCCGGCTTCGCGCGCTTCGGTCGCCGTCAGCCGCTCGCCGAGGAGGAGCATCTCGTTCGTCTTCTTCCGCGGGACGTTGCGGTAGATCAGCGCCATGATCATGAACGGGAAGAGGCCGACGTTGATCTCCGGCGTCCCGAAACCGGCCGTGTCCTTGGCGACGATCAGATCGCAGGCCAGCGCGATCCCCAACGCGCCGGCGAGGACGTGGCCGTTGGCGGCGACGATCGAGGGCTTACCGAGCTCGCCGAGCTCGCGGAAGATGTCGACGAAGCGGTTGGTGGCGAAGTGCTTGGCGGCGACCGGCGCGTCGGCCGAGAAACCGGCGAGGTTTGCGCCCGACGAGAACACCTTCTCGTGGGTCGAGGTGAGCACCACGGCGCCGACCTCGTCGTCCGCCTTGGCCTCGCGCAGCGCCTCGGCGAGCTCTGACAGGAGCTGGTCGGAGAGCGAGTTACGAGTCTCGGGGTCGTCGAACGCGATCGTCGCCACTCGCTCGACGACCCCGTAGCGCAGCTTCTCGTAGTCGGCCATAAGTAGGAAGTATTACTATACGCTTCTTACTTCGTCCAGCCGAGAGGAGCCGCACGTGGCCACAGCGACCGTGATCAAGCCCGAGCACGAGGCGAAGCGCAACCACTTCATCTTCACCAACGAGCACCTCGACCTGCGCGAATCGATGAGCGCCTGGGTCAAGAAGGAGCTCTACCCGCACCGCAACGAGTGGGAGGAGACGACGTGGCCGACCGAGGCGATGCGCCGCGCCGGCGAGCTCGGCTATCTCGGGCTCTGCTTCGGTGAGGAGTACGGCGGCCAGGGCGGCGACTACTTCTACTCGCTGGTCCGCGCCGAGTGCATGAGCTATTCCTGCTCCGGCGGTACGAACATGGGCTTCGCCGTGCAGACCGACATGGTCCTGCCGCCGATCCATCTCCTCGGGAGCGAGGAGCAGAAGCAGCGCTACCTCGTGCCCGGGATCAAGGGCGAGCGGATCGGCTGCCTCGGGATCACCGAGCCCGGTGCCGGCTCCGACGTCGCCGGGATCCGCACGACGGCGATCCGCGACGGCGACGAGTACGTGATCAACGGGTCGAAGATGTTCATCACGAACGGCGCGCGCGCCGACTTCTGCGTCCTGGTCACGAAGACCGACCTGGAGGCGCGCCACGACGGGATCACGCTGTTCGCCGTCGACCTGCGCGACGACCACGGCAACCCCGTCCCCGGCTTCACCGTCTCGCGAACGCTCGAGAAGATGGGCATGCACGCGTCGGACACGGCGGAGCTCACCTTCGAGGACATGCGGGTGCCCGCGGACGCGGTCCTCGGCGAGATCGGAAAGGGCTTTTACCACATCAGCTGGGAGCTCCAGGGCGAGCGGCTGGTGGCGGCGGCGGGCTGCTACGCGTCATGTGAGCGGATGTTCGAGAGGACGCTCGACTACGCCCAGGAGCGCGAGGCCTTCGGCCGCCCGATCGGCCGCTTCCAGACGATCCGGCACAAGTTCGCCGACATGGCGACGAAGATCGAGGCGGCGAAGCAGATGGTCCACGCCACCGCCTGGCGCTTCGCGAACGGCGAGTACCCGGTCCGGGAGATCACGATGGCGAAGCTGTTCGCGACGCGCGTCTGCCACGAGGTCGCCGACGAGTGCGTGCAGATTCACGGCGGGTACGGCTACATGAAGGAGTACGAGATCGAGCGCGCCTTCCGCGATCAGCGCCTCAACCGGATCGGCGCGGGCACGGACGAGATCATGCTCGACGTGATCGGCCGCAGCTACGGACTCTGATCCCGGCGCGCCTACGGGAGCCCGGCGACCTCGGCCAGCCGCCGCTCGAGGAAGTCCCGTTCGACCGGGTTCGCGGCGAGCTCGATCGCGCGGCCGTATGCCTCCCTCGCCTCGGGGCGACCGAGCCGCCTCAAGAGGTCTGCGCGCGCCACGTGGTACGGGCCGTAGCGCTCGAGGCCCTCGAGCTCCTCGATCCGAGCGAGCCCCTCCGCGGGCCCCGCGGCCATCGCGACCGCGACGGCGCGGTTGAGCTCGACCACCGGCGACGGGCTGATCTCGGCGAGCCAGGCATAGAGACGCGCGATGCGCGCCCAGTCGGTCTCTTCGGCGGTCGGCGCGCGCGAATGCTCGGCGGCGATCAATGCCTGAAGCGTGTACGGCCGCGGCCCGGCGGCGCGCGCGACGCGGGCCAGCGCCAATCCCTCCTCGATCGCGCGGCGGTCCCAGAGCGAGCGATCCTGGTCGGCAAGCAGGACCAGGCGCCCGTCGGCGTCCATCCGGGCCTCGCGGCGCGAGTCGTGCAGGAGCATGAGCGCCAGCAGCGCCATCACCTCGGGCTCGCGTGGCATCACCTCGCGTAGTACGCGCGCCAACCGGATCGCCTCGACGCAGAGCTCGCGGCGGATCAGCGACCCGCTGCCCGACGCCATGTAGCCCTCGTTGAAGATCAGGTAGAGGGTCGCCAGCACCGAGCCGAGGCGCTCGGGCAGCCGTTCCGGCGGCGGCACCTCGTACGGGATGTTCGCGTCGCGGATCTTCCGCTTCGCGCGCACGAGCCGTTGCGCCATCGTCCCCTCCGAGACGAGGAAGGCACGCGCGATCTCGGCGGTCGTGAGACCTCCGAGAGCGCGAAGGGTGAGCGCCACCCGCGCGTCGGTCGCCAGGGCCGGGTGACAGCAGGTGAAGACGAGGCGCAGCCGATCATCCGGCAGCTCGCCCTCCTCCAGCACCTCCGGCTCGCCCTCCGGCACTCGCAGTGCCTCGAGCGCCTCAAGCTCGGGGCCCTTCTCCTCGAGCGTCCGCCGGCGCCGCAGCCGATCGATCGCGCGGTTGCGGGCGACGCGGATGATCCAGGCGCCCGGGTTGTCCGGTACGCCGTCGGTCGGCCAGCGCTCGAGCGCCACGACGAACGCATCCTGGACCGCCTCCTCGGCGGCATCGAAGTCGCCGAGCACGCGGATCAGGGTCGCGACCGCCCGCCCCGACTCGCGCCGGAACAGGCGGCCGATCATGCCCTGATCCGCTACGAGGAGGCCTCCGCCCTCGCCTGCGGCTCCTGGTAACCGAACTGCGTGTAGTCCATCACCGGCCGGACCTCGACGCCGCCGCCGCTCACCGGGATCTTCTTCGCCCACTCGATCGCCTCGTCGAGGTTCTCGCACTCCAGCAGGTAGAACCCGCCGACCTGCTCCTTCGTCTCGGCGTAGGGGCCGTCGGTGACGAGGCGCTCGCCGCCCTCACCGACCCGGATCGTGGTCGCGGTGGAGCTTTCTTGGAGCCCCTCGCCGGCGATGTGGGCGCCCGCGTCGACGACTTCCTGGGTGAACTGCGACCACCGGTCCATCATTGCCGTCATCTCCTCGGGGCTGGCGTCCTCCCAGCCGCCCTCCTCGCCGATCAGCGTGAGCATGTACTTCATCCGTCCTCCTTGTGTCTCGTGCGGCGCTGACCGCCGCATTCACAGTAACGACGAACGGCGGCGGCGCAGATCGACCATGCGCCAGCCGCGTGCGCGGGGATTCGAGGTCGGCGCTCTAGAGCTCGCCCTCGATCCGGTCCGCGTCGTCGGCGCCGTTCGTACGCTCGTCGTCGGCGAGCCCGGCGACCTCGTAGGAACCCTGGTCGTGAATCAGCCCCGCGATCCGCAGGACGTTCCCGACGTCAACCTGCGCGAGCCCGACCTTCGCCGGCACCCGGAAGCTGATGTCGGCGCCCGACTCACGGATGTCGTCGGCCGAGAGGATCAGCTTGCCTTCGTCACGGCAGACGCCCTGGACGATGCCCTCGAAGTCGCTCGTACCGTCGCCGGAGTCGGTCACCTCCAGCTCGAGCTGCCGGAGCGTCGTCGTCGGCGGCTTCGGGGGGTGTGGCGGGTTGCCGCAACCCTCGGCCTCCGCGCGCGGGGCGGACGGATCGCGTGCGGAGGCGACGAGCGCCTGGACGTCGACCGAGTCGCCACGGTTCGGCGGCGCCTCGCCCTCGGGCGAGCGGACGAGCGCCGAGACTCCAGGCGCGGAGACTGTGTAGACGCCGGCCGCGGCATCGCGGAAGCTGACGGTGCCGCTGAATCGCACAACGTTGCGATCGCCATCGCGCCTCCGCTCGCCGGTCTCGCCGTAGGTGCCATTCGCGAGCGAGCGGGCCTCGAGCGTGACCTGGTCGCCGGCGGCGGGCAGGTCCGTCGCGTGGATGGCGACGAGGCGACCGTCCTCGGTCGCGATCGTGTAGCTGGCGGCCTTCGCGTTGAGGTGGACGACAGTGCCGGCGAACGACGTCGTGCGCGTGTCGGTGGGGTCGGCGTCGGTGGTGCTCGTGGTGTCGGTCGTGCTGGTCGTTCCCGTCGGGACTCCGGTGGAGGGATAGGTCGGGGTCGAGGGGTAGGTCGGCGTCGACGGCGTCGTCGGATAGGAGGGCGTCGAGGACGCGGACCCGGATGACGGAAGCGCAGCGCCACCGCCGCTCGATCCGGTTGCGTCGCCCGCGTCCGTCCCGTGCGTCGCGCCGCTCGGCGGCGTTTGGGCCAGCGTCGGCGAACCCTCGTCCGTGGGCGCCGGAACGCGAACCACCATCGGCGAGGTGGTCCCGAGGCTGCCCTCGATGCCGGGACCGATCGCCACCCCGGCGAAGAGCCCGAAGCCGAGCGCGATCGCGGCCATCGGGACGGTCCAGCGGCGATCGACGATCGGAAGCGCCGCCCAACGGAGCGACGCGAACCGCAGCGCCGACCGGCGATCCGGCCGGACCGGCCCGGGCAGAAGTCTCATTGCCGCGCCTCTTTCGCCGCGTCGGCGGCCTGCGGCTGAGCCGCGGGCGGGGTGTTGGCGCCGTCTGGCCGGGCAGGGCTCGCCGGCTGGGCAGCGGGGGGCGAAGCAGTCTCGGGCTCGCTCGGCTTGTGCTCCTCCCGTGGCTTGGGCGTCGCAGGCTGAGGCGTCGCCGCGAGGCGATTGCCGCAGCTCGAGCAGAAGACGGCCCCGGCGACGTACGGCGTGCCGCACTGGGCGCAGGTGCCGGCGAAGCCCCTCGCCCCGGAGCGGATCGCACTCTCGGTTGCGCTCAGCTGTGCCTCGACCGCCTCGAGCTCGCCGGCGCGCCGCGTCAGCACCTCAGGCCGGAACGAGCCGCGGATCGCCATCTCGTAGGCGAGCCCGCCGAGGTCGAACTGGAGCTCGGCGAACTGCCGTGCGAGCTGATCGCGCCGCGCCGTGAGCTCGGCGGCCGGCTTTGCCCCAGACGGCCGGCCGCGGCGCTTGGCGCGCTTTCGCTCCCGGCGCCGCGCACGGCGGCTCTTGGGCGCCGGCGCGACCGCCTGGGTCGGCGCCTGCGCGGGCTGGGGCGAGCCCGGGGCCGTCTGCGTCGGCACGGACGGCGGCGCCGTTCGGGACGCCGCCGGCTGCTTGGCCGTCGGCGACCGGGGGCGCGTCTTAAAGTACGGCTTCAGCTTGTCGAGGAACTTCGGGCTCATTGCGTCTTGCCATTGTCGCTGCCGGGGATCTCGGTGGTGCGGCCCGAATCCTACGGTGCCGCCTCGTCCTCGCTTGTCGTGCTCGTACCGACCTCGACCACCTGCGCCGCTGGAAAGCTCGACTCGACCAGCTTGAGCCTGTCTGCCGCCTCGGATCGTGTGTCGTAGACGCCGGAGTAGATCACGTAGTTGCCGGGCGGGAGCGTCGGATAGAGGTCGGAGTCGAGGACGCCGACGTCCTCTGCGCCCTGCGCCTCCGCGCTGCTTCGCACCGCGTCGATCGATTCCTCGGTCGCGCCGGCCTTCGAAATGGTGCTGAGCTCGACCGTGAATCCCTCCGTGCCCGACGGCCAGTCGCTCGTGATGCCGGCGCCGGCGCCGTCCGCCGCGCCGCTGCCCTCGTCGGCGGTCGTCGTGGTGGTCGAGGCGGCCGGACTCTCGCCGACCTGAATCACGGGCGCGGGCGTCTCATCGTCGTTGCCGCGGCCGATCAGCACGCCGATCAGGAGCATGCCGCCCAGCAGCGCCACGCCGAGGACGGCGCCAAGCGGCGAGACGTCGCTGGGCCGGCCGTCGGGGGGCACGGCCGCGGGCGGCTTCGATCCCGCCGGCTGCGCCACCGCGGCGGGCAGCGGGACGCGCGGATCGGCGCGGCGGCGGCCGCAGTTGATGCAGTAGCGCTGGTCCGCCGCCAGGGCAGCGCCGCACTCGGCGCAGGCCTCTCCCTGCGGGCCGACCGGCTCACGGACCATTTGCTCTGGTGGGCTCTGCACGGCTCCTATTTCAACACGTCTCGGCGGTGGCGTTGCGGTCGGCACCGCCCAGGGTACGCTCAGCCGCATGGAGCTCGGGGCAAACGGCGAAGCACCCGCGGGCGCGGACGAAGGGCGGTTCGACGCCGCATCGGGCCTCGCAGGTGCGGCCGCTGGCGCGTGGCTGCGTACCGCCGAGTGGACCGCCCGCACCGCTCTTCACACCGGCAGGCGGATGGCGAACGTGGCGGTGCGGCGGGACTCGCCGACCGCCGTCGCGCGGGACGCCAGCAACGAGCTGATCGACGGCGCTCGCCGAGTCCTCGGCGTGACCGAGCTCGACCGCCGGATCGGGGCTCTCCTTCCGACGCCGGGGGCCGACGGAACCCGGTCGGAGGCGCTTCGCGAGCGCGGCCGCCGGCTCCTGGAGCGCTCCTCCGAGCTCGACGAGGGCCCCGATGACGACATCCACCCCGCGTACGCGCGCATCCTCGAGCAGCTCTCACCCGACGAGGCGCGGATCCTCAGGCTGCTCACCATCGACGGCCCACAGGCCGCGATCGACGTCCGCACCTGGCGGCCGCTCGACATCGGCTCGTCGGTGGTCGCGCCGGGGCTATCGATGATCGGCCAGCTCGCCGGGTGCATGCGCCCCGACCGGGTCCCCGCCTACCTCTCGAACCTCTACCGGCTCGGCCTGATCTGGTTCTCGCGCGAGAGCCTCGCTGACCCGGCCCCGTACCAGGTGCTCGAGGCGCAGCCCGAGGCCGTCGAGGCGATCCGCCGCGCCGGCAGTGCCCGGATCGTTCGCCGGAGCATCCACCTGACGCCGTTCGGGCGCCACTTCTGCGAGCACACGCTGCCGCTCTCCGAAGAGCCGGCGCCGGCGGCGCCAGAGGCCTGATGGCGGTCGTGCGCGACAGCGGCGTGCGTGGAACGCTGCCGCCGTTCACCGACGAGCACGAACAGCTCCGGGACTCGATCGGTCGCTGGGTGCGCGCCGAGATCGCTCCCCACGTCGACGAGTGGGAGGCGGCGCGCGAGTTCCCGCGCGAGCTCTATCGGCGGGCCGGGGAGCTCGGCTTCCTGGGCCTCAAGTACCCGGTCGAGCTCGGCGGTCAGGGCGGCGATTACGTCCACGACGCGGTCTGGGCGGAGGAGCTCGCCGCGGCCGGCTCCTCGGGCGGCGTCGGTGCGGGCCTCGGCGCGCAGACAGCGATCGCGACGCCGCCCGTGTTCCGGTTCGGGACACCGGAGCAGCACGAGCGGTTCCTGCGCCCGGCGATCACGGGCGACAAGGTCGGCGCGCTCGGCATCACGGAGCCCGGCGCCGGATCGGACGTCGCGTCGATCCGGACGACCGCCCGCAAGGTCCCGGGCGGCTACGTCGTCGACGGCGCCAAGACGTTCATCACGAACGGGGTGCGCGCAGACTTTCTGGTGTGCGCCGTCCGCACCGCGCCCGAGGGCGGCCACCGCGGGATCTCCTTCCTGATCCTCGAGCGCGACATGGCCGGCTATGAGGTGGCGCGGAAGCTCGAGAAGATGGGCTGGCACTCTTCCGACACGGCCGAGCTCTCCTTCAGCGGCGTCGAGGTGCCCGATGAGAACCTGCTGGGCGAGGAGAACCGCGGCTTCTACCTGATCATGGAGAACTTCGCGTGGGAGCGCCTGTCCATGGCGCTCGGCGCGGTCGGGGCGATGGGCCGGCTGCTGGACGTGGTCCTTTCCTACGCCGGCGCGCGGGAGGCGTTCGGGCGTCCGATCGGCCGCTTCCAGGCGATCAGGCACAAGATCGCCGAGATCGCGACCAAGGCAGAGGTCGGGCGCGCGCTCAACTATCACGCGCTGCGCCGGTTCGCCGCGGGCGAGGATGTGATCGCGGAGGTCACGAAGGCGAAGCTCTACACGCAGCGCGCCTGCGTCGAGGTCGCCGACGAGTGCGTCCAGATCCTCGGCGGCTACGGCTACATGCGCGAGTACGGCGTCGAGCGGGCGCTTCGCGACGCCCGCCTCGGCCCGATCGGCGGCGGCACCGACGAGGTGATGAAGGAGATCCTCGGCCGGCAGCTCGGCCTCTGACGACATAGAGTCCCGCGCCGTTGTCAATCCGAGCGAAGACACGGGAGTGAACCGAGAAGACATGGGACTGCTTGACGGCAAGGCGGCGATCGTCACCGGGTCGGCACGCGGCATCGGCCGCGCGACCGCAGAGCTGTTCGTCGCCGAGGGCGCGAAGGTCTTGATCAACGACATCGACGGTGACGTCGCCGAGCAGGCCGCGGGCGAGATCGACGGCGAGACCGCGGTGTTCGCCGGCGACCTCACCGAGCCGGGTGTCCCCGATGAGCTCGTCAAGACGGCGATCGACTCCTTTGGCGAGGTCGACGTCGTCGTCAACAACGCCGGCTACACCTGGGACGGCGTCGTTCACCGGATGTCCGACGAGCAGTTCCAGGCGATGCTCGACATCCACACGATCGTCCCGTTCCGCGTCGTCCGCGCGATCGCGCCGTACTGGCGCGAGGCGGCCAAAGCCGAGCAGGGCGAGGGCACCGAGCGCTTCCGCAAGATCGTGAACGTCTCCTCGATCTCGGGGACGATGGGCAACGCGGGACAGGTCAACTACTCGGCCGCGAAGGCCGGCGTCGTCGGGTTCACCAAGACGCTCGCGAAGGAGTGGGGCGGTTTCAAGATCAACTGCAACGCGGTCGCCTTCGGGTTCATCGAAACGCGCCTAACGCAGCCGAAGGAGAAGGGCGAGACGATCGAGGCCGCCGGCGGGGAGAAGGTCGAGCTCGGCATCCCTGAGCAGATGCGCGCGATGGCTTCGATGATCATCCCGCTCGGTCGCCCGGCACAGCCCGCGGAGGCCGCGAAGCCGGTCCTCTTCCTCGCCTCCCACCTCTCCGACTACGTCCACGGGCAGGTCCTCAACGTGACCGGCGGCCAGTTCGGCGGGATGACGACCTAGCGTCGCTAGCCTGCGATCCGGATGACCGCGCCCGCCGCCGCCGAGATCGCGCCGTACACCCTCCCGCAGGACTTCATCGACTTCCGCGAGACGATCCGGAAGATGGTGGTCGAGCGGGTGGCGCCGCGCGCCGCCGAGATCGACGCCAACGCCGAGTACCCGCGCGACATCCGCGAGCTCTTCGCCTCGCACGACCTGATGGGGCTGCCGTTCGATGCCGAGCACGGCGGCACCGGGACCGGGACGCTGATGCTCAACATGGCGGTTGAGGAGGTGGCGAAGGCCTGCGCCTCCTCCGCCCTCATCCTCATGATCCAGGAGCTCGGGACGCTGCCGATCCGGCTCTTCGGCACCGACGAGCAAAAGCAGCGCTTCCTGCCGAAGTGCGCGAGTGGGGAGTGGAGCCCTGCCTTCGCGCTGTCGGAGCCCGACGCCGGATCCGATCCCGGTGGGATGCGCACGCGCGCCGTCCGCGACGGCTCAGACTGGGTGATCGAAGGGACGAAGAACTGGATCACCAACCTCGGGATCGCCGACTTCTACATCTGCTTCGCCGTCACGGATCCCGATGCGGGACACTCGCACGGGATCTCGGCGTTCATCGTCGAGGCCGACCGGCCCGGCTTTGCGGTCGGCAAGCTCGAGCACAAGATGGGCATCCGCGGCTCGCCCACCGGACAGCCCATCTTCGACGGCGTCCGAGTCCCGGCCGACAACCTGATCGGCGAGGCGAACCGGGGCTTCAAGGTCGCGATGGCGACGCTCGACCGCTCGCGCCTCGGCGTCGCCGCGCAGGCGGTCGGGATCGCGCAGGGCGCCACCGACTACGCCGCGGCATACGCCCGGGAGCGCCGGCAGTTCGGCAAGCCGATCGCGAGCTTCCAGGCCATCCAGTTCAAACTCGCGGACATGGAGTCCCGCACCGCCGCCGCCCGCGAGCTGCTTTACCGCGCCTGTTCGAAGGTGGACGCCCTTGACCCCGACCTGGGCAAGTACTCGGCGATGGCGAAGCTGATCGCCTCCGACACCGCGATGGCCGTGACAACCGAGGCCGTCCAGGTCCTCGGCGGCTACGGCTACGTAAACGAATATCCCGTCGAGCGCATGATGCGCGACGCCAAGATCACCCAGATCTACGAGGGCACCAACGAGATCCAACGCCTCGTGATCGCGCGGTCCCTCAGCTAGCGCGTAGCGCCGCTCGGAGCTCGACCTCCAGGCGATCCGCGTCTCGCCGCAGCTTGCGCGCCGTGACGCGAGCACAGCGAAAGCCGCCGGAGAGCAGCGTTAGGTCGCGAGCGCGATCGGTCTCCGCCGTCTCCCACCCGGCGTGGTGTGCCCGGCTGTCGAGCTCGACGACGAAGCGCTGACTTCGCCACAGGCAGTCGACCTCGAGCTGCCGCCCGCCCACCTCGACGATCGCGTTGATCTCGGGGAGCGGCAGGCCGCGCTGGTAAAGGAACTCCTGAAACTCGATCTCGAGCTCGCTGCGCGCGAGATCGAGCCCGAGACGGTCTCCCGACAGGATCTCCCTGAGGTCCGCGAGCCCGCGACGCCCGGGGTATCTCTCGATCAGGGCGGGCAACGAGGGAGAGCTTGTGACCAGGCGATGCTCAGCGAGGCTGACCGCCTGCCGGAGTCGAGGCTTGGACCACGTCGCTGCAACGTCGAGGAGCGTCCGTGCGACGGTCGTCACGGGTATTCCTTCGACCACCGTAATCTCGTCGCTCGGCAGCGCGTTCTGTTGGAAGACGATCCCGGGGCGCGATCTGCGCCTGCGCGCGACCGTCACGTGCGCGATCGGCCGCGCGTGACCGAGGAGCTCGTGCAATCCCGCCGCCGCAACGTGAGACAGCGCGGAGTCCGGCCCGCCAACGAGCACCGCCGCCATCCAGCGACCCTCCCCCGGCAGGTTTCGGCTGCCGAGCGCGTAGACACCCCTGTGGACGACGACGAGGCGCCGACACGTGACCCACTCGTCAATCAAACGAGGATGAGCACCGAGGTCGATCAGCTGCGACCGGGCGACGACGCCATGCTGCCGAGCCGCGAGCTGCTGCACCGCCCGGCCTAAGCGTCGACTCGCACGTTCCTCGGTTCGGAACCGATCAATGTGCGAGTCGACGCTCACCCGGGGAGCGTGCACGCCGACGGCTCGCGGGTGGGGGGCGCGATGTGGCGGGGGTGTGACGAAGGCGCGTTACGACGTGCGCGCTTCGGCCGGCGGCTCGGCGCCGGGTGGCCAGGAGCCGAACCAGTTGTCGCGGGCGCCGTCCATGGTGATCACGGAGCCGGAGTGAAAGTCGCCGGCCTCCGAGGCGAGGTAGGCGACGAGCCACGCCCACTCCTCCTCGGTTCCCAGGCGCCCGAGCGGGACGGTGCCCGGCACGGCCTCGACCACCTCGGCCGGGTACTTGGTCCGCAGCGTCTCGGTGTCGAACTGGCCCGCGGCAAGCGCGCAGAGCCGGATGCCGAAGCGCGCCCACTCGATCGAGAGCGTCCGCATCATGTTCTCCACCGCGGCCCTTGCGGCGCCGGAGTGCACCATCCCGGGCATCCCGTTGTGCGGGGAGAGCGTCACGCTCAGGACCTTGCCGCGCCCCTGGGGGATGAACGCCTTCGTCGCGGCTGCGTGCGTCATCAGCCAGGTGCCGACGACGTTGAGCTCGATCACGGTCCGGAACCCCTTGGGCGTGATCGCCTCGGCCGGGCTGAGGAACTGGCCGCCGGCGTTGTTGACGAGCGTGTCGAGCCGCCCGTGGCGCTCCAGCACGCCGTCGAAGAGCGCCTCGACCGCCTCCTCGTCGCGGATGTCCATCGCCTCGGTCTCCACCGCCCCGGCGAGTCCGTCGGCATCGGTCGCGAGACGCTCGAGCGGCTCCGCCCGCCGGCCGCAGCCGAGCACGGTGGCGCCAAGCCGCACGAGCTCGAGCGTCGTCGCGCGGCCCAGCCCGGTGCCGGCTCCGGACACCACGCAGACCTGGCCTTCGAGCAGTCCGGGCGCAAAGATTCGCGAGGCCTCAGGCGCCATGGGAAGAGCAGGCTATCTGGCTACAGTGGCGCGGCGATGAGGGTGCGAGCCGAGGCCAAACCGCTCACCGCCGCAATCCCCGGCGGCCGGATCGGGTCGACCGTCGTGGTCGAGCCGATCCTCTGCGGCCGCTTCCGCGCTCCTCGCGCGTACGTCGAGCGAGCGGCGTGGTTGCCGCGCCTGCGCATGCTCGGCCTCGGGACACGGCGCTCGAGCTGGATTGACCTCCCCGTCCCCGCGTTTCTCATCCGGCACCCGACGGCGGGGCCGGTTCTCGTTGACACCGGGCTCCATCCCTCGGTCGCCGCGAGGCCGGTCGAGAACCTCGGGCCGCTGATCGCCCGCCTCTCGAGGCCCGAGCTCGAGCCCGGCCAGGACCTGCCGGCGCAGCTCCGCGACCGCGGCGTCGACGCGCGGTCGATCGGGCTCGTCGTCATGACCCACATGCACTTCGACCACACCTCGGCGATGAGCGAGTTCGAGGGGGCGACCTTCGTGCTCAGCGAGAGGGAGTGGCATGCAGCCACCACCGACCCGCGGCCGCTTCTGCGCGGCTACCGTCCCGCCCACTACGACTACGCCTTCGATTACCGCACCCTCAGCTACGACTCCGGCGCGATCGACTCCTACTCGAGCTTCGGCCGCACCTTCGACCTCTTCGGCGACGGCAGCGTCCGGCTCGCGTCGACGCCCGGCCACACCGCCGGCCACCAGTCCGTGATCTGCCGGCTCGCCGAGCGCGACCTGCTGATCGCGGGCGACGCGATCTACACGCTCGGGCAGCTCTCAGGGGCGGCGGAGCCGCCGCTCACGGTCGACCGCCACAACTGGCGCCGCTCGCTGAGCGAGCTCCAGATCTTCCAGCGCCAGTACCCACAGGCGGTGATCATCCCCGGCCACGACGCCGAGCACTGGAAGACGATCGAGAACCGCTACGAATGAGCCTCCCCGCGGGGCGAGGGGCCCGCAACGGCCCCGGCGGCGTCCGCCGCACCCTCGCGCAGCGAGCGGATCACGCTGCGGCGGCCCTGTTCCTCGAGCGCCGCGTACATCGCCTTCACGCGCTCGAAGACCTGGTCGGCGGCCCACTTCTGCTCCTCGCGGGTCGGCGATTCCACCCGCTCGAAGGTGAGCGGCTCGCCGTACTGGACGGTGACCTTCGGGAACACGAGCCGCTTCCAGGCGCGGACGCTCTTCGACCCGTGGATCGCCACCGGGATCACGGGCGCGCCTGACTCGAGCGCCAGCCGCCCGACGCCCGGCTTCGCCTCGCCGAGGCGCCCGGTGCGCGAGCGTCCGCCCTCCGCGTAGATGAGGACGCATCCGCCGTGGCCGAGGATGGTGTGCGCGGTGATGAACGGCTCGTCGTCGTGGTGGCCGCGCCGCACCGGGAAGGCCCCGCCGACCCGCAGGATGTAGTCGAGCACGCGGCTCTGCCCGTAGAGCTGGGACTTGGCCATGAACCTCATGTACCGCCGCAGGTAGACCCCGGCGAAGAAGTGGTCCATGTTCGAGAAGTGGTTCGGCGCGATGATCGCCGGACCGGTCTCGGGGACGTTCCAGGTCCCGATGGCGCGCGCCCGGTAGAGGAAGACTGCGACCGGCGTCATCACGACCCGCGCGAGGTCGTAGGTCCAGCCGGCAGCGTGGGTCCGCGACCACTCGTGCACCGGCATGAACTTCTGTGCCGGGCGCGGATCCTTGTATCGCTGGGGCTTGATGTCGGCCATGACTCGCTCGCGTCCCCTCCCCGGGGCCCGCTCTGCTCCTACCCCCTGCGCGAGGGCCGGTTACTGCTCGGGCTCTGCCTCGGCCCAGCCCTTCGCGCGCTCCACCGCCTCGCCCCATCGTGCGAGGAGACGCTCGCGCTCGGCCTCCTCCATCGCGGGCTCGTAGCGCGCGGCCTCACCCCACATCTCGGCCACCTCCTCGCGGGTCCAGCGGCCCGCGCCGATCCCCGCCAGGTATGCGGCGCCGAGCGCCGTGGTCTCGGTGATCTCGGGGACGATCACGGGCGCGCCGAGGACATCGGCCTGAAACTGCATCAGCCAACGGTTGGCGACGGCGCCGCCGTCGGCCCGGAGCTCGGAGAGCGCCCGACCGGCGCCGCGCTCCTGGGCGCGCACGGCGTCCACCGTCTCGTACGCGATCCCCTCGAGCGCCGCGCGCGCGAGGTGGGCCCGGGTCATCCCGCGCGTGAGCCCGATGATCGTGCCGCGCGCGTACGGGTCCCAGTGCGGCGAGCCGAGGCCGGTGAGGGCGGGGACGAAGTAGACGTCGTCGTTCGAGTGAAGTGAGGCGGCCATGCCCTCGGTCTCGGCCGCCTCGGCGACGATCCCCAGGCCGTCGCGCAGCCACTGCACGGCGGCGCCGGTCACGAACACCGCCGCCTCGAGCGCGTAGTCCGTGCGCCCGTCGATGCCCCAGGCGACGGTGGTCAGGAGGCCGTCGCTCGGCTCCGGCATCCCCTCGCCGGCGTTGAGGAGGACGAAGCTGCCGGTGCCGTAGGTGTTCTTCGCCATCCCCGGGCGCTGGCAGGCCTGGCCGAAGAGCGCCGCCTGCTGGTCGCCGGCGATCCCGGCCACCGGGATCTCGCCGCCGAACTCGCTCGTCGTGCCGTAGACATGCGCCGACGGCAGCGGCTCCGGCAGGCGCGCCTCCTCGACGCCCAGCAGGTCGCAGAGCTCGCGGTCCCAGCGCAACTCGCGGATGTCGAACAGCATCGTCCGCGACGCATTCGTGAAGTCGGTCGCGTGCCGGCCGGTGAGCTTGAAGACGAGCCACGAGTCGATCGTCCCGAAGGCCGCGTTCCGCGCCTCCGGGACGTTGCGAAGCAGCCACTCGATCTTCGTGCCGGAGAAGTACGGGTCGATGACGAGGCCGGTGCGCTCGCGCACGAGCTCCTCGCGCCCGGCCTCCCGGAGCTCCGAGCAGCGCGACGCCGTGCGCCGGTCCTGCCAGACGAGCGCGTTGTGGACCGGCTCCCCGGTATCCGGGTCCCAGGCGACCACGGTCTCCCGCTGGTTGGTGATCCCGATCGCGTTGAGGGAGCCGGTGTCGGCGCGCGCGTCGGCGAGCGCGTGCGAGGCGACGCGGGTCGTCACCTCCCAGATCTCGCTCGCGTCGTGCTCGACCCAGCCGGGCCGCGGGAAGTGCTGATGAAACTCGCTGTAGGCGCGGCCCCGGATCCTGCCCTCGCCGTCGAAGACGAGGCACGTCGTGCCGGTCGTCCCCTGGTCGATCGCGAGGATCACGCCGGCAACCTACCGGCGCGCCCACCAGGCGCGCGCGAAGTCACGGAGCTGCCGGGCGCGGTGAAGAAAGCCGGCGAGGGTGCGGCCGGTGGCGCGGTGCTCGAGGTCGAGCGCGACCTCGGCCACGGAGTAGCCGGCCCGGACGGCGTCGATCGTCATCCCGACCTCCATCCCGTAGCCGGCCGCGAACGGGAGCGCCTCCCACAGCACCTCGGCGCGCATCGCGCGCTGGCCGGAGATCGCCGCGCCGGCCTCGAACCCGCAGCGACTGCGGATCGCCCAGCGGGCGAATCTGAGCGCGATCCCCAACCCGCCGCCGACCCGCCGCCGAAATTCGGCCACCGCCAGGTCGCAGCGGCCCTCGCGCACCGCGTCGACGAGCCCGACCAGCGTCGCGGCGGAGTCGCCGAGGTCGCCGTCGCAGACGAGGACGAGCTCCGGCGGCGCTTCAGCCACGTCGGAGAGCGCCGCCTCAGCGGCCGCGGTGACGTTGCCGCCCTTGTCGTGCGAGCTGCCGCGCCTGACGACCCGGGCGCCATGGACGATCGCGACCTCCGCGGTGCCGTCCTCGGAGGCGTCGTCCCCGACCCAGAGAGGCGCTCCCGGGAAGGCGGTGGCGAGGGCGTCCAGGGTCGAGCCGATCCGATCGGCCTCGTTGCGGGCGGCGACTATGACGAGGAGCTCGGGCATCGATCCGGCCGGGCATCCGGCCGGGCGAGATATTCTCCCGCGCCAATGACGGACGTCGAGGCCCATATCACCGGGACCGTCTGGAAGGTCGAGGTCGCGGTCGGCGACGAGGTCTCCGACGGCGACACCGTCGTCATCCTCGAGTCGATGAAGATGGAGATGCCGGTGGAGGTCGAGGACGACGGCATCGTCAAGGAGATCCGCTGCCGGGAGGGCCAGTCCGTGCAGGAGGGCGACGTTCTGGTCGTGCTCGAGTAGGCGCGTGCCCGGGCCGGACGAGCTCGCCTCGGGAAAGCTCCTCCTCGACCGCCCCGCCGAGGCGGTCGCGCGGCTCACGCTGAGCAACCCGGAGAAGCGAAACCCGCTCGACCACGACGTGCTCAACGCCCTCGCCGCTGTCCTTCCCGAGCTCGCGGCCGGGATCGAGACCCGGTGCGTGGTCATCACCGGCAGCGGCCGCGCCTTCTCGGCCGGCTACGACATCGGCGCGATCCCCGAGCAGAGCTTCGAGCGCGACGCCGAGGCGCTCGTCGCGCACCCCTTCCACGCCGCGATGGCCGCGGTCACCGCCCACCCGTATCCGGTGATCGCCGCGATCAACGGCCACTGCCTCGGCGGCGGCCTCGAGCTCGCGGTCCGCTGCGACCTGCGCGTGTGCGCGGCGAGCGCCAGGCTCGGCATGCCACCCGCGAAGCTCGGGCTGATCTACGGCCACACGGGGCTGGAGCGGTTCATCGACGTGATCGGTGTCGCCCACACGAAGGAGCTCTTCCTCACCGGGCGCAACCTGAGCGCCCAGCGCGCCGAGCGGATCAGCCTCGTGAACGAGGCTGTCACGGACGAGCGGGTCGAGACGGTCTCGCTCGAGCTCGCCGCCGAGATCGCCGCCAACGCACCGCTCTCTATGACCGGAAACAAGCGCGTCATCGAGACGATCGCGCGCGCGGCGCGCCTCACCGCCGAGGAGGAGGCGGAGCTGGTCGAGCTCCGCCGCTCCTGCTTCGCCTCCGAGGACTTCCGCGAGGGCATCCGCGCCTTCGCCGAAAAGCGAAAGCCACGCTGGCAGGGGCGCTAGTCGCAGTAGTGCCCGCTCGCGGGCTCGGGATCGCGGCCCTCGATGCCGCCGCAGTCAGCGAGCCGCTCCGTCAGGGCCGCGAGCCGCTCCTCGGTCGCCGCGGCGCGTGAGCCGGGCGGGGTCGGGACGAGGTTCTCGAGCTCGAACGGGTCGCGGGCATGGTCGTAGAGCTCGACCACCTCCGAAGCCTCGCAGGCGCCGGTCTCGAGGTCGGGCAGCGCCGTGTGGCGGACGTAGAGCCACCGCCCCTGGCGCGCGCCGTCGAAGCTGCAGGAGATCCCGCGCCCGGGCTGGACCTCGTCCTTCTGCAGGTCGAGCTCGGTGCCGATCGCCCGCGTGGAGGGCCAGCTCTGCTCGCGCCCGCTGAGCAGCGGGATCAGCGACCGGCCGTCCATGACGCGGCAGTCGCCCGCCTCGGGGCAGGTCTCGGTCCCCGCCCAGTCGACGACCGTGGGCGCGTAGTCGATGTTCGCCACCAGCGCGTCGCTCGTCGCCGGCGCGCGCTCGCCGCCGCGGAACTTCGCCGGCATTCGGACGACGAAGGGCAGGTGCGCCGCCTCCTCGTACGCGAGCCCCTTGCCGCCCGGCAGCCGGTGCTGGCCATCGAAGGTTCCGTTGTCGGAGGAGAAGACGACGATCGTGTCGTCGAGCTCACCCGTCTCGCGCAGCGCGCTGAAGATCTCGCGGACCCCGCGGTCGACCGCTGGCAGCGTCTCCACCCGGCACTGGTAGCGGTGGCGCAGCACCTCGCGGCGCTTCGGGCCGATCGGCGGCTGGCCGCTCACGATCGCCGGCTTGTCGGAGACATCCCGCTCGAGCACCCCCGGCATCCGCGGCAGCCTCATCTGCTCGAAGCGGCCGAGGTCGCGCTGCGGCGGGACCGCCTCGCCGCCGCACGGCCCACCGCTGTTCGCGTTGACGTTCTCGACGTGCGGGGCGCTCTGCCAGAGCTGGAGGTAGAAGGGCTGTGGGTCGGCCGCCATCTCGCGGAGGTACTCGACCGCGCGGCGGTTGAGGACGTCCGTCAGGTACTGGCCGTCGTACTGCTCCTTGCGCTGCTTGCCGTCCACCGCGAGCTTGAAGTCGTAGTAGCCGCGGCCGTTTCCGACCTCGACCGACCAGTGGTCCCACCCGGGCGCCACCTCGTCCTTGTCGTCGACCGCGCTCTCATACCCGTTCAGGAACTTGCCGACGTTCGCCGTCTGGTAGCCGGCCCGCTGAAGCCAGACGGGGAGCACGTTTTCGGGCTCAGCGAGGTTGCCATACCCCGGCTTGTTGTTGAGGACGCCGTTGTTGTGCCCGTACGCGCCGGTGAGCAGTCCGGCCCGTGCCGGGCAGCAGAGCGGCGTCGGGTCCCAGTAGTTCGTGAGGGTCGTCCCCTTGTCGCCGATCAGGCGGACGGTGTTGGGCATGAAGCGCCGGTCATACGAGCCGTAGTCCTGGTCGTCGGTGAGCACGAACACGATGTTCGGCTGCTCTCCGAAGGCCGGCTTCGGCTTCACGGGCGGGTTCGGATCCTCACCACCCCCGCAGCCGGCGACGCCCGCCGAGGCCAGCACCGCCGCGAACGCCGCGGCGGCCCCCAATCTGGCTATTTGCATAGACGGACGTTAGCTGCGTACCCCAGCCGGCGTCCGTCCTCAAACAGCGCCCTGCCGACGACCTTGGCAGGCTTCGGCAGCTCGTCGCTGATCGCCGCATCGGGCAGCACCGCCTCGAAGGGCGGCTCGGTGTCGTCCGGAAGCGAGACCTCGCCGACGCGGAACGAGGCGCCCACCACGTCGGCGTCGTCGGAGGTGGTGATCCGCGCCGTCACCGGCGGCACGGCGCACGCCCCGCCCCTGCGCGACGAGACGCCGGCCACCGTGAGCGATCCCGAGGGCGCCGTTCGGCAGCTCGCGCCGGCGCAGTCCTCGAGCTGGCGGAGCTCCTGGCCGAGCTGCGTGACGATCGGCAGGTACGCGGGATCGCCCGCGAGGTTCGTCATTTGATTCGGATCCGTGTGGGTGTCGTAAAGCTCCTTCTCCGGCACCGGCCCACCAGTGTCCCACTCCGTGTAGAGGTAGCGCGAGGTCCTCACCCCCTTGATCGGCGGATCCCCGTACGCCTCCAGCAGGATCGCCCGGCCGAGCTCGAGGTTCGGGTTCTGGAGGCTCGGGAGCAGCGATTGGCCATCCTGGGTGAGGCCGGCGGAGGCACCCGTGAGCTGGAGCACCGTCGCGGTGAGATCGGCGTTGACGACGACGTCGTTGGACTTGCCGCCGCGGTGGATCCCGGGGCCGCGGGCGATGAAGGGGACGCGCGCCGACTCCTCGTACAGGTACCGCTTGTTGTCGCGGATCCGGTGCTCGCCGCGCAGGAAGCCGTTGTCGGAGAGGAAGAAGATGTACGTGTTCTCGCGGATCCCGTCGCGCTTGATCTCGTCGATGATCTCCCCGACGCTTCGGTCGACTCCGAGCAGCGACTCCCAGGCACAGCGGCGCTTGCGGAGCGTGTCGCGGATCTGGCCGGGCGTGAGTGGGTCGCGCTCGGCGATCGGTGACGGCTTGTCGGAGACGTCCGCCTCGTTGAACGACGCGGGCAGCACCCCCTTTATCTTCCCCTTCAGCGCTCCGAGGTCCTCGGGCGCCGGCACCGCGGCGCGGTTGCACGAGCGGCCGGGGTCACCGCCGCCTCCACCGTGCGGCGCCGCGTAGCCGAGCTCGAGATAGAACGGGATGTCCACCTTGGCGTTCTGGCGGATGAACCGCCTCGCCTTGTTAGTGAACACGTCCGTCGAGTAGTCCTTCTTCGCGCCGCTGTACCCGCGGAGCGTCCCGTTGTTGTTCAACCGGTAGTTGAAGTACTGGGCGCGCGAGGGAGCGAGCACGTGCCAGTCGTCCCAGCCGAAGGGGACGTCGGTCGGTGTGGTCCCGTACTCGTCGGGCTCGGCGTAGCCGTTCGCGAACTTGCCGATGTAGGACGTCCGGTAGCCGGCCCCCTGGACCCAGAGCGGCAGGTAGTTGTTGCCGTGGAGGTCGTTGAAGACCCCGTAGCCGCCGTCCGGCGGCACGTTCGAGAGCACCTGGTGGTTGTGCGCGTACTGGCCGGTGAAGATCGTCGTTCGCGCCGGGCAGCAGAGCGGGAAATTGTCGTAGAAGCGCTTCATCGTCGTCCCCTTGCGCTTCAGCTCCTTGGCGACCGTCTTCATCACGCGAAGCGAGTAGGTCTCCTGGTCGTCCGTGAGCAGGACGATCACGTTCGGACGCGTCGCCTGGGCGTCCGCGGCCGGCGGCGGCCCGCGGTTCGGCGGTGCGAGGGCGAGTGCCGCGGCCATGACCAGCCCCGCCGCGAGCACGGCGGTGAGGCGCGCACGCATGCGGCCGGCGGAGGTTGCAGCTTGTCCCGGTTGTCGCGCAGGCACGTCGTTGGAGGCGGGGTGGCGGATGCTCCGTGTCCCCTTTCGCGTGAAACACGCTTCCTCGGCCCAAGTCGCGGCGTCCCACGACCGCGACGCGGGCGCAGGATAGCGACGGCCTCGGGTGTCATCGCCCGGTCCCGTAGGTTCCCGGCATGAGTGCGTACGACGAGCTCGCCGCCTCCGATCCCAGGATCGCCGCGCTGATCGAGCGCTTCGGCGAGCTCTCCTTCGAGACGCGGCGGCGCGGCCGCCCCCGGACCGACTCCTACGGCTCGCTGGTCCGCAGCGTCGTCGCGCAGCAGCTCTCCGCGAAGGCCGCGGCGACGATCTTCGATCGCGTGCTGGCGCTGTTCGGCGGTCGCACTCCGACGCCGGCGGAGCTCCTCGCGGTCTCCGAGGAGCGCCTCAGGGAGGCGGGGCTCTCGGGCCGCAAGGTCGAGTACCTGCGTGACCTCGCCCGCCACGTCGAGTCGGGAAAGCTCGAGCTCGATCGCTTCGCCACGATGAGCGACGATGAGGTCATCGCCGAGATCACCGCGGTCCGCGGGTTCGGCGTCTGGACGGCGCAGGTCTTCCTGATGTTCCACCTCGAGCGCCCCGACGTCCTGCCCACCGGCGATCTCGGCATCCGCCGGGCGGCCCAGATCGTCTACGGGCTCGCGGAACTCCCGGAGCACGACGAGCTCACGCGAATCGCCGAGCCCTGGCGGCCGCACCGCACCCTCGCCTGCATCTATCTCTGGGAGACGCTTCACGCGGCGCCCGCCTGAGCGGGCGCCGCGCGCGCGAGGTCAGGGGCGCCCCTCCGCGCCGAGCGCCACGCGCTCGACGTCGAGGCGCGGGAGCAGCCGCTCGAGCCAGTTCGGGATCCACCAGTTCCACTTGCCGAGCAGCTGCATCACGGCAGGGACGAGGACCATCCGGACGATCGTCGCGTCGAGGAAGATCGCCGCGGCGAGGCCGATCCCGAACAGCTTCAGGAACACGTCCGGCGCCGCCAGGAAGGCGAGGAAGACGACGACCATGATCGCCGCAGCCGCGGTGATCACCCGCGCCGTCCGCGCGAGCCCGTCCGCGACCGCGCGGCGGGTGTCGCCGTGCTTGAGGTATTCCTCGCGGATCCGCGAGACCAGGAACACCTCGTAGTCCATCGAGAGTCCGAAGAGGATCGCGAACATCATCACGGGCATGAACGGCGCGATCGGCACCTCGTGATCGATCCCGATCAGGTTGCTGAGCCCACCACCGTTCGCCGCCAGCGTCATCACGCCATACGCGGCGGAGACGGAGAGCAGGTTCATGATCCCCGCCTTGAGCGAGATCAGCGGCGAGTGGAAGGCCACGAGCAGGAGCAGGAAAGAGAGGCCCACGACGCCGACGATGAACAGCGGCATGCGGTCCTTGATGTACTCGCTCTGGTCGTCGAGCGCAGGCGTGATGCCGCCGATGTAGGCGGTGATCCCTGAACCGGCGAGTGCCTGCGGCAGGACGCTCCCGCGCAACTCCTTGACGAGGTCCTCGGTCACCTCGTCCTGTGGCGACGTGGTCGGGACCACATTGAGGATCGCGGCCGTCCCGGTCTGGTTGAAGACGGGGTCGGCGACGAATGCGACGCCCGGCTGGTCTCCGAGCTCGTCCGCAAGCTGGTTGATGTCGCCCTTGGCGGCGTTGTCCGGCAGCTCCGCGGCGATCACGATCGGTCCGTTGGCGCCCGGGCCGAAGCCCTCGGTGATCAGGTCGTACGCCTGGCGGGTCATCGTGTCGGGCGGATCGTTGCCCGCGTCCGGGAACCCGAGCCGCATGCCGAGCGCCGGCGCCGCAAGCGCGAGCAACACGGCTGTGGCGGCGATCGCAGCAATCCACGGGCGCCGCTGAACGGCGTGGCTCCACCGGGCGGCGGGCGACTCGCCGTTGCCCTCGGCCCGCAGCGTCCGCCCGAGGAAGGGGATCCGAAGCCTGTCGACTCGCGGGCCGAGGTAGGAGAGGAGGGCGGGCAGCAGCGTGACAGCGGCGAGCATCACCACCAGGACGGCGATCGAGGCCGAGATCGCAACGCCGTACATGTAGGGGAGGCCGGTGAGCATCAGGCCCAGTACCGCGATCACGACCGTGCACCCGGCGATGATCACGCTGCGGCCAGCGGTCGTGACCGCCTCGACCACGGCGTCGTGGCGGTCCTTGCCGTCGTTCATCGCGGCGCGGAAGCGTGTGAGGACGAGGAGCGCGTAGTCGATCCCGACCCCGATCCCGATCAGCCCGGAGACGGCCGTCGTCCAGTCGGGGACGTCAACGACGTTGGCGAGCAGCAGGATGAGCCCACCCGAGGAGATCCCGAGCCCGACGAGCGCGATCGTCAACGGGAGCCCCGCGGCGACGACGGAGCCGAAGGCGATCAGGAGCACGATCGCTGCGCCCAGGAAGCCGAGCCCCTCGGGGCTCGACTGGGATTGCGCCTGATAAATCGGGTCGCCGCCGAGCTTGATCTCCAGCCCATCGCCGCTGTTCGCCTCGGCGGCGTCGATCAGCTGCTCGCCCTGCTCCTTCTCCATCTCCCACCCCGGGACGGTGAGTGGCAGCGTGGTGGTGGCGATGGTGCCGTCGTCGGAGACGCGGATCGGCGTGTGCGGGTCGACGTGCTCGACCTGCGCGGCCTCGTCGAGGAACGCGTTGACGCGCTGGGCCGTGGCGGGCGTTGCGGCCCCCGCCTCGTCCTTCCAGACGACGTACACCTCCTGGCCGGAATAGCCGCCGAACTCGCGCTGCGTGAGGTTGCCCGCCGCCTCCGACTCCGAGCCCGGGGTGTCGTAGTCGGCGTTGTACTCGCCCGCGAGCGCCGTGCCGAGCCCGATCAGGACGACGAGCGCTCCGATCCAGGCGAGGACGACGGTGCCGCGGCGGCGGTAGGCGATTTCGGCGAGGCGGGTGAGTCTGCGAGTCATGCGCCTCAAGGTAGCCGCACCGGAACGGCCTTTGGGTACGGGTAACCGTCCGATCTCGCACCTAGATTCCCCCCGAATGCCTCCGCTTTTGACCTTCGACGAGGCGCTGGAGCTCGCCGCGACCACGGACCACGAGGGAATCTGCGACATCGTCGAGCGGGCCTGGGCGGTGCGCACGGAGCGCTTCGCGGACGCGACGGACATGTGCTCGCTCGTGAACGCGAAGTCGGGCGGCTGCGCCGAGGATTGCGGCTTCTGCGCCCAGTCGCGATACGCCGAGGCCGACACCCCGATGCACGCGATGATGGAACCCGAGCAGATTCTCGAGCACGCGAAGGCCGCCGAGGCTGCAGGCGCCCATCGCTTCTGCATGGTCACGCAGGGCCAGGGGCTCTCGAAGCGCGACTTCGAGAAGATCCTCGCCGGCGCGCGGCTGGTGTCCGAGCACACGAACCTCAAGCGCTGCGCGTCGATCGGGCACATGAGCCCGTCGCGGGCGAAGGCGCTCAAGGACGCCGGCATCCAGCGGGTGCACCACAACGTCGAGACGGCCGAG
>DATHAL010000008.1:0-14906 GCA_035296705.1 Solirubrobacterales bacterium
TCTTCTCGGCGATCCTTCGCCCGCTCGACCTCGAACACTCGCTCCTGCCGCTCGCGGCGCCCGTCGCAGTTTGCGAGGCGATCGAGTCCGTGGCCCCGGTCGCTCTGGAACGTCCTGCGCGGCGAGATGAGCATCGTCGGCCCGCGTCCGGAGCAGGTTGAGCTCGTCGAGCGCTACAGGCCCGAGCACCGCTTCCGGCTCAGCGTCAAGCCCGGGATCACCGGCCCGATGCAGGTCTTCGGCCGCGGCGACCTCACCTTCCACGAACGGCTCGCGGTCGAGCTCGACTACATCGAGAACCTCTCCCTCGCCCGCGACCTGCGGATCATCGCCGAGACCGTCCCCGTGACGCTCCGCGGCTCGGGCGCATACTGACTTGAGCAGCTGCCCCGCCTGCGGGGCGGAGGGCATGCGGCGGTGGCGAGCCGCCAGCGCCTCCGACCCGCACCTTGCCGGCAGCTCGGAGTTCTGGCTCGATCGCTGCCCGGTCTGCGGTAGCGCCGCCACGATTGGCGATGCCGCCGATCCTGGCGCGATGTACGAGGCCGGGACCTACTCGCCGCCGAGCGCTGCCGCTGCGGGCCCGCTCGCCGCGCTCCGTCGTTTGGCCGACCGCGATAGGACGCGTTTCGTGCGCCGCTTCACGTCGGGCGCACGGGTGCTCGAGGTCGGCGCGGGCGACGGCAAGCTGGTCGCGATCATGGCCCGGAAGGGGCTCGACGCCTGGGGCATCGATCCTTCCCCGGCCGCCTGTGCGGCGGCGCGGGCCGCGGGCATTGAGGTCGTCGAGGCGGGAGTGGACGAGGCGCCGGTCGAGCCCGCGAGCCAGGACGGGGTCGTCCTCTGGCACTCGCTCGAGCACCTCGACCGCCCGTCCGCGGCGATGGAGCGGATCGCGCGGTGGATGCGCCCGGGGGCGCGGCTCGTCGTCGCGGCACCGAACCTCGCCGGGCTGCAGGCCCGGATCGGCGGCGATCGGTGGTTTCATCAAGACGTGCCACGGCACCGCACGCACTTCACGCCCACCGGTCTCACGGCGCTGCTCGCCCGCACCGGCTTCGGCGTCGAGCGCACGCACCACCTGCTCGTGGAGCAGAACCCGTTGGGCATGTGGCAGACGCTTCTCAACCGGCTGACACGCCAGCGCGACTTCGCGTTCAGGCTGCTCAAGCGCGACCTCGCCGGCGCGCCGCCGGCCGAGCGCCGGCGCGACGTCGCCGTCACGGCGATCGTGGGCCTGCCGCTCGTTCCGGTCGCGATCCTGCTCGAGGCCGGCGCCGGGCTGGCCCGCGCCGGCGGCTCGATCGTGGTGGAGGCGCGGAAGAGCTGATGGTGACGCCGCGCGCGAGCGTGATCATCCCAACGCTGGGCGGCGAGCGCCTCCGCCGCGTGCTCGCATCGCTCGGCGGCGGGCACCAGACGATCGTCGTCGACGACGGCTCGGAGGGCAAGGCCGTGGTGGAAGCGTGCGAGCCATTCGAGGACGTCGAGGTCCTGCGGCTCGAGTCGAACCAGGGATACACGCGCGCCGTCAACCTCGGGGTCGAGCGCGCCGACGGCGACGCGGTCGTGCTGCTGAACGACGACTGCGTCTGCGAGGCCGGGTTCGTGGAGGCGATCGCCGGGGCGCTCGACCCGCCGTCGGGGGTGGCGATGGCGGCGGGCGTGATGCGCGACTGGCGCGACCGCGAGCGGATCGACAGCGCCGGGATGGAGCTCGACGAGACCCTGCTCGTCTTCGACTACCTGAACGGGGAGCAGGTCGCGGTGCTTGAGAACGGCGTGCGCGACCCGATCGGCCCGTCGGGCGCGGCGGCGGCCTTCGACCGCGCCACCTTCCGCTCGGTCGGGGGGTTCGACGAGAACCTGTTCGCGTATTGGGAGGACGTCGACCTCGTGCTTCGCCTGCGCCGCCTCGGCCTGCGCTGCGCCCTGGCACATGGGGCGATCGGCGACCACGAACACTCCGCGACGCTCGGCTCCGGCTCGCCGCGCAAGAACTACCTGATGGGCTATGGCCGCGGCTACGTCCTTCGCAAGTGGAGGGTCGTGAACGCGCGCCGGCTGGGTCCGGTGCTGCTTCGCGAGGTGGCGCTCTGCGCCGGCCAGGCGGCGATCGACCGCAACCTCGCCGGAGTGCGCGGCCGCGTACGCGGCTACCGCGAGGCGGCCCCGTCGGAGCGCTACCCCCAGGCGGTGGACCTGCACTCGGCGCCTGGCGGCACCGTCACGACCCTTCGGCGCCGGGTCGCGCGGCGGGCGCGGCTGCGGCGCGGCGCCCCGGCGAGGCCGGCCGTCCCGCGGCGCTCGCTCGCCGTCTTTCACCTCGCGGGGACGAGCGGTCCGTCGCGCTCGCTCGAGGCCGAGCTCTCCTGGCTCGCGGGGCAGGGGGAGCTCGACGTCGTCATCCCGGGGCATGGGCGGCTCGCCCACCTGCTGGGCGACGCCGCCGATGTCCTCGCGCTGGACTATCGCGCGCTGACGCTGCCGAAGCCCGGTGTGCGCGGGCTGCTCGCCACGGGCCGGGAGCTTCGTCGCGACGTCCGCCGCTTCCGCGGCCTGATCCGGGAGCGGAGGCCCGATCTGGTGCTCGCTGTGACGACGATGCTCCCCGCGGTGTCGATCGCTGCGTGGCTCGAGGGAGTGCCCGCGCTCGTCTACTGCGGCGAGCTCTTCGACCGCGGCGACCGCGGCGGCGCCCGCCGCGCCCTCGCCGGCCGGCTGCTCGCCTCGCTGACGGCGCGGCTCGCGGACGGGATCATCGCCTGCTCACGGACGGTCGCGGCGCAGTTCGCGGGCGCGAGCGCCGTGGTCGAGACCGTCTATCCGCCGGTCGGCACGCGCTACTCGTACGGCGACGGTGCCGCGATCCGCCGCCGACTCGGGATCGACGAGGACGCGCCGCTCCTGGCCTCCGTCGGCTACCTGACGAACGGACGCGGCCAGGACGTCCTCGTGCGCGCGATGCCCGCGATCCTCGAAACCGCGCCGGCGACGCGCTATCTGATCGCGGGCGATCCGTTTCCGCGCTCGCAGGACCTCGCGTACCGCGACCGCCTTGAGGCGCTGATCGCCGAGCTCGGGCTCGAGGGAAGCGTGATCCTCGCCGGCCACGTCGAGGACGTCGCCGGCCTCTACGCGGCGGTGGACGTGGTCGTCAACCCCGCCCGCTTCAACGAGCCCTTTGGCCGGGTGCCCTTCGAGGCGGCGATCGCCGGCCGGCCGGCGGTGGTCACGCGGGTCGGCGCGATCCCGGAGCTGCTCGAGGACGGTCGCTCGGCGCTGATCGTGCCGCCCGACGCCCCGGCCGCCCTCGCCGACGCCGTGGTGCGGGTGCTCGGCGATCCCGGCCTCGGGGCCGAGCTCGTCGCCGGAGCGCGGGCGGTCGTGGCCGACCGCCTCACGCCGGCGCACAGCCTGGAGGGCTTTCAGCGCTCGGTCACCGACACACTGGCACGCCGATGAGCGGCGCTCCCAACGTGGCGGTGGTCGTTCCCGCGACCGACGGCTCACCGACACTGGAGCGCTGCCTCGCGGCGGTTCGCGCGTCGACCGAGCCGCCCGAGGAGCTGATCGTGGTTACCGAGCCGCATGGCGCGGGACCTGCCGAGGCGCGGAACCTCGGCGCCGCGGGCGCGGGCACCGAGCTGCTCGTGTTCATCGACGCCGACGTCGAGATCCATCCGGACGCGCTCGCCCGCGTTCGGAGCGCCTTCGCCTCGGACGCCTCGCTCACCGCTCTGTTCGGCAGCTACGACGACCGCCCGGCCGATCCCGGCCTCGTCTCGCAGTTCCGGAATCTCCTCCATCACCACGTCCACACGAGCTCGCCGGGCGAGGCCTCCACCTTCTGGGCGGGCCTCGGCGCGATCCGCCGCGAGGCCTTCATCGCCGCCGGCGGGTTCGACGCCGCGCGCTTCGCATCTGCCGCGATCGAGGACATCGAGCTCGGGCTGCGGCTAAGCGAGGACGGTGGGCGCATCACCCTCGACCCGCTCGTGCGAGGGACCCATCTGAAGCGCTGGTCGCTGGGGGACTTTTTGCGCACCGACCTGCTCCGGCGCGGCATCCCCTGGGTTCGTCTCCAGCTCGAACGGCGCAGCGCCCCGACCGCGCTCAACCTCGGCTGGCGCCACCGGTTGAGCGCGCTCTGCTCGTTGAGCGCCGTGGTCGCGCTTGCGATGCGGCGGCCGCTCGCGGCCGCCGCCTCAGCGCTTGGCCTCCTGGCGCTCAACCGCCGGTTTTACGGGCTCCTCGAGCGCACCGGCGGCGTCAAGCTCGCGCTCGCGGGCGTGCCGCTGCACATGCTCCACCACCTCGCCTCCGTCGCCGCGCTCGTCACCGGCGTCGCGCAGCACGCGCTCAGCCACGAACACGGCGCGCCGCGACCAGCCGGCGAACGGGCGCCAGAGCAGCCGAGACCGCCAGCTTGAGCGCGATCCCCGCGTAGACGGCGCCGTTCACAACGGGCGAGCGCTGCGGCGCGTAGTGCTTGCGGTAGAAGCGGTACATGCCGTAGTGGAAGGCCCGGTTGAGGCGGAACGCACGCACCTCGCCGCTTGTCCCGGCCTTCACGTGGATCACCGTCGCCGCCGGCTCGTACCAGGTGATCCAGCCCGCCCGCGCGAGCCGGTAGTTGAGGTCGAGGTCCTCCATGTACATCCAGTAGCCAGTGTCGAAGACGCCGACCTCGTCGAGCGCCGCCCGGCGGATCAGCATGAAGGCGCCGTTCACGGCGTCGATCGGGCCGGTCTCGCCCTCACCGAGTTCAGGCGCCCGGTACTGCCTGAGCGTCCTGCTCGCGCCGGCGCGGCGGCCGATCCCCGTGAAGTGCGCGAGGGCGCCGAGCGGGGTCGGGAAGCTGCGCTTCGCGGCATGGTCGAAGCTGCCGTCCGGACGCTCCAGGCGCGGCCCGACGACGCCGATCTCGGGCCGGGAGTCGAGCACCCGGCAGAGGAGCTCGAGGGCTCCGTCGGTCACCTCGGTGTCCGGGTTGAGGATCAGCACGTACGGCGCCGAGCCGGCCTCGATCGCCTGGTTGTTGGCGGCGCCGAAGCCGACGTTCTCCGGGCTGCGCGTCAGCCTGACATCCGGGAACTCGCGCTCGACCATCTCCGCAGTGCCGTCGCCGGAGGCGTTGTCCACCACATGGATCGTCATCGGTCGCCGCGGTGGATGAGCGTCGAGCGAGCGCAGGCAGCCCCGCAGCAGCGACTCGCAGCGGTAGGAGACGATCGCGACGTCTAGGACCGGTGCCGCGACTTAGAGCTCCTCGGCGACCCGCGGCGCCTCGCGGCTGAAGACGATCGGCGCGGCCACGCAGATCGCGATCGAGATCGCGATCGGAATCAGCAGCAGCCACGGCCGCCCGCTGGTGGACTCGACCGCCCCCGGGGCGTTCGGATCGAAGATCCACTCGCGGATCTGGACGAAGATCGGGGTGAGCGGGTTGAGCATGATGAGGTCCTTGAACTGCTGCGGCGCGCCAGGGAAGTTGATCGGGTAGAGGATCGGGCACGCGTAGAAGAGGGCCGTGCTGCCGACCGCCCAGATGATCCCGATGTCGCGGACGCGGACGTAGATCACCGAGAGCAGCATCGAGACGGCCGTCGTCAGCGCGATCAGGGCGAACAGTGCGAGCGGGAACAGGACCCACGTCCACTGCGGAGTTACGCCGTAGGCGAGGATGAAGGCGAAGACGACGATCAGGCTGAACGCGAGGTGGAGCAGGTTCGTCGTCACCACGGACAGCGGGATGACGAGTCGCGGGAATTGCATCTTGCGGACGACGCTTTCCGAGCGAACGACCGAGCTCAGCGCCTGCTCGGTGGCCTGGCTGAAGAACTGGAATAACAGGATGTTGAGGAGCAGCATCGGCGCGTAGTTGTCGACCGAGCTGCCGAGGCGGAAAACCTGGGTGAAGACGAGCAGCAGGATCGCGAACAGGAGCAGCGGCCGCGCGAACGACCACAGGAAGCCGAGCACGGTCCCGTGGTAGCCGAGCTTGAACTCGGTGACGCTGGTCAGGCGCAGGAGGTCGAGGAAGCGACGGGCTCCGCCGCCGATCGCCGACGGGCCGCGGATCTCCTCGAGCGCGGGTCGCCTCTCGGTCGCGCTCATGCCTTGGTCTCCTCGGTCACGGGCACCCTCTCAGCGGTGAAGTCGAGCTCGACGAGGCCGCGGAACCCCCGCGTGCCGAAGACGACGAAGTCGGCCGCGTTCTTGCGGAAGGCGATCGGCCGCGGCGCGCCGCTGCCCAGCCCGACGCCGCAGCTCAAGAAGTAGTGGCCCGAGGCGAGCGGGTTGGCAAGCCGCCCGCGCAGGCGGACCGTGTCGCCCGGCGACAGCGTGCCTTCCTCCGCGAGCGGCTGCGGCGGCGGCGCGAACATCAGCGTGCCGTCACCGTCGCGGATCTCGAGTCCGAGGACCGGATCGGTGAGCTTCGCCGTCGCCCTGACGGTGACCTCGAGCACGACGGGCTCGCCCTGCTCGAAGCTGCTCGACTCCTCGCCCTCCGTATCGAACAGCGTGGCGTCCACGATCTCAGCCTCGCTGGAGTGACCTGAGATCGGCACGTCGACGCCCTCGACCGGCCGCCGGTCGCCCGGGAAGTTGAGCTCGAGGTAGTGCCGCGCTACCGCGCTCGGGTCGCCCTCGTGGACGATCTCGCCGCCCTCGAGGAGGATGGCGCGGTCGCAATGCGTGGCAACCGTCGCCATGTCATGGGTGACGAGGATGATCGTCTTTCCCTCCTGGTGGTTGCGGGCGAACGCGTCCATGCACTTCTGCTGAAACGCGGCGTCCCCGACGGCGAGGACCTCGTCGACGAGGAGCAGGTCAGCGTCCACCTGGGTCATCAGCGAGAAGCCGAGCCGCACCAGCATCCCCGAGGAGTAGTTCTTGAGCTTCAGCTCGGTGTAGTCGCCGAGCTCCGCGAACTCGATCACGTTGCGGAAGCGCGATCGGGCCTCGCGCGGCGTGAGCCCCATCATCACGCCGTTCAGCACAACGTTCTCGTACGCCGCCAGCTCGGGATTGAAGCCGACGCCGAGCTCGATGCAGGGCGCGATCCGGCCCGCGACCCGGATCCTCCCGGCCTTTGCCCGGTAGATGCTCGCGAGCAGCTTGAGCAGGGTCGACTTGCCCGAGCCGTTACGGCCGACGATGCCGAAGAACTCGCCCGAGTAGACGTCGAAGTCGATCCCGCGAAGCGCCTGGAGCTCGCGGTACTCGCGGCGGCTCAGCAGATTCGTCGCGCGCTCCTTGAGCGTGTCGACGCGCTGGGTTGGCATGCGAAACGACTTCACGAGGCCCCGGACCTCGATCGCCACGTCCCGCCGTTCGGGTTCCGGCACCGAGAGCATCGTCGCAATGCTAGTTTCGCGCGGGCATGAGTGAGAGGCGGATCGCGTTCGTCTCGCGCGAGGTCTATCCATTCGATTCGGCGGGCCTTGGCAATTACGTCGGGTTTGCCGCTGCGGCGCTCGCCGGGCACGCCGACGTCACGGTCTTTACGGCGCGCCGGCACGAGGCCCGCTACGAGGAGCTTCGCGCAGCGGGCGACCCACGCCTTCCCGCCGGGGTTCGGTTCGAGTTCATCGACGAGCCGCACGGGCCAGAGGTGGACTACTGGTACACACCGCTTCAGCTCTGGAGCTCGCGGGCGCTGGAGGCGCTCGTGCGCGTCTATCCGGACGGAGGTCCGGACCTGGTCGAGTTTCCCGACTACCTCGGGGAGGGGTGCGCGACGACGCAGGCGGCGCAGACGCTCGACCCGCGGCTCCGTCGGACCACCGTCTGCGTGCGCGCGTACACGACCGCGGAGATGTGCGCCGTGCTCGACGGGTTCATCGGTGCGGACCGCGATACCAGGCTGGTCTGCGAGCTGGAGCGGTACGCGCTGCGCCGCGCCGACCACTTCCTGTGGCCTGGCGGTGGGGTGCTGGACGCCTATCGGAGCTTCTACGGAGCGACCGGGATCGCGAGCCCGGTCGAGGTCGCGCACGTCGCCCCGTCGGAGGCGGGAGGGCAAGCGCGCGCGCCCGCCGACGGGCCGACGGCTTTCCTCTACGTGGGGCGGCTCGAGCGGCGCAAGGGCGTTCAGAACCTGATCCGCGCCGCGACCATGGCTTCGGGCGACGCCTGGTCCCTGACCCTGATCGGAGCCGATACCGCGACGGCGCCACTCGGTACCTCGATGCGGGCGCAGCTCGAGCTGATGATCGCGGCGGATCCGCGGATCCGCCTACTTGAGCGAGTCCCGCGCGAGGAGCTCGGTCGGCACTACGCCGAAGCGGACGTCTGCGTCTCGCCCTCGCTCTGGGAGTGCTGGCCGAACACGGTGCTGGAGGCATTCGATCGCGATCGCCCTGTGCTCGCGACGCCGGTCGGCGGCCATCTGGGGATGATCGCCGACGGCCGCTGCGGCTGGCTCCTTCGCAACGGCCGTCCCGAGACGCTCGCCGAGGCGATCGAAGCGCTCAGCGCTGCCGGCGGGGGCGGCGAGGAGCTGGCGGCGATCCGTAGCGGCGCGCCGCGACGGCGCTTTCAGGAGCTCACGGACCCGGAGCCGGTCCGGGAGCGCTACCTCGAGCTCGCCGCGCGCGAGCTGCGCCGCCGCCGGGCGCCCCGGCCGGCGAGTCGCGACCCGCTCGTCTCGGTCGTGGTCCCTTACTTCCGCATGGAGGAGTTCGTCGCCGAAACGTTGAAATCCGTGCGCGCGCAGACCTTCGGGTCGATCGAGACGATCATCGTCAACGACGGCTCGCTTCGCGACGAGGATGCGGCGCTGTGGGAGATCGCAGAGCGCTTCGGCGCGCGGCTGGTCGTGCAGCCGAACAGCGGGCTCGGGCAGGCGCGCAACCTGGGGGTGCGCCTCGCGCGGGGCGAGTACGTGCTCCCGGTCGACCCGGACAACGTGCTGCTTCCCACGTTCGTGGAGCGCTGCATCGACGTTTTGGAGCGGCGACCGGAAGTCGGCTATGTGACCTCGTGGAGCCGGTTCATCGACGAGGACGGCGAGCCGCTCGAGGGCGGCTACCAGCCGCTCGGAAACACGGTCCTCAACCTTCGCTCGGAGAACATGGCCGGGGACGCGATGGCGCTGATCCGCCGGCGATTGTTCGAGCGCGAGCTGCGCTACAGCGCCGACCTGACGAGCTACGAGGACTGGCTTTTTTACTCGGAACTGCGCAGGGCCGGGATCGAGGGGCACGTGATCCCCGAGCGGCTCTTCCACTATCGCGTGCGGAGGGCGTCGATGCTTCAGGGCGTGGGGCGCCAACGGCGAGAGCGGTTGTACGGAGAGCTCGAGGCGCACCGCCGGGAGGCGGAGGTCGAATGGATGCCGTCGAGCGTCTGAGCCCTGCCCAGGCGCGAGAGCCGAGCCTGCTCGGGCTCATGCACGTGCACCGGTACAAGCTCGCGGCCGAGCTCTGCGGCGGTCGCCGCGTGCTCGACCTCTGTTGCGGGACCGGGTACGGCATGAGGATCCTCGCCCGGACCGCCGCAAGCGTCCATGGCGTCGACTCGGACGAGGGCTCGCTCGGGCTGGCGAGGGGGGAGACCGAGGGCCTCGCGAACGTCTCGCTCGAGCTCGCCGACCCACTCGGCGTGCTGGAGCGCCCGCTCGAGCGGGACTTCGATGCGATCGTCCTGTTCGAGGGGCTCGAGCACCTGGCCGACACAGAGCGAGCGCTCGCCGCGCTTCGAGCGCGAATCGAGGCCGGGATCGGACTCGTCATCTCGGTCGCCAACGGGCGGGGGTTCGACTACGAGCGCGCGACGGGCGCGCTCGAGAGTCTTGGGATGGATGAGATCCTGCTGCAGTTCCAGGCCGAGGGCTCGGTGATCGGGTCGCCGGAGGCGGAGGGCGTCGAGGCCGAGCTTCGTTCGCGCGAGCGCGCGGCGCCGGAGCACTGCAACTATCTGATCGGGATCGCGAACCTCGCCGAGGCGGCCCATTCGCGCCCCGCGTCGACCCAAATGCAGATCAGCGCCGCGCCCGCGCCGAATACCCACGTCCTCCAGCTCGAAGAGGAGAACCGGCAGCTGGCGCGCGCGAACCTGCGGCTCGCACGGGAGCGAGTCGGAATCGCCGACTCGGCCGCGGCCGCGGCCCTCGAGCGGTTGCGGCGCGCCGAGGAGCAAGCGGCCATCCAGGTTGGTGCCCGGGGTGCGCTGCAACGCTCGTTGCGCACGCTCAAGCGCGCGCTTGCGTTCATCGTTCCGCACGGCCTGATGGTGCTCCAGCAGCGCGTCAAGGAGGCGCTCTCGAACGACGACGGATCGCCTCCGGGTGCCTCGCGGCGCCCGCATTGACGCCCGCGCGGCTCCTGTAGCTTGACCGCGGTGAGCTCGCTGCGCGCGCGAATCCCCTGGCTGCTCCTGGCCGCCAGCCTGATCCTGTTCGCGCTCGCGTTCTGGCCCGGGCACATGAACGGGGACACGCTGGCGATGCTCGACGAGGCGTCGGGGGACGTCCCGTTGAACGACCACCACTCGCCGCTGCTCGTCTGGATCTGGAGCCTGGGGTGGCCGATCGGGCTGCGGCCGGGGGTGATCCTCGTGCTCCAGATCGCAGCGTTCCTGTCGGCCGCGTACCTCGTCGCGCGGGTCGGCTTCGGGCGGCTGGGGGCCGCGATCGTCGCGATCGCCGTCGCGCTCTCGCCGCCCGTGTTCGGGAACCTCGCTCTGGTCGGTCGCGATGTCTGGTTCCTTGACTTCCTGCTGCTCGCGTTCGGGTGCCTCGCCTACGCGGTGCGCGCCCCGGCGCGCCGCCGCCCCGCGCTGATCGCCGCGGTCGTCTTCGCCGTTCTGTGCCTGTTCGCCCGCCAGAATGCGGCGGCCGCAATCATCGTCTTCGCAGTCGCGCTCGCGGCAATCCTGCTCTCGGGACGCCTCGAGCGGGGCCGCGTGCTGCGGGTCGTAGCCGTGGCCGGAGCGGCGGTCGTCGGTGTCGTTGCGGCGCTGGCATTCCAGCTTGGGTCGACGAAGGCTGTCGGCGCCGATGCCCGGCACCCCGAGCAATACGTGTACCTCTACGACCTCGCAGGGCTCTCCGTTCGCGAAGGCGAGTCGCACTTCCCGCGCGACGTCTATCCATCGGGCGACGTCACGACGCTCGCCGCCCAGAGCTCCCTCGACACGATCATCCCGCTCGCCTTCGGCTCCGGCGCGGCGGTCCCGATGCCGCGGCCAGACGACCAGGTCAGCGAGATGCGGGACGCTTGGCTCGACGAGGTGGAGTCCGAGCCGCGAGAGTACCTCGAGTGGCGTTGGGACGCCTTCGAGAAGCAGATCGGGGTCACCGGGCCAGGGGTGTGGATCTTTCATCCCGGGATCGATCCGAACGAGGACGGCTACCACATCGCGATCCCGGCACTCAACGATGTCGCCGTCGAGTACCAGGAGCTGTTCGCCGATCAGTACCTGAACGGCCACACCTTCCAGCTCGCGTGGTTCTACCTCCTGCTGGCGCTGTGCGCGATGGTCGTCCTGTTCGTCGTCCCGGGGCCGCCGCGGATCGTCGGCGCGCTCGCGCTCAGCACGTGGACCTACCAGGTCGGCGTGTTCTTCGGGACGATGGGGACGCAGTGGAGATTCGAGTTCCCGGTCGCCGCGGTCTCGCTATGCGCGGCAGCGGTCGCCGCCAAGGTCGCATACGACAGGATCCGCGGCGAGCGGCGCGAACCCGCCGAGGAGCGTCCGCTCAGCGAGGCCGGCGAGCCAACGCGACCAGCTGAAGTCCCCACGGCGAGCGCGTCAGGTTGAGCCGGAAGAGTCCCTGGAACGCGGCCATCGCCAGCTTCGCCGCTGCGCTCGGGGTCGCGCCCTCCGCGCCCGCGTCCTCGATCAGCGCTTCGCCCCGCGCTCTGACCACGGCGCGATAGAGGTTGAAGAAGGGAAAGCCGGCCCGCAGCACGTCCTCGACCGCGTAGCCGGCCTCGGAGAGCTGCGAACGCAGAAGCTCCGGCGTGTAGTGGCGGCGGTGGCCGATGTGGCGGTCGAACGCCGACATCCGCCCCGAGGGGACGGTGACGACGAGAAGCGCCCCCGGGGCGAGCGTCTCGGAGGCGTTTCGAAGCAGTGCCACCGGCTCGTCGAGATGCTCGAGCACCTCGGAGCAGACGGCGTGCGTGGCCCAGCGGTCGAGGTGGGATGGCCGCTTCGACGCGGCGGTCAGGTCGGCGACCGTGAGCCGCGCGCGCGGCACGCGCCGGCCCGCAAGGCGCACGCCGGACGCGCTGACGTCGACTCCGGCGAGCTCGGTCTGGGGCCACAGCGCGGCGGCGTGGGCGAGAAAGTCGCCGCTGCCGACGCCGATGTCGAGGACGCGGGAGGGTGCGCCGTCGGCGTTCAGCAGCCGCGTGAGGAGCCGGGCGCGATAGCCGACCGCGGGGTTGAGCTCGCTCGCGGGGGCGAGCTCGTCCCAGTGGCGGTCCCAGTCATCGCGAGCGGGTGTTGCCTCCGGCGGCGCGCCGACCTCAGCCATCGGCGCCGACGATGCGGTACCCGGCGCCGACCCCGTCGCGATGGAACATGCGAACGGTGTCGAGCGAGAACTCCGTCAGGTCCTTGCCGAGCGACGGGAGCTTCGCCAGCAGGTCGTGGGTGACGGTGATGATGTGGCAGCCGGCGCGATCGGCCTGGACGATGTTGAGGACCTCGCGGGGGCTCGCCCAGATCAGCTCCACCGTGGGCAGGTGGTCGAGTGCCGCGACGGCGTCGACGACCATCGGCACCGGATCGACGCCGGCGTCCGCGATCCGGCCGGCGAACAGCGAGACGCATGCCGGCGCGCCGCCCTCGAGCGCGGCGGCGATCGTCGCCACCTGCTGGAGCGTGAACAGGCCGGTGACGTTCAGTTTGACGCCCTCGGCGGAGAGCTCGCGGACCAGCTCCGTGCCCGGGTTCCCCGAGGTGTCGGTGACCGGAACCTTCACGTAGACGTTGTCGGCCCAGGACGAGACGACGCGCGCCTCCCGCGCCATCTCGGCGAAGTCGTCGGTGAACACCTCGAACGAGATCGGGCGGTCGCCGACGAGCTCGAGCGCCTCGCGCGCAAACGCCTCGTAGTCGCTGATGCCCGCCTTCCGCATCAGCGTCGGGTTCGTGGTGAACCCGGCGATGACCGGGTTGGAGGCGAGGTTGCGGATCCCCTCGAGGTCGGCGCCGTCGGCGAAGATCTTCACCCGAAGATCCTCGACGCGCACCCGCTTCTCGGCTACGGCCGTAGCTGTCGCACTATCCATTCACTTGCCTCCTGGAGCCCTCCCGCTGTCGCGTCAGGCGACACCGTCAGCGCCTCATCGTAGTCCCGATCCACGAACACCGTGCGCGTGCCAGCGTTGCGGCCCGCCTCGACGTCGCGCCACCGATCCCCCACCGTGAAGCTGCGCGACAGGTCGATTCCATGCCTTTCGGCAGCTCGCAGTGTAAGGCCGGGCCTCGGCTTGCGGCAATCGCAGCCGTCGGCGTCGTCGTGGGGACAGACCGCGATCTCGGCGAGGCCGAGCTCGGCGACGAGCCCGTCGTTGATGCGCGCGACGTCCTCGGCGCGGATTCGTCCGCGCGCGATCTCGGGCTGGTTCGTGACCCCGATCAGCACGAACCCCGCAGCGCGCAGCGCGGCAGCACCGGCCCGGGCGTCGGCGAGCAGACGGACGTCCTCCGGGCGGGATGGCGCCCGCGGCACCCCGTCCACCACCGGCGCCTCGTTGAGGACCCCGTCGCGGTCGAGGAAGACCGCGGCTCGCCCGCTCAAGCCCCGACGCCCGCCTCGAGATCGGCGAGCATCGCCTCCATCGAGGTCCGCAGGGCCTCGCGCGATCCCTCTGAGGGTCGCCAGCCCAAAGACCGGATGCGATCGGTGGACAGCCGGACCACCGGCACGTCACCCTTCCAGCCCCGCGGCTCGGGTCCGTAGGCGATCTCGGTCGTTCCGGGCGCGATCCCGAGCACCTCGATCGCGAGCTCGGCGATCTCGCGCACCGTGATGTAGTCGCCGGTGGCGACGTTGTAGGCGCTGAACGGCGAGGCGTCGTCGTGATCGACCGCGGCGAGGACCCCGGCGACGACGTCGCCGGCGAGGATGTAGCTCTTCGACTGTGAGCCGTCGCCCATCACCTCGAGCCGCGAGGGATCGGCGCGCAGACGGCGGACGAAGTCGAACCCGACCCCGTGCGTCTGCCGGCGCCCGACGACGTTGCCGAACCGCGTCGCGACGCCGCGGATCTCGAACATGTGGGCGTAGGCGCTGACCAACGCCTCCCCGGCGAGCTTGCTCGCCCCGTAGGTCGAGACGGGAACCAGCGGCCCGTGGTCCTCGTCCGCCTCGAGCTCACCGAGGTCGCCGTACACGCCGCTTCCCGACGCGTAGGCGATGGTTCCGGCGCCCGTGCGCCGCGCCGCCTCGACGACGTGGTGGGTGAGCAGCGTCCCCTCGTCGAAGTCGATCCTCGGATCGACCATCGCCGCGGCGATATCCGGGTTCGAGGCCAGATGGACGACCAGGTGATGGCCCGCCATCGCCCGCTCCAGCGCCTCGAGGTCTTTGGCGTCGCCGCGGATCACCTCGAGGCGGTCGTCGCCGGCATGGTCGGCGTAGTGCCACTCACGCCCCGAGCTGAAGTTGTCGAACAGGGTGAGCCGCTCGGTGCGCCGGTCGGCGAGCAGCGCATCGGTGAAGTGGCTGCCGATGAACCCGGCGCCCCCGACGATGATCACGCGCGAGCGCCCGGTCAACGCTCAGCCGTGGGCGCGGAGACCGACTCCCACTTGGTCGCGGCGCGCTGCAGGCTCGGGTGGCTGACGAGCAGGTGCCAGATCACGGCGCAGAGGCCCTCCGTGTGCGGCGTGATGCGGGATTCGAAGAGCGGCGGGATCACAACGCACGCGTCGGCGGT
>DATHAL010000009.1:0-99979 GCA_035296705.1 Solirubrobacterales bacterium
TCATCGGGGCAGGTTACCCACGTGTTACTCACCCGTTCGCTGCTTTGCCCCAGGGCAAGCCCTGGTTCGTCGCTCAACTTGCATGTGTTAGGCACGCCGCCAGCGTTCGTCCTGAGCCAGGATCAAACTCTCCGTAAAAAGTGACTCGAGGGTTTCAATCGGCACCGGGGTCAACCGGCGCCGTTCCTCTGTCGAACGGAAAGTCGTCACGTCTCATGCCACCGGCGTACACAGTGCCGGCGACGACATGACGGGGTTTGGCTGCCCGTCGACGGCATGACGCCGCGACGGGTCGGACCTGTCGTTCCGAGGCTCGAGAGCCTCGGATCGCACGCTGCTCAGTTTTCAAAGACCGCTTCCCGAACCGCGGGGGACCCCCGCGGGCACGGGCGCCGTTTGAGGGGCGACCAGCAAGTATATCCGCAGGCCGCCGGATCCGGAAGCCCTGCCGGGCCTACCGGGGCGCAGGAATGTAGCAGGCGGCCTTGCTTCGGGGAACCGCCTGGCGCTCCTCCGCGAGGCGCGGGCCCTCTAGCCGCGCTCCAGGCGGCGATGACGGCGCTTGCCGACCTGAAGCACGGTGCCGTCCAGCCGCTCCAAGGGCAGATCCAGTGCGTCCTCGGCGACCACCTCGCCATCGACCCTTACGGCCCCCTGCCGGATCAGCCGCCGCGCCTCGCTCGAGGAGATCTCGAACTCGGCGGCGATCAGGGCCGGCAGGTGCACGTCCTCGCCATCGGCCACCACGAGTCGCGCCACCGGGACGTCGTCCGGGACCTCGTGGCGAACGTGGACGCTGTCGAAGCGCGCCTCCGCCCGCTCCCCAGCACCATCTCCGTGGAAGCGGTCGGTCAGCCGGCGCGCGAGCTCGCGCTTGGCCTCGCCGGGATGGCGGCCCTCGCCGAGCTCCTCGCCGAGCAGCAGGAGGTAGTACTCGCCCATGGCCGCGTCGGGGATGCTCATCAGCTTCCCGAACATCTCCTCAGGCGGCTCGTTGACGCCGACGTAGTTGTCGTAGGTCTTGCTCATCTTGCGCCGGCCGTCGGTGCCCGGGAGGATCGGCATCGTGAGGATCGACTGGGGCTGCTGCCCGTACGCGGTCTGTACGTCGCGACCGAAGAGCAGGTTGAACGTCTGGTCGGTCCCGCCGAACTCGATGTCGGACTCGATCGCGACCGAGTCGTAGCCCTGCAGCACCGGGTAGAGGAGCTCGAGGACGGAGATCGGCTTTGCCTCGTCCATCCGGCGGCCGAAATCCTCACGCTCGAGCAGGCGCGCGACGGTGAAGCGGCGGACGAGGTCGACGAGCTCGTCGCTCCCCATCGCCAGCCACTCGCTGTTTCGGCGCACCTCGGTCCGGCCGGGGTCCAGCACCGCGAAGGCCTGCGCCAGATAGGTCTGCGCGTTCGCCTCGACTTCGTCGGCCGAGAGCACCGGCCGGGTCGTGTCCCGCCCGCTCGGGTCGCCGACCCGCGCGGTGTAGTCGCCGATGATCAGCACGACGGTATGGCCGGCGTCCTGGAAGGCACGCAGCCGAAGCAGCACGACGCAATGCCCGAGGTGGATGTCGGCACTCGTCGGATCGACCCCGAACTTGACCCGCAGCGGCCCGCCCTCGGCGAGCTGCTGACGGAGCCGCCCCTTTGGCAGCACGTCGACGGCGCCCGTCGTGAGCCGCGCCAGAACCTCGTCCTCGGGGCCTGCGTCGGCCTGCCGGTGAGCCATCGGGCCAATGCTAGACTCACCGGCCGGCTCTCAGGGGCGTTGGAACGCCCCGCAAAGGGGTGACCACACGCACCGTCGCCGGGCGCTCTTTCCGGCTGGGCCACCGCGGCGGGACACGGCGTCCCACGTCGCACTCTGAGACATGGACTCAGGATCCGAACACGAACACGTGAGCGGCCAGCGCGAGGCGTCCGGTCCCCGGACCGAGGACCAGGTCGACGACCACGCCACGCAGCAGCCGCAGGACGCAAACGGTGCCGGTGCCGCACCCGGCCGCGCGAAGCGTCGCAGCGCCGCGGCTCAGTCGAACGGCAGTGGCGGGCGCAATCTGCTCCGGAGGCGCGACCGAAGGCTCGTGCCGCTCCCGGGCTCGGGCCAGCCGCCCGACAAGCCGAAGCGCCCGCGGCTGCGAAAGCTCCGGATCGCGGTCGTCATCCTCGGACTCTCGATCCTCGCCTTCGTCTCCTGGATCTTCGGGATCATGATGGCCGTCGCCCAGGACCTGCCCTCGCTCGAGAACCGCGAGCAGTACAGCCGCGCCCACAACTCGGTCGTCTACGACCAGTACGGCCAGAAGCTCGCGACGCTGACCAACAACGCCGGTCGCATCCTGCTCGACAGCGAGCAGATCGCGCCGGTGATGAAGGACGCGGTCGTCGCGATCGAGGATCAGCGCTTCTACGAGCACCGTGGCGTCGACTTCCAGGGCATCGCCCGCGCCGTGTGGGCCGACATCGCCTCGGGCTCCGCGGCGCAGGGTGCCTCGACGATCACCCAGCAGTTCGTCAAGAACGCGCTCGCCGCACAGAACAGCCGGACGGTGTTCCAGAAGCTCCGCGAGGCGGCGCTCGCCTACCACCTCGAGCGCCAGTGGCCCAAGGACAAGATCCTCACCGAGTACCTCAACGAGATCTACTTCGGCGAGGGCGCGACGGGCGTCGAGGCGGCCGCCAAGACCTACTTCGGCTACAACCATCCCGGCTGCGGCACGAGCGAGGGCGACAGCCCGTGCGCCTCCCAGCTCCTGCCCTGGGAGGCCGCGACGCTGGCCGGGATCATCTCATCGCCGAGCGCGTACTCGCCGCGGAACTTCCCCGAGAACGCGCTCGCGCGGCGAAATCAGGTGCTCCAGAACATGGCCGACGTCGGCTACATCACGCCCGAGGAGTACACGGAGTACAGCCAGGAGCCGCTCCCGAAGCCGAGCCAGATCGAGCCGCCCGCCGAGAACTCGGCAGCGCCGTACTTCACCTCATGGCTGCGCCAGCAGCTCGTCGACCGCTACGGCGCTGGTGAGGCCTTCGGCGGCGGGCTCCAGATCAAGTCGACGCTCGACCTCGCCCTCCAGCAGCGGGTCGAGGACATCACGGCCTCGACGCTCGCCGGGATCCCGCCGACCGCCTCCATCGCCGTGCTCGACAACGACACGGCCGGGGTGCTCGCGATGGTCGGTGGTCCCGACTACCAGAACGCACCCTTCAACCTGGCGACCAACGGCCATCGCCAGCCCGGCTCCTCGTTCAAGCCCTTCACGCTGATCACTGCGCTCGAGCAGGGCCGATCGCCGGACGAGGTCTTCGCCTCGGCGCCTCAGCAGATCCCGTTCAAGGTCAAGCTGCCGAAGAAGAACGGCAACGGCTACAAGATCCTGCCCGACCTCTTCGAGGTCTCAAACTACGAGGACTCCTATCTGGGCTCCGCCTCGATCCAGACGGCGACCACGTACTCGGACAACTCGGTCTACTCGCAGCTCGGTACCCAGGTCGGGGTCGAAAACGTCGCCGAGACCGCGCACAAGCTCGGGATCGAGACCGATCTGAGGAGCCCGGACGCCCGGTACTCCGTCAACGGCGGACCATGGCAGCCCTACAACCCGGCTCTCATCCTCGGTGGCCTTACGACCGGCGTCAACACGCTCGAGAGGGCGCATGCCTACAACACCGTCGAGGAGGACGGGCGCCGGATCTCGGGCTCGATGGGGGCCGGCCCCGGTCGTCCGGTCGGCGTCCTCGACGTCACCGACGGCGGCGACTGCGTCGAGAACGGCGGCACGGACTGCTACCAGGAGGGCGATCCGGTCCCGGATCAGACGGGGTCCAACGGCGTCAACAGGGTGATCGCCAAGCCGGTGCTGGACCCCGGCGTAGCGCAGACGGCGAAGTCGATCCTGACCATGGTGGTCACCTCGGGCACCGGCGAGCAGGCGCAGACCGGGGAGCCGACCTGGGGCAAGACCGGCACCACCGACGACAACGGCGACGCCTGGTTCTGCGGCGCGACACCGAAGATCACCGCCTGCGTCTGGGTCGGCTATCCGGACGAGGTGAAGCCGATGGAGACGGAGTTCGCGGGCGGCCCGGTCGACGGCGGCACCTTCCCGGCGCTGATCTTCGCTCAGATCGTGAACGCCTACGAGGAGCTCGAAAGCGAGCGCCACGTCAACGACGACGTCGAATCCGACGAGACCACGGATACCTCGAGCGACACCTACGCGCCGCCGGTCACCACGACCGAGGAGAGCGTCGCGCCGGCGACCCCCGAGGCCGACACGAGCTCGGCGCCGGCGCCCGCCGACAGCAGCTCCGCGGAGCCCGCGCCCAGCACGGACGGGGGCGGCACCGCCGCGCCGACCGGCGGCGGCGTCGCGCCGGGCTGAGCCTGTCTCAGGCCGCCAGCGGCAGCGGCCGCGAGAGATGATCGCTGCCGACGGCGCAGAAGCGCCACGGCAGCTCGGTCGCCTTCGTGATCCCGATCCGGGGCCCGACACCGACCTCGACGTCACGCCAGCGTCCCGACCTCGGCAGAATCGCGAACGGCTCCCGCGTGAGCGGCGCGCCGTTGGTCTCCAGCCCGATGCCGAGCGACTCGGTCAGCTTGCCCGGCCCGGAGCAGAGCTCGCGGTCCGTGGCGCGGCCGCGCCGCATCCGCATCTCCTCCACCCCGACGGTCGGCTCGAGCGCGCGGATCAAGACCGCCGCCGCGCTCCCCTCCGGCTCGGCGACCGCGTTCAGGAGACTGTGGATGCCGTAGGAGAGGTAGACGTAGGCGCGGCCCGGTGGCCCGAACAGGATGGAGGTCCGCGGGGTGAGGCCGACGTACGCGTGGCAGGCGGGATCGTCGCGCTCGTAGCTCTCGGTCTCCACGATCACACCGCCGACGCCTCGAAAGCGAAGCTCACAGCCGACGAGGTCTCGTGCCACCTCGTGCACGGAGCGCGCGAAGAAGGACTCATCGAGCGGCCTCATGGCGCCGCCCTCACGGCGTCCAGGGCCCGGCGCGCGGCGGCGAGCTGGGCGGCGAGCGGCTGCGCTCCGGTGCCGCCGGCGGACACCTTCGAGTCGATCCACGCGCCCTCGGCCAGCACCTCGTAGTACTCCTCGTCGAGGAGTACCGAGTGCCTCCTGAGCTCCTCCCGCGAGAGCTGCGACAGGGTCCGGTCCGATTCGATCGCAGTCCGGACCAGCCCGCCCACGACACCGTGCGCCTCGCGAAACGGCATCCCCCTGCGGACCAGGAGGTCGGCGACGTCGGTCGCGGCGACCATCTCGTCGGCGGCCGCGGCGGCCATCCGCTCGCGGTCGAACCGCAGACCGGCGAGCATCCGCTCCGCCGCCTCCAGCGAAACTTCGAGCGTGTCGACGGCGTCGAAGAGCGCCTCCTTGTCCTCCTGGAGATCCTTCGAGTAGGCGAGCGGGAGCGCGTGGAGGACGCCGAACAGGGTCGCCAGCGCGGCCGCGACCCGCGGCGACTTGGCCCGCAGGAGCTCCGCCGCGTCCGGGTTCTTCTTCTGCGGCATGATGCTCGACCCCGACGAGAACTCGTCCGCGGGCTCGCAGAACCCGAACTCCTGGCTCGACCAGATCACGATCTCAGAGCCGAGCCGCGAGAGGTGCGTCGCGCAGACGCTCGCCGCATAGAGGTAGTCGAGCGCGAAGTCCCGGTTCGAGACCGCGTCGATGGAGTTCGGCGCCGGGCGCTCGAAGCCGAGCTCGGCGGCCGTCGCGTCGCGATCCAGGCTCCAGTTGAGACCGGCGAGCGCTCCGGAGCCGAGCGGCATCGGCATCGTCGAGCGGGCCGCGAACCCGAACCGGACGGCGTCACGCTCGAGCATCCAAAGGTACGCGAGCAGGTGATGTCCGAGGTAGACGGGCTGCGCGCGCTGCAGATGGGTGTAGCCCGGCATCCGCCAGTCGCGGTGTGACTCGGCGAGTTCGAGCAGGCGCGCCATCAGGTTCGCGACGAGCTCGTCCGCCCGTTGCGCGTGCGCGCGGACGTAGAGCGCCAGGTCGGTCGCGACCTGGTCGTTCCGGGACCGGCCGGTGTGGAGCTTGCCTCCGAGCGGCCCGATCAGCTCGGTCAGGCGCCGCTCGATCGCCATGTGGATGTCCTCGTCATCGGGGCGGAACTCGAACTCGTCCCGGTTGAGCTCGGCGGCGACCATGAGCAGGCCCTCGTCGAGCTTCATCTGCTCCTCCTCGCTGATCACCCCCGCCCGTTCGAGGGTGGTGGCGTGGGCGCGCGAGCCCTGGACGTCCTCGCGCCAGAGTCGCCGGTCGAAGTCGATCGACGTGTTGATGCGCTCGAAGAGCGGGTCCTTGCCGTCCTGTAGCCGAGCCATTTGGCGGCTGACTATAGGCCGGACCGGCGGCGTGACTCGCGCTTGAAGATCCGCGGCAGCGTCGCGGGACGGTCGCGCAGCGCTCGAAGGAGCAGGCGGCCGATCTCTCGGTAGAAGCCTGTCCGCGGGACGGCGGCGAACGTAGCGCGGATCTCTTCACGGCTGAGGCCGTTCCGCCTGAGGCCGCCGCTCACCTCGATCTGGTCGGCGAGCCGCAGGAGCTCGACCTCCGTGCCCCGCTCCCACTGTGGGCGGCGCGCGTGGTGGTAGGCGCAGGCGTCGGCGCAAAGCCGCGCTCGTTCGAGCGGCGCGCTCACCTCGGCGAACATCTGTGCGGCCAGCTCGCCGCTCTCATCGGTGTAGACGCCGCCGCGTGAGACGGAGGGGTAGATCCCGATGTCGTGGACAAATGCGGCGCAGAGGGCGACCTCGCGATCGATGTCGGCGCCGCGGCGCGCGGCCAGGCGCTCGATCAGCAAGAAGCAGCGCGTCCCGTGTCGCTCCATCGGCCCATCGACGTCGTCGCTCGCCCGCCGCACTTCGTCGAGGCAGCGACGCTCGAGCGCGGTTCGCGCGAGCTCCTGCGCCGCAGCCGCCATCAGCGCCAGTCGCCGCGCAGCGCCTCGGCGATCGCCTCGCAGACGCGGTCGACCTGACGCTCGGAGATCCCCGGGAAGAACGGCAGCGCGAGGAGTCTCTCCGACGCATCCTCGGCGACCGGGAACTGCCCCGGCCGATGACCGAATCGCTCGCGGTAATGCGGCATCAGGTGGATCGCGGGCATGTAGCCCTTAGCCTCGACACCGCGCTGGGCCAGGTCGGCGACGACCGCGTCGCGATCGGCGCCCCGGGGCAGCCGGACCGCGTAGATGAACCAGCTTCGCCGCTCGCCGCCGCGATCCGCCGACGGGAGCACCAGGCCGGCCGGGTCGCCGTCGCCGGCGGGCGCGCCGTAGTCGAGTGCCGCAAGCCGTTCCGTGTAGAGCTCGGCAACGCGGGTGCGGGCGGCGAGGAGATCGTCGAGACGCTCGAGCTGCGCGACGCCGAGCGCCGCCTGAAGCTCGGTCATCCGGTAGTTGAAGCCGAGGCGGTCGTGGTCGACCCAGCTCATGTCGGGCGCGCGCCCCTGGTTTCGCTCGCTGCGAAAGCGGGCGGTGAGGCTCGCGTCGGGGGCGGTGAGCATCCCGCCCTCCCCGGTCGTGAGCTGCTTGTTCGCGTAGAAGGCGAAGCTCGCGATGTGGGAGCGCGCTCCCACGGCAATGCCGTCCGAGTCGACCGCGCCGAGCGCCTCGCAGGCGTCCTCGAGCAGGCCGAGCCCGGCGCCCTCGGCGAGCCGCGCGAGCGCTGGCAGCGCAGCCGGGTAGCCGAGGATGTCGACGGGCAGGATCCCGGCCGTCCCCTCGCCCACCGCCGCCTCCGTTGCGGCCGGGTCGAGGTTGAGGGTCACCGGATCGACGTCGCAGAAGACCGGCGTCGCCCTCTCGTAGAGCAGGCAGTTCGCGGAGGCGACGAAGCTGAACGGGGAGGTGATCACCTCGTCTCCCTCGCCCCAGCCAAGCGCGCGGACCCCGAGGTGGAGGGCCGCCGTCCCCGAGGAGACCGCGACCGCCTCCGGGATGCCGAGGCGAGCCGCAAGCTCGCGTTCGAAGTGCTCCAGCATCGGCCCGAGCGACAGGCGCCCGGAGCCGAGCGCCTCGAGCACGAGCTCCCGTTCGCGCTCCCCCAGATCAGGGCGCGCGAGCGGTATGCGCTCGGGCGGCGTCAATCCCGTCCCGGCACAAGCCCCGACAGGCCCGGACGCGAAGCGAAGGACGTGGCGGGAATTTGTTCGGAGGCGGTGGCGGGCATCCGGTCCTGGAACGCGTACTCGAGCGAGTCGACCAGCGCCTCCCACGAGGCCTCGATGATGTTCTCCGAGACACCGATCGAGCCCCAGGAGCCCTGGCCGTCGGACGCGTCGAGCAGGACGCGCGTGACGGCGCCGGTCCCGTGGTGGGAGTCCAGGATGCGGACCTTGTAATCGACCAGCTCGATGTCGGCGAGGTGCGGGTGCAGCTCGCCGATCGCCTCGCGCAGCGCCCGGTCGAGGGCGTTCACCGGCCCGTTTCCCTCCGCGGTGCGCACGTAGCGGCGCCCATCGACCCAGATCTTGATCGTCGCCTCGGTCTCGACCTGGCCGTCGGCGCGCTTCTCGGTGATCACCCCGAAGCTTTCCAGCCGGAAGAGCGGCTGGTACTCGCCCGCCTCGCGGCGCAGCAGGAGCTCGAAGGAGGCGTCGGCGGCCTCGTAGTGGTAGCCGCGGTGCTCACGCTCCTTGATCCGCTCTACGGAGCGCTTCGCGGCGTCGGCGTCGAGGTCGATCCCGGCACCCTCGGCCCGCGACAGGACCGAGCCCTTGCCGGAGAGCTCGGAGATCAGCACGTCGCGGCTATTTCCGACGAGCTTCGGGTCCATGTGCTCGAACGTCCGCGCGTCGGCCTGCACGCCGGCGACGTGCATCCCGCCCTTGTGGGCGAACGCGTTCCGCCCGACGTAGGCCTGGTCGGCGTTCGGGATCGTGTTGGTGAGCTCGTCGATGAAGTGCGCCGTCTCGGTGAGCAGCCGGAGCCGGTCCTGGGGTACGCACTCGTGGCCGAGCTTGAGCTGAAGCGCGGGCAGGATCGAGACCAGGTTCGCGTTGCCGCATCGCTCGCCATAGCCGTTGATCGTTCCCTGGACCATCCCGGCGCCGAGCCGCACCGCCGCGAGCGAGTTCGCCACCCCGCACTCCGCGTCGTTGTGGGCGTGGATCCCCACCTGGACGCGCTCGCCGAGCTCGGCGACGACCGTGGCCGTCGCCTCTGCGACCTCGTGCGGAAGGCTGGAGCCGTTCGTGTCGCAGAGCGTGACATTGAAGGCGCCCGCGGCGGCCGCCGCCCGCAGGCACTCGAGCGCGTACCCGGGGTCGTCGCGCCAGGCGTCGAAGAAGTGCTCGGCGTCGTAGACGACGTCCTTGCCCTCCGCGCGCGCGTAGTTCACCGAGTCGACGATCATCGCCAGGTTCTCCTCGCGCGAGACCTTGGTCACCTTGTCGAGGTGAAGTCCCCAGGTCTTGCCGACGAAGGTGACGACCGGCGCAGCGCAACCCACGAGGTCGCGCAGCGCCGGGTCCTCCTCGGCGGCGATCCCGCGCCGTCGGGTCATCCCGAAGGCGCAGATTCGCGTCCGCTCGAGGTGGATGTCCGCGAGCAGCCGGAAGAGCTCGGCCTCCTTCGGGTTCGAGCTCGGGAAGCCGGCCTCGACGTAGCCGACGCCGAGCCGGTCGAGCACCTGGACGACGCGGACCTTCTCGGCGGCCGAGAGCGACATGCCCTGGCCCTGCATGCCGTCGCGGAGGGTCGTGTCGTAGAGGTCTACCTGGGTCACTTGATGCCTTTCCGGTGGGGTTTCGAGGTGCGAGCGAGGTGATGCGCGGCCGGCGCCGCGCGGCCGCGAGCCGCTAGGCGGTCGCAGCGCTCCTAATTCGCTCGATGACCCCGAACCTCGGCATCTTCAGCTCGTGACCTTACTTGGAATCTCGACCACGTCCAGCCATTCCGCGTACTCCGGAGCACGGCCGTGCAGTGCGTCCTCGAACTTCGCCTGGATCAGCCGGGTGGCCTCGCCCGGGGCGCCGAGCTCGTGGCCGTCGACCTCCCGAACCGGGACGAGCTCGGCAGCAGTGCCGGAGAGGAAGATCTCCTCGGCCAGGTAGAGCTCGGCGCGCGCGATGTCTCGCTGCACGACCTTGTAGCCCAGATCCTCCGCGATCTGGACGATCGACCTGCGGCTGATCCCGTCGAGGATCGAGTTCGTGTGGCCGGGGGTGACCAGCTCGCCTTCGCGCAGGACGAAGATGTTCTCTCCCGAGCCCTCGCAGACGAGCCCGTTGTCATCGAGCAGGATCGCCTCCTCGTAGCCCGACTGCGCGGCCTCCGTCTTCGCCAGGGTCGAGTTCAGGTACTGGCCCGACGCCTTCGCGTGGGGGATCAGCCCGCCCGGCGAGATTCGCCGCCACGATGAGACCTTGGCGCGCACGCCGTTTCGCTTGCCCTCCTCGCCCAGATAGGCGCCCCAGGGCCACACGGCGATCGTGACGTCCACGGGCGCCGACTGCGCGTAGAGCCCCATCTCGCCGTAGCCGCGGAACGCGAGGGGGCGGATGTAACAGCTCTCCAGCTCGTTGCGCCGGATCAGCTCGTGCGTGGCCTCCCGCAGCTCGCCGGTCGAGTATCCGAGCGGCAGGTAGTAGAGCTCCGCCGAGTCAGCGAGCCGCTCCAGGTGCTCGCGGTGACGGAAGATCGCCGGGCCGCGATCGGTTTCGTAGCAGCGGATGCCCTCGAAGACGCCCGTGCCGTAGTGGAGCCCGTGGCTGAGTACGTGGACCTGGGCGTCGTCCCACGCCACGAACTCGCCGTTCATCCAGATCCACTCGCACTTCTGCACGTCTCAGCCTCCGCTCGAAAGGTCGGTCGAAAGGCAGTATGAATGAAGAGGCAGCATCCGCCTAGAGCGCGCGATCAGGCGCTCAGCTCGTCGAGGACCGCGGTTGTGATCTCCGCCGTCCCCACCTCCACCTCCGCCGGCAGGTCCGACATCGGCGGCGTCTCCGCCCCGACCCAGCCGAGGTCGGGCGTCCGCATGCCCTTCTCGAGCGCCGCCTCCACGGCCTCTTCGATCGCCTCGGCGCCGTCGGGCATCCCGAGCCCGTGCCGGAGCATCAGCGCCGCCGAGAGGAACGTCGCGAGCGGGTTGGCGACGCCCTTGCCTGCGATGTCCGGCGCCGAGCCGTGAACGGGCTCAAACAGGCCCGGACCGTCGCCGCCGATGCTCGCGGAGGGCAGCATCCCCAGCGACCCGGTGAGCATCGCGGCCTCGTCGGAGAGGATGTCGCCGAACATGTTCTCGGTCACGATCACGTCGAACCGCTTCGGCTCGGAGACGAGCTGCATCGCGGCGTTGTCGACCAGCATGTGTTCGAGCTCGACGTCGTCGTACTCCCGGCCGACCCCGGTCACCACCTCGCGCCAGAGCCGCGACGTCTCGAGCACGTTCGCCTTGTCGACCGACGTCACCCTGCGTCGCCGTTCCCGCGCCGCCTCGAAAGCGACCCGCGCGATCCGCTCGATTTCGGCGGCGCTGTAGACGCAGCGGTCGCTCGCCTCGTCCGCCGTCCGCGTCTTGTCGCCGAAGTAGATGCCGCCGGTGAGCTCGCGCACGACGAGCAGGTCGGTGCCCTCGATCCGCTCCTCGCGCAGCGGGCTCGAGGCGACGAGTGGCGCGAACGGCGCCACCGGCCGCAGGTTCGCGTAGAGCCCGAGCCCCTTGCGGAGCCCGAGCAGCCCCTGCTCGGGACGGGGCGCGTCGGGATCCGTCGTGTCCCATTTCGGCCCACCGACGGCGCCGAGAAGCACCGCGTCCGCGCCGCGGCACGCCTCGAGGACCTCGTTCGTGAGGGCGACGCCATGGGCGTCGATCGACGCCCCGCCGACCAGCCGCTCATCGAACTCGAACCCGTCGACCGCCTCGAGCACGCGGCGCGTCGCGGCGACGATCTCCGTCCCGATCCCGTCCCCGGGCAGGAGCACGATGCGAGGCCCGCTCATGCCGGGCGGCGCGCCGAGATGTTGAGTCGCACGTATTGAAGGACGAGCGGCCGCGCCATCGAGCCGAGCACGGCGTCGACGAACTCGTCGTGGAGCTCCGGCGGCAGCCTGTCGAGTTGCTTTGAGAGCCCAACCGAGCGAACGAAGGCGCGCGGCTCCTCGGGCTCATACTCCCGGCGGACAAGCCACACGCGCTCGACCTCGAAGCCCGCGCGCCCGAGCCTGAGCTCGGTGTCGTCCACCGAGGCGAAGTTCGTCGCCGCCGGCATCCCGCGAAGGTAGGCCGAGAACCGCTCATCGCCCTCGGCCGCCTCGATCGCCCGCGTCCACTCGGCCACGTTGTCCTGGCCGCCGCACTGCGCCTCGATCCGGCCGCCGGGCTTGAGCGCCGCGAACAGCCGGTTGAAGAGCCGCTGGTGATCCAGGATCCAGTGGAACGTGGCGTTGGAGAAGATCGCGTCGACCGGTTGCTCGAGCTCGAGCGCCAGGAGATCGGCGACGAAGAGCTCGACGCGATCCCCCGCCGCGGCCAGGTTCTCGCGGGCGCGCTCGATCATCGAGGGCGCCGCGTCGACGCCGATCACCTTTCCCTTCGGCAGCCGGTCGAGCAGGAGCTTCGTCACGCGTCCCGTGCCGCAACCGGCGTCGAGCAGCGTCTCGTCGCCGTCCAGCTCGAGCCGACCGAGGACCTCCCGGCCCCATGCCTCCTGGGGATCCGCGACGCGGTCGTAGGTTGCCGCGTCCCAGTCGACCATCACAGAGACGTGGTCACCGGGCCGCGATCGGCCGCACCGGAGGCCTCGAACGAGTCGATCGCATCGGCCCTCTGAAGCGTTACCGCGATGTCGTCGAGGCCGTGGAACAGGCGATGCTTCAGCTCCTCGTCGATCTCGAAGCGAACGACGCCGCCCGCGTAGTCGACCGTCTGATCGTCGAGGTCGATGCGCGCCGCGCCCGCCTCCGCGATCGCGCGGCACTCCGAGCTGGGGAGGATCACGGGCAGGAGCCCGATCTTCGTGCAATTGGCGTAGAAGATGTCGCCGAACGACGGCGCAACGATCGCCCGGAACCCGAAGTCCTCGAGCGCCCATGGCGCGTGTTCGCGCGAGGAGCCGCAGCCGAAGTTCTCGCCGGCGACGAGGATCGGGTTCGGCTCGAGCTCGATCTCGCCGTCGCGGATCCAGTCGTAGAAGAGAAACTCCCCGAACCCGCTTCGCTCGACCCTCTTCAAGAACTGCTTCGGGATGATCTGATCGGTGTCGACGTGGGCGCGGTGGAGGAACGAGACCCCGCCCTCGATGACCTGAACGGGCTCCATCGCTCCTCCTCAGCTCCAGCCGCGGATGTCGACGAAGTGTCCCTCGATCGCCGCGGCCGCCGCCATCTTCGGCGAGACGAGGTGCGTGCGCCCGCCCTTGCCCTGCCGGCCCTCGAAGTTGCGGTTCGAGGTCGATGCGCAGCGCTCGCCCGGGCTGAGGATGTCCGGGTTCATCCCCAGACACATCGAGCAGCCGGCGCTCCGCCAGTCGAACCCCGCGGCGCGGAAGACCTCGTCGAGCCCCTCGGCCTCGGCCTGCGCCTTCACCTGGGCCGATCCGGGCACGACCATCGCGCTGAGCGATGAGGCGACCCTTCGCCCCTCGACGATCGTCGCCGCCTCGCGCAGGTCCTGGACGCGCGAGTTCGTGCACGAGCCGATGAAGACGCGATCGAGCGGGATCTCCTGCATCGCCAGCCCCGGGCGCAGGTCCATGTAGCGAAGCGCCCTCTCCTCGTTGTCGTCGGCGGGCTCGGGCACCGCGCCGGTCACCTCGACCACCTGGCCGGGATTCGTGCCCCAGGTCACCATCGGCGAGATCGAGCTTGAGTCGACGTCCACCTGGGCGTCGAAGCCCGCTCCGTCGTCGGTGGGGAGCTCCCGCCAGCTCTCGACCGCCGCGTCGAGGTCCTCGGGCGCGCCAGGTCGGCCCTCGACCCAGGCGAAGGTGATGTCGTCGGGCGCGATCATTCCCGCGCGGCCGCCGCCCTCGATCGTCATGTTGCAGATCGTCATCCGGTTCTCCATCGACAGCCCGCGGATCGTCTCGCCCGCGTAGTCGACCGCGTGGCCGACCATCCCGCCGGTGCCGAGGCGGCCGATCGTCGCCAGGATCAGGTCCTTCGCGACGACGCCGTGCCCGAGCTCGCCCGAGTAGCTGATCCGCATCGTCTTCGGCCGCTTCTGGAGCAGCGTCTGGGTGGCGAGGACGTGCTCGACCTCGGACGTGCCGATCCCGAACGCAAGCGCGCCGAAGGCGCCGTGGGTCGAGGTATGGCTGTCGCCGCAGGCGATCGTCATGCCCGGCTGCGTCACGCCGAGCTCGGGGCCGATGACGTGCACGATCCCCTGGCGCTCGGAGCCGATCGAGTAGATCGGGACGCCGAACTCGGCGCAGTTTCGCTCGAGCGTCTCGACCTGGACGCGCGAGAGGCGGTCCGCGATCATCCGCGCCGCCCGCGTGCCGTCGGTGGGCACGTTGTGGTCCGCGGTGGCGAGCGTCCTGTCCGGCCTCCGGACCTTCCGGCCCTCGAGCCGAAGCCCGTCGAAGGCCTGCGGGGAGGTGACCTCGTGGACGAGGTGGAGGTCGATGTAGATCAGCCCGTCGGCGACCTCATGCGCGTCCCAGATCTTGTCGAACATCGTTCTCGCGCTCATCGCCGCCTAGCCTCGCCTCAGGCCGGCGGCGACGACCGCGAGGAACTCCGCCGGCGCATCGCCGTCGTTGATGAAGTGGTGCGGCAGGTCGGCGTCGAAGGTGACGCTGTCGCCGCGCTCGAGGTCGTGGCGCTCGTCGTCGATCATCAGGCCGAGCGAGCCCGAGAGCACGACGGCGGTCTCGCGCGCGCCCGGCTCGTGAAGCGGCGGGTCGTCGGGCCGACCCGTCGCGGCGCCCGCCTGGAGCGAGTGGATCGAGACATCGGCGCGCTGGCCGGGGAGCGGCGGCGTGAGCTCCTCGGTGCGGTGACCGCGCCGCTCGCGGGACCGCCTCCCCCCCGCGCGGGTGACGACGACGTGCCCGCCCTCGTCGAGCCGCAGGAGCTGTGAGAGCGTCAGGTCGAGCCCAGTCGCGATCCGCTCGGCCACGGTCAGCGTCGGGCTCGTCTCGCCACGCTCGACCTGGGAGAGCATCGGGGCGGAGACGCCGCTTCGCTCGGCGAGGTCGCGGAGCGAGAGGTCCATCCCCTCGCGCAGCGCGCGGATCCGCGGGCCGACGCTGCCGTTGGTTGTCGCGACCGTGCTCACGCGGGACTGTACGCTATCACGTACAAGTGTTTCGTCTAGTTCTCGACGAAATACGCGCCGGTCGTCTGGCCGCTCGAGAACCAGCGGGTGGTGACCGTCTTCTTCCGGGTGAAGAACTCGACCGCGTCGGTGCCGTGGGCGTGGAGGTCGCCGAGGAACGATGCCTTCCAGCCGGAGAACGGGAAGAACGCGACCGGCGCCGCGACGCCGATGTTGACGCCGAGCATTCCCACCTGCACGTCGTGCCGGAAGCGCCGCGCTGCGGCGCCCGACTCGGTGAAGAGCGAGACCCCGTTGCCGAACCGGCTTGCATTCACGACCTCGATCGCCTCGTCCAGAGTCTCGACGTGGACCTCCGAGAGGACGGGGCCGAAGAGCTCCTCGCGCACCGCCTCGCTCTGGGGGTCGACGCCGCCGAGGATCGTCGGCCGGACGTAGGCGGCGTCGCCGTCGGTGTCGACCCCGCCGCCGACCAGGATCTCGGCGCCATCGGCAACCGCACGCTCGATCGCGCCGGCGATCCGGTCACGCGCCGCGCATGAGATCACGGGACCGACGTCGGAGCTCTCGTCGAGGCCGTCGCCGACCCGAAGCGCCTCGGTCGCTTCGACCAGCGGCTCGAGCACGCGCTCGCGCCCGTCGCCGACCGTAACCAGCACCGAGCCCGCCATGCAGCGCTGACCGGCGGCCCCGAAGGCCGAGCCGATCACGCCCTTGACGGTCGGATCGACCACCGCATCTGGCATCACCACCATGTGGTTCTTCGCGCCCCCGAGCGCCTGCACTCGCTTGCCGGCTCCCGCCGCACGTTCGTAGACCAGCTTCGCCACCGGCGCCGAGCCGACGAAGGAGACGGCGTCGATCCCCGGGTGGTCGAGGATCGACTCGACCACCTCGCGGCCGCCGTTCACGAGGTTGACGACCCCCGCAGGGAGCTCGACCTCGTCGAGCATCTCGAAGGCGAGCTGCTGGGTCAGGGGCACCTGCTCGGACGGCTTGAGGATGAACGTGTTCCCGCACGCGATCGCGAACGGCAGAAACCAGAACGGGACCATCGCCGGGAAGTTGAAGGGGACAATCGCCGCACAAACCCCTACCGGCTGACGGATCGTCTCGGCGTCGATGTTGCGCGAGACGTCCTCGAGCACCCGCCCCTGCATCGTCGTGGGGATCGCGCAGGCGGCCTCGACCATCTCGATCATCCGCGCGACCTCGGCGCGGGCGTCGTCGATCGTCTTGCCCATCTCGGTGGTCACCGAGCGAGCCAGCTCCTCGCACCGGGCGACCAGCTTCCCGTGAAGCTCGAACAGCTTTCGAGCGCGTCCGATCGTGCTCACCGCCCGCCACTCGGGCAGCGCGGCCCGCGCGGCGTTCACGGCCGCGTCGAGGTCCGCCCTCGACGAGAGCGGGACCCGAGCAAGGGTCTCGCCCGTGGCCGGGTTGTCCACCTCGAGCGTCTCGCTCGGGTTCGCCGGCGTCCAGCGCCCGCCGACGTAGTTGTCGAGCACGCGGATGCCGGTGAGCGAAGTGGTCACGGGGTCACTTTAGGGGCCCGGCGTCACCGACTCGGTCGCGGCCTCGGCAGTCACCCCCTCGGCCTCGCGCACCGCGGCGCCCTCGAGCGCGTTCGACATCGCCCGCACGTAGGCGCGCGCCGACGCCTCGAGGATGTCGGTCGCCACGCCCTGGCCGCTCGCGAGCCGCCCGTGGGCGCGCAGCATCACCGTCACCTCGCCGAGCGCGTCCTCGCCCTCGGTAACCGCGGAGACGGTGTACTGGCGGAGCTCGGCGTCGACACCGGTCGCCGCGTGAATCGCCCCGAAGATCGCGTCGACCGGTCCGTCGCCGCCCGACTCCCCGACCGACTCGGCGCCGTCGGGCATCGTCACCGCCACGCTCGCCTTCGGATCACGTCGCGATGACGCCTCGACGTCGAACCAGGCCAGCTCGTAGCGCTCGGAGCTCTCGCGGACCTGGTCGGAGACGATCGCCTCGAGGTCGAGCGCCGTCACCTGCTTTTTTTTGTCCGCCACGTCCTTGAAGCGCTCGAACGCCTGATTGAGCGCGTTCCCCTCGACGCGGAAGCCGAGCTGCTCGAGCGCGTCGCGCAGCGCGTGGCGCCCGGAGTGCTTGCCGAGCACGATCGAGTTCGACTCGAGGCCGACGGCGCCCGGATCCATGATCTCGTAGGTGGTGCGCTCCTTGAGCACGCCGTCCTGGTGAATGCCGGACTCGTGCGCGAAGGCGTTGCGGCCGACGATCGCCTTGTTGGGCTGCACGGCGTAGCCGGTGAACCGCGTGACCATCCGGCTTGTCCGCGCGAGCTCGCGTGCGTCGAGCCCTGTGTCGAGACCGTGCTCATCGCGCCGCGTCCGCAGCAGCATCACGATCTCCTCGAGCGAGCAGTTGCCGGCCCGCTCGCCGATCCCGTTCACCGCGCACTCGACCTGCCGGGCTCCGGCCAGCAGCCCGGCATAGGAGTTCGCGACCGCGACCCCCAGATCGTCGTGGCAGTGGACCGAGAGCTCGACGTCGCGGAGCCCGGGGACAAGCTCGTAGAGGCGGGCGAAGTAGCGGCCGTATTCCTCCGGGGTCGTGTAGCCGACCGTATCCGGGATGTTGATCACGGTGGCGCCCTCGCCAACCGCGATCGCGCACACCTCGGCCGTGAACCCGACATCGGCACGGGTCGCGTCCATCGGCGAGAACTCGACGTCCTCGCAGTAGGACTTCGCGAGCGCGACCGCCGCCTTCGCCTGCCCCTTGACGTCCTCGCGCGTCGTCTGGAGCTGATGGGTGATGTGGATGTCCGAGGTCGAGATGAACGTGTGGATCCGTGGCCGCTCAGAATCCTTGATCGCGTTCCAGGCAGCGTCGATGTCGGCCTTGTGGGTCCGGGCGAGGCCGCAGATCACCGGGCCCTCGACCTCGCGCGCGATCGCCTCGACCGCCTCGAAGTCCCCGGGCGAGGTGATCGGGAAGCCGGCTTCGATCACGTCGACGCCGAGCCGCGCGAGCTGCTGGGCGATCTCGAGCTTCTCCTGGACGTTGAGCGAGATGCCCGGGGACTGCTCGCCGTCGCGGAGCGTGGTGTCGAAGATGTGGACGCGGTCGGCGTCGGATACGTCAGGTACGTGCGCGTTCGGGCTCATCGCCCTCTCCTTCTCTAAATCCGAATGAACCTGTTCTTCTCGCGGCTATCGCGCCGCCCAGCGCTATTCCCCCCGAAGGGGGAGGAGAAGGAGAAGCGCCAGGGTGTCTAGCCGGAGGCCCATTCGGCCGGCGCAGCCTACCAATCCTCGGCAGGGACCCGGGTGCTTGGTGCGAAAGATGTGCGCGAGGTATCGCGTGGAGGCCTCCCGGATCCAAGCGCGGGCCGTGATCAAGGTCATGGCGATCGTCGTTCTCGCGATCGGCGTCGCCGTGCTCCTCAACCACGTGATCGTCGACATCAAGACGACGATCCGCTGGGTGTTCGCGGCGATCTTCGTCGCGCTCGCGCTCAGTCCGCTCGTCGACCTGATCCAGCGCACGCGGGTGCGCGGCCGGAACCTGCCGCGCTGGCTCGCGATCCTCGTCGCCTACGTCCTCTTCTTGGCCGGCTTCACGTTCCTGGTCCTCAGCGTGATCCCGCCGATCGTGCGCGAGGTCGAGCAGCTCGGCTCGCAGTTGCCGACCTACGTCAAGGACTTCGAGAACTGGGCCAGCTCGAACGACCAGTTCCGCGAGATCAACGACAAGTACCACATAACGAGCCTGCTCAGCCAGGAGGCTTCGCAGCTTCCGGCGAAGCTCGGCGATGCCGCGGGCGCCGCGAAGGAGATCACGGTTGGCATCCTCAACAACGTCGTCGAGGCGGTCGTCGTCCTCACGCTCGCATTCTTCCTGCTGCTCGACGGCGCGGCGCAGTTCCGTACGCTCACCGCCCGCGTCGCGGACCCGCACCGCGAGCGCGTCCGGCGAGTCGGCGTGCGGATCGCGCGGATCGTTCGCTCCTACGTCTCCGTGAACCTCTTGCTCGCCGTGCTGGCCGGTGTCTTTACCTGGCTCTCGCTCGAGCTCCTCGGGGTCGACCTCGCGGTCCCGCTCGCCGTCCTGGTCGCGTTCTTCGACCTCGTGCCGCTGATCGGCTTCACGGTCGGCGGCCTGATGGTGGCGATCGTCGCGGCGCTCCACGATTTCCCAGGGGCCCTGCTGATCTGGGTGGCGCTGTTCCTCGTCTACCAGCAGGTCCAGGACCGCGTGATCCAGCCGATCTTCTACAAGCACGCCGTCCAGATCCACCCCGCCGTCGCGATCGTCGCGGTGCTCGCCGGGGCCCAGCTCGCGGGCATCCTCGGCGCCCTGCTGGCGATCCCGGTCGCCGCCTCGCTCGGCGTGATCTACGACGAGCTCTGGCCCGCGCCGGGCGCCGCGGCGGAGGGCGAGGCGCCAGCCGGTGGTGCCGCCGCCGAGGGCTCCCCGCCGTAGCGCTCACGCGCGCGGGCCAGCTTCCCCTCGCGATAAAAGAGTCGCGCCCACAGCGAGTGCGGCTTCGCCAGCCGCAGCGCCGGCGGGATGCCGACCACTGGAATCACGATCGTCGCGAGCGCCCACCAGAGCTTGGCCTTCGCCGCGTTGACAAACGCGAGCACGACCCCAAGCAAGCCAACCCCCCCGACGAAGGCCCGCAGCCCCTGCGCGACGTCGTCGCCCAATTTGAGCCAGGCGCTGAACCCGACGGTCAGCACGCCCGCCACGGAGCCCGCGATGATCATCGCGTCGACCGACTTGCGCCCGTCCTTCTCCCAGTAGACGTCCTTGAGCTCGAGCCAGAGCGCGAACTCGTCGAGCGTCAGGCCCATGCCGATCGCGAAGAAGACCGAGACGATCTCCCGCCACGGCGAGTCCGGCTCGTGGACGACGCCGATGTAGCCGAAGATCATCATCGCGAAGATCCCCCAGACCAGGTGGTGGACGTGCGTCCCGCCCACCTGGACGTTCCCCGGCCACCAGCTGACCTGGTTCTTGATCATCCACGTGCTTGTGCGGATGAACCCGAAGGTGCCCAGCAGGGCGACGAAGAAGAGAAATGACGCGAGCCGGCCCGTGTCGACGATCTCGCGCTGGAACTCGCTCCCCACGGTGGCGATGAGCGGCGTCATCGCGCGCAAGGTAGCGGGAGTCTAGGTCGGACGGCTGCGATCGAACTAGAGGTCCACGGCACGCCCGGTGAAGAACCCGTCGCCGGCGGCGATCTCGTCGATCACGTCGGGGGGTACGGGGGCGTCGGTCGTCAGGGCCATCACCGCCTCCTCGCCGCGCGCCTCCGCCCCGACGGCCGCCGAGACGATGTTCACGCCGTGCTCGCCGAACGCCGTGCCGACCCGGCCGATCATCCCGGGCCGGTCGGCGTAGCGGAAGATCGCGAGGTGGTTGGCGAACGGCATGTAGAAGCTCTGGCCCCACACCCCGACCAGGTAGGGGGTGTTGCGCGGCCCGACCCCGGTGCCGGAGGCCTCGACGTCGCCGATCCTGACCGTCACCAGCTCGGTGAAGTCCTCCGACGCGGACTCCTTGAGCTCGGCGAGATCGATCCCGCGCTCCTCCGCCATCGTCGGCGCGTTCACCAGGTTGACCGGCTCCTCGGTGTGGCCGCGAAGGATCCCGACGAGCACCGCGATCCCGAGCAGGCGCGTGTCGTGATCGGCGATGCGGCCCTGGAAAGAGACCTGTACGCCGTCGATCGCTCCGTCGCCGAGCCCCTGCGCGAGCCGGCCGAGCTTCTCGCAAAGCGGCACGAACGGTGCCAGCGCCTCCATCTCCTCGGGCCGAACCGCGGCGATGTTGACGGCGTTCGTGACGACGCCGCCGGTGAGCGCGGCGCGCACCTGCTCGGCGGTGACCACTCCGGCGCGGTCCTGCGCCTCCGCGGTCGAGGCGCCGAGGTGCGGCGTGACGACCACATCGTCGCGTTCGAACAGCGAGTGCGAGGTGAACGGCTCCTGCGGAAAGACGTCGAGCGCCGCGCCCGCCACCTTTCCCGACTCCAGCCCGGCGAGCAGGGCGTCGAGGTCGACGAGCTCGCCGCGGGCGCAGTTCACGATCCGCACGCCGTCGCGCATCGCGGCGATCGCCTCGGCATCGATCCAACCGACCGTGTCGGGCGTCTTCGGCAGGTGGATCGTGATCACGTCGGCGCGCGCGTAGAGCTCCTCGCTCGTCTCGGCACCCTCGACGCGGAGCTCGCGGAAGCGCTCCGGCGAGACGAACTTGTCGAAGGCGACGACCTCCATCTCGAACGCCTGCGCGCGCTTGGCGACCAGCTGGCCGATCCGGCCGAAGCCGATCACGCCCACCGTCTTTCCGTAGAGCTCGTTGCCGCCGTAGCGCGAGCGCGCCCACTCGCCGCCGACGAGCGCCGCGTGCGCCTGCGGGATGTTCCGGCAGAGGGCGAGGGCGAGCGCGAGCGTGTGCTCGGCGGCAGCGATGGAATTCGACTCCGGAGCGTTGGCGACGATGATCCCGCGCTTCGTCGCCGCGTCCATGTCGACGTTGTCGACGCCGGTGCCGGCGCGCCCGATCACCTTGAGGCGCTCGGCGCGGGAGATGAGATCCGGCGTCATCTTCGTCCCCGAGCGAATCAGGATCGCATCGAACTCGCCGATCCGATCGGCGAGCTCCTCGGTGTCCCAGTCCAGGCCGAGCTCGACGTCGAAGTCCGAGCGCAGCAGCTCGACCCCGGCGTCCGCCAGCTTCTCCTTGACGAGGACCTTCACGGGCGCACCTCGGGCACGTTCTCCACCACCCAGTCGATGCAGGCCGTGAGCGCTTCGACCTCGGACGGCGCGGTCGCCGGGAACATCCCGATGCGGAGCTGGTTGCGGCCGAGCTTGCGGTACGGCTCCACGTCGACGATCCCATTCGCGCGCAGCGTCGCGGCGACCTGCGCGGCGTCGACCGACTTGTCGAAGTCGATCGTGCCGACGACCGGCGAGCGCTTCGCGGGATCGGCGACGAACGGCGTGGCGAAGTCGCGCGCCTCGGCCCAGCCGTACAGATGGCCCGACGACGCACGGCAACGCTCGACGCACCAGTCGAGGCCACCCGAGTCGAGCATCCACTCGATCTGGTCCACGAGCAGCAGCAGGGTCGCGACGGCGGGCGTGTTGTAGGTCTGGTCCTTGCGCGAGTTCTCGAGCGCGGTGGCGAGCGAGATCGATGCGGGCTGCCAGCGGCCCGGTGCCCCGTCGAGCCTCTCGATCCGCGCGATCGCCGCCGGGCTGAGAAGCGCGAGCCAGAGCCCGCCGTCGGAGCCGAGGCCCTTCTGCGGGGCGAGGTAGTAGGCATCCGCCTGGGCAGCGTCGAGCGGCAGCCCGCCGGCCCCGGAGGTGGCGTCGATGAGAACGAGCGCGTCGCCCGCGCCCTCCGGTCGCACCACGTCGACCATGACGCCGGTCGACGTCTCGTTGTGGGCCCAGGCCAGCGCGTCGGCGCTCGGATCGGCCGTCGGCTCGGGCGCATCCCCGGGCTCGGCTTCGATGACGATCGGGTCGGCGAGGAACGGCGCCGTCGTGGTGACCTTCGCGAACTTGCTTGAGAACTCGCCATAGCTCAGGTGGAGGACGCGGTCGCGGACCAGTCCTGCGGCGGCGGCGTCCCAGAAGCTCGTCGTGCCGCCGTTGCCAAGGACGACCTCGTATCCGTCCGGCGCCCCGAACAGCTCGAGCAGCCCGCTCCGCGTCCGTCCCACCAGGTCCCTGACCGGCTTCTGACGGTGTGAGGTCCCCATCACGTCCGCGCGCTCCGCGAGGCGCGCGAGCGCCTCCGGGCGCACGCGCGAGGGGCCGCATCCGAACCGGCCATCGACCGGCTTGAGGTCCTCGGGAATGCGTGTGGCGGTTGCGTTCGTCATGCGTCGGCGGGGCAGCGTATAGGGTGCTCGCGATGAGCTCGAGAGCGGTGAGGGAGCCGATCGAGGGCGATGGCTACGCGGTCGCGAACCTCGACGGGCTCGGCGAAGGTTACGGCTTCCGCAAGATCCGCCGGGAGCTCGGCGTGAGCGAGTTCGGCATCAACGCGATCGTCCTTCCGGAGGGCTGGGAGACCGGCCTCCACTACCACGAGCGCCAGCAGGAGCTCTACTTCGTCCACGCCGGCGAGATCGAGATCGAGTTCGGCGACGGGGGCGTTCATCGGCTCGGTCCTGGCGGTGTCGCGCGAGTCGACGCGGAGACCGTCCGCAAGATCCGCAACCGTGGCCCGGGCGACGCGACCTATGTGATCGTCGGCGCCGAGGGCGGCTACGTCGGCCGCGACGGCAGGCTGCCCGAGGGCGAGGAGGACCAGCGGGCGCGCCCGATCGCCTGATGAGCGCGCACACCGCCTACCTCACGTTCAACACCGACGAGCGCCGCCAGTTCGTCCGGATCACCGACGAGGTGCAAAAGGCGGTCGCCGAGTCGGGGATCGGCGAGGGCATGGTCCTCGTCTCGGCCATGCACATCACCGCCGGCGTCTGGGTGAACGACGACGAGCCCGGGATCCAGGCCGACACGCTCGAATGGCTCGACAAGCTCGCGCCGCCGTCGTGGCGGGAGCCCGCGAACGGCGTGGCGCGCCAGCTCCTCCCGGATCCGGGCGACTACCGCCACCATCGCGGCGGCGAGGACAACGGCGACGCCCATCTCAAGAACCTGCTCGTCCACCACCAGGTGATCGTGCCGGTGACCGAGGGCAGGCTCGACCTCGGGCCCTGGCAGGCGATCTTCTACGTCGAGTTCGACGGCCGCCGCTCGAAGCGGCTCGTGATCAAGGTGCTCGGCGAGTGACGCTCAGGGCCGCAGCTGAAACGGCGGGTACCGGTCGGTCACGAGGACGAACGCGTATCCGTATACGCGGTTGTGCCAGCGGATCACGCCCTCGACGTAGTCGAACAGCCCGCGCGGATAGCGCCCCGTGAACAGGATCGCGAACCAGGCGATGATCACCACGATCACGGCACCGATCCAAAGGAAGAAGAGCACGATGTAGTGCGGAATTGCGAGCAACCACTTCACCAGTGGCATGCCACGGCCAAGCTCGCGGGGCACGTCGGGGTAAGGAAAGTCGAGCTGCACGGACTGCTGCTCGTCGGTCGACGGGTAGCGGTCGTTCATGAGCGCGAGGTAGACCCCGATCCGGTTCGTGAACCGCATCAGGTTGAGGTTCCAGTCGAACCACCAGCGCGGGTACTTCTGCCGGAAGAGGATCAGCAGCAGAGTCGGGATGAAGAGGATCCCGACCCCACCGACGAAGACGGTGGTCGTCGTGTCGGCCACGCCCGAGTAGTCGTACGAGTAGCCGGTAATCGTCGCCGCGACGATCGCGATCGGGATCACCGTGAAGATCCGGAAGAAGGTCGACAGCCGGTCGAGCTCCCGGTCGGGGTACTCCACGGAGAAGGCGACCGGATATTCGGACCGGGCGCCGGCCCCGCTCGGTGGCGGAGGCGGCGGCTCGGGCGGAGTTGGCGCGCTCACTCCCATTCGAACGGCGGGTACTTTGTCACAAGCCAGCCACCGTAGGCGTTCGCCCGCGCCTGCCAGCGCATCGGGTTGAGGATCAGCGTGAACATCCCCTCGGGCAGGTCCTTCGTGAACAGGATCACGAACACGCCGATGAACGCCACGATCTGCGCGAGGGACATGAGGACTCCGGCGACGAACGCGTACGGAATGATCAGCAGCCAGTGGACGAGCGGCCGCCAGCGGTCGACGTAGTCGGGGTAGTCGTACTCGAGGCGCACTGGGTACGCGGGGTCGACTTCCAGCGAGAACGGCGGGTACTCGTCCGTGAGCAGGAGGACGTAGCCGGTGACTCGCATCGCCCACCGGTGCACCCCGGTGATGTAGGTCCACAGGCCGTCTGGGTAACGGGCGGTGACCAGCACGGCGAAGAAGCCGATGATGATCGCGAAGAAGGCGCCGATCCCCAGGACGAGAAGGACGAGGTAGTGCGGGATTGCGAGCAGCCACTTGACCAGCGGGAGCCAGCGGTTGTACTCGGACTGGCGCTCGGCGCTCATCCTGACCGGATAGAGCTCGGCCGGCGGCGGCGCGCCTGCGGGCTCTCCGGTTGGCGGGGGCGGCGGGGGCGGGGGTTCCGGCGGAGTCGTGGCTTCCATGCGGCGACCCTAACCGCTGCGCCGGTCGCTATGTGAACGTCAGAACTCCTGATCGATCCAGGGCATCATCGAGCGCAGGTCCTTGCCCACGGCCTCGATCTCGTGGCCGGCGGCCTCCTCGCGCATGCGGTGGAAGCTCTCGGCCCCGGCGCGGTTCTCGGCGATCCACTCGCGCGCGAAGTCGCCCGACTGGATGTCGGCGAGCACCTGCTGCATCGCCACCCGCACCTCCGGGCCGATCACCTTCGGCCCGCGGGTCATATCCCCGTACTCCGCGGTGTTGGAGATCGAGTAGCGCATGCCCTGGATGCCCTTCTCGTACATGAGATCGACGATCAGCTTCAGCTCGTGGAGGGTCTCGAAGTAGGCGAGCCGCGGGTCATAACCGGCCTCGACCAGCGTCTCGAACCCGGCACGGACGAGCTCCGTCGCGCCGCCGCAGAGCACCGTCTGCTCGCCGAACAGGTCGGTCTCACACTCATCCTTGAAGGTCGTCTCGATGACTCCGGCGCGCGCGCCACCGATCCCGCTCGAATACGCGAGCACCTGCTCGCGCGCCGTCCCCGTCGAGTCCTGGTGAACGGCCATGAGGCAAGGCACGCCCTTGCCCTCCTCGTACTGGCGGCGGACGAGATGCCCAGGTCCCTTCGGCGCCACCATCCCGACGTCGACGCCGGGTGGCGGCTCGATCTCGCCGAAGTGGATCGAGAAGCCGTGCCCGAACATGAGCAGATTCCCCTCGGCGACCCCGTCCCGGATCTCCGACTCCCAGATCTCTCCCTGCTTCTCGTCCGGGAGCAGGACCATGACGATGTCGCCGCCGCTGGCCGCATCGGCCGTGTCGAGCACCTCGAGCCCGTCGGCCTCGGCCTTCGCGCGGCTCGCGGAATCCGATCGCAGCCCGACGACGACGTCGTAGCCGGAGTCCCTCAGGTTGAGCGCATGGGCGTGGCCCTGCGACCCGTAGCCGAGGATCGCGATCTTCTTGCCCTCGAGGGCTTCCGGGCTCGCGTCGGCGTCGTAGTACGTCTTGTCGTCAGACATGGCGCGGGATCCTACCCAGCAGGGCCATCAGGTCGCGCTCGAGCTGATCGGGCTCGATGCGGAGCTGCCCCCACGTCACGCGGACGACCCGCCAACCTGCGACCTGGAGCCTGCGGTCGCGCGCGCGATCGGACTCGAACGTGCGCCGGCGCTCGTGCGCCGCGCGGCCGTCGAGCTCGACGATCAGACGCCACTGTGGCCAGACGCAGTCCGGCCGGATGCTCGTCCCGCGGACGACCATCGGCACGTTCCACCGCGGCGCGGGCAGGTCGCGCTCTCCAAGGAACGCACGGAAGAGATCCTCGAGCTCGCTCTCGGTGCGGTCCTCGCCGAGCATCCCCGAGGCCAGGATCCGGCGGAGCGCGCGAATGCCGCGCCGCCCGGGATAGCGCTCGATCAGCGTCGGTAGTGAGACCACGTCGGTCAGAAGCCGGTACTCGGCCTCGTGGATCAGCTTCTCGATCCGAAACGGCGCAAGGACGCCGGCGAGGTCGAGGAGCGTGCGTGCGACGGTTGTCGTCGCGATCCCATCGACCTCGTCGCGCTCGTCCGGCGGGAGGGCCGCGTGGTGGAAGCGGATCCCAGGACGCCGCAAGCCGGTGCGCGACACCGTGACATCGACTTCGCCGCGGACGGCAACGGGCAGGTGACGGAGCCGGGCCGCCGCGAAATGACTGGCGGCGGCGCCATCTCCACCGGCCAGCACGGCGGCCATGATGCGGCCGGCGTCGCTGAGCCGACCTGGTTGAGCGGTGTAGATCCCTCGGTGCACGACACGTAGCTAGCGACGCTCGACGCGCCGACCGATCGCGCGCCGGGAGGCTCCGCGAGCGACCAGCTGACGCAGCGTCACGACGCCGTGCTGACTCGCCGCGAGCGGCGCAATCTCGTGGTCGAGAGATCGAGAACGGAATTCGGGACGAACAGCGTCTCCGAATCCGTTCTCGATCGCCACCGCCCGATCGTGGCGCTGAAGAGCGCACGTGTGGTGCGCAGGGCGTTACGGCTTTGGGCGCTCCATGAACCACTCGGTGAACTCGGAGCAGCGGCCGTGGGCATCGAAGCGCAGGAGGAAGCAGTTGTCGAAGACGCGGGTGACGGGGCCGTCGGGCGTCTCGCGATAGCTGCTCTGCCCCACGGCGACGGCCAGGTCGTCCTCGACTGCGAACGCGTGGTAATGGGCATCGTAGGTCCCGGCGTCGTCGCGGCTCGAGGCTCCCTCGGGCTCGCTTTCGCCGAGCCAGGCTGCGGCGACGGCGTCCGGGCCGCGGACCGGCTCGTCCCACGGGTGGTAGCGGTACTCGACGTGGTCGCTGAAGAGGGCGGCGATCGCGTCGCGGTCGTAACTCTTCCAGGCCGCCACGTAGTCCTCGAGCCAGCGCTCGACCTGCTCTCGGTGGATCGTCATGTCATCTCTCTTCTCATCAGCTTGCCGGATGCGGTGCGGGGCAACTCGGAGACGAACTCGACCCGCTTGGGGACCTTGTACCCAGCGAGCTCGGCCGCGCAATGGGAGCGGATTTCATCGGCGCTCGCTCCAGCCCCGGGGCGGAGGACGACGACGGCGACCACCGCCTCCTGCCACTCGGCGTCGGGCCTGCCGACGGCCGCCGCGTCGGCGATGTCCGGGTGGCGCAGGAGCACCTCCTCGACCTCCGCCGGAAGCACGTTCTCGCCTCCCGTCACGATCACGTCGCCGAGCCGATCCTCGACGTAGAGGAAGCCGTCCTCGTCGATGCGGCCGAGGTCGCCGGTGTGGAGCCAGCCGTCCTCGTCCGCCACCCCCGGCGCCACTGTCGGACCCTGGATGAGGATCTCGCCGTCCTGGATCCGAAGGTGCGTGGTGAGGAGGGGCCTGCCGGCGGAGCCCATCCTGCGCTGCGCCTCCTCCGGCGACAGCGTCGTCACCTGCGAGGCGGCCTCCGTGAGCCCGTAGGTCTGCACGACCGTCGCGCCCCGGCCGAGGGCTTCGGAGAGGACCTCGGCAGGGACCGGGCCGCCGCCGACCAGGACGGCGCGGAGCGGCAACAGGTCGACCCCCGCCTCGAGCAGGCGCACGAGCTGCGTCGTCACGAGCGAGATCAGGGTCACGCCGTCGCCCTCGAGCGAGGCGGCGATCCGGTCGACGTCGAACGTGGGATGGACGACCGTGGTGGTCCCGTAGATCACCGAGCGCATGACGATCGAGAGGCCGCCCACGTGGAACAGCGGCAGGCAGCACAGCCAGCGGTCGGTCGGCTCAACGCCGAGGTTGAACGCCGAACCGACCGCGCTCCACAGGTGGTTGCCGTAGGTGAGGCCGATCGGGCGCGGTCGCCCCGCCGTCCCGCTCGTGAGGATCCGGCAGTGGAGCGCGTCGAGGTCGTGCTCGCCCAGCAGCGGCAGGTCGGCCTCGGTGGTTCCGAGGTCGGGGTTGCCGTTCAGCGTCAGGACGGGTTGGGCGCGCTCCAGGACCGCGCGCCGCTCGGGCTCGGCGAGCCTGGTGTTCACCGGATACGCGACCGCGCCGAGCTTCATCAGCGCGTGCAGCAGGACCACGTACTCGATCCCCGGCGCAAGCTCGATTGCAACCGTGGCGTCCCTCCTCACGCCCCGCGCCGCGAGTCGTCTCGCCGCCGCCGTCGCATCTCGTTCGAGCTCCTCGTAGGTGAGCTCCATATCGTCCGCGATCAGAGCGCATCGATCCGGACACGTAGCGGCACGTTGCGAGAGCCAGTTGTCCAGGTGCATGAGGCTCGGTGAACCCTACGAGAAGGTGCTGTGGCATTGTTGCGATCCCGTGCCGAGACCGCACAAGGACGCACCGCCGCGCGAGGAGCTCTACGCGCCGATCGACTGGAGCGCCGTCGGCGATTACGAGGACATCCTCTATGAGCGGGCCGAGGCGATCGCACGGGTCACGATCAACCGCCCCGAGGTCCGCAACGCGTTCCGCCCCCAGACGATCGCCGAGCTCCGCGACGCGTTCCGACGCGCTCGTGACGACACCGAGGTCGGCTCGATCATCTTCACGGGCGCCGGCGACGATGCCTTCTGCTCCGGCGGCGATCAGCGGATCCGCGGCGACGACGGCTACATCGGCGCCGACGAGGTCGCGCAGCAGGGCGTCGGCCGGCTCGACGTCGGTGACCTGCACGTGCAGATCCGCCGGCTGCCGAAACCGGTGCTCGCGGCCGTCGCCGGCTACGCGGTCGGCGGCGGGCAGATCCTCCACCTCGTCTCAGACCTCTCGATCGCCGCCGACAACGCCGTCTTCGGCCAAACCGGGCCGCGGGTCGGAAGCTTCGACGGCGGCTTCGGCGCCGCCCTTTTGGCGCGGGCGGTCGGGATCCGAAAGGCGAAGGAGATCTGGTTCCTGTGCCGCCTCTATGACGCCGACGAGGCACTCGAGATGGGTCTGGTGAACACCGTCGTGCCCGTCGCTGAGCTCGAGCGCGAGGCGGTCGCGTGGTGCCGGGAGATGAACGCCCTCTCCCCCCTGTCGCTGCGGCTCCTCAAGTCGAGCTTCAACGCGGCCGAGGACGGGATCACCGGCCTCCAGCAGCTCTCCCACGACGCGACGCTCCTCTTCTACATGACCGAGGAGGGCCAGGAGGGCCGGGACTCCTACAAGGAGCGACGCCGCCCCGACTTCTCAAAGTTCCCCAGGCGTCCTTGAGTCCGCGAATCTGGTTCATGGCGGCGCGCGCTCGCACGCTGCCAGCGGCGATCGCACCGGTGCTGGTGGGATCCGCGGCCGCAGCGGACGCATCCGACGACTTCCGCTGGGGCGCTTTCGCCGCCGCGCTCGTCGGCTCGATCTTCATCCAGATCGGCACCAACCTCGCCAACGACTACTCGGACGCCAAGCGCGGCGCGGACACCGAGGACCGGCTCGGGCCGGTGCGGGTGACGTCCTCGGGACTGGTCGCGCCGCGGCGCGTGCTCTACGCGACCTGGCTCGCGTTCGGGGTCGCCGTCGCGGCCGGCATCTACCTCGCGACGGTTGCCGGCTGGGTGATCATCGTGGTCGGCGCGGCCTCGATCGCCGCGGGCGTCCTGTACACCGGCGGGCCGCGGCCGTACGGCTATGCCGGAATGGGCGAGCTTTTCGTCTTTTTATTCTTCGGCCTCGTCGCGGTGAACGGCTCTTATTACGTGCAGCTCGAGGGGCTCGACTGGCTGCCGTTCTGGCTCTCGATCTCCGTTGGCTGCCTCTCGACGGCGATCCTCGTCGTCAACAACGTCCGCGACATCGATACCGACAGGCGCGCCGGCAAGCGGACGCTGGCCGTGCGACTCGGCCGCGAGCGAACGCGCCGCCTCTACGCGGGCCTCCTCGCCTGTGCGTACGTGGCCTTGCCCGTGGGTCTGCTGCTCGCGGATGGCCCGGCGTGGGCGATGCTCGGCTCGCTCTCGCTCCCCCTTGCCCTGCGGCCGATGAACGCCGTGTTGACCCGCACCGACGGCCCGGCCCTGAACGGCGCGCTCGCCGGGACCGGAGCGCTGCTCGGCGCCTTCAGCCTCGTGGTCTCTCTCGGTCTGCTGATCGCGGCCTGACCGATGCGCCTCGCCGACGTCGAGGTGATCCCATTCGCGCTCCCGTTCGCGCGCCCGTACGTGACCGCGCGCGGCACCCTCGAGCGGCGCGAGATGCTGCTCCTTCGGCTCACCAGCGACAGCGGCCTCGTCGGGCTGGGCGAGGCCGTGCCGCTCTCGCTGCGGGGCGGCGCCGACCTCGACGCGGTCGAGCGCGGCCTGCGCAAGGGCACGCGGCGGCTCGCGCGTGCGGATCTGTCGGACTTCGGCGGGCCGGAGCCGCTCCTGGCGGCGGTCGACGCGTTCATCCATACCGTCGCCGGCCGGCGGCTGCCGCCGCCCGCGAAGGCGGCGATCGAGATGGCGATCTTCGACCTCGCGGGAAGAGCGGCGGGGAAGCCGCTCTGGGCGCTCCTTCGCGCCGAGCGCGTCGAGCCGGTGCTCTGCAACGCAACCCTCGTCGCCGGCGAGCCCCAGGAGGTCGCCGACGAGGCGGAGCGCTGGGCGGCGCGTGGCTTCGGGACGTTCAAGCTCAAGCTCGGTGCCGGCGACGACGTCGCCCAGGTCCGTGCGGTGCGCGAGCGGCTCGGCCCCGACGCGCGGATCCGCGTCGACGCGAACGGAGCCTGGAGCGTGGACGAGGCGCTGGGCGTCCTGCGGCTGCTCGAGCCGCTCGGGATCGAGCTCGTCGAGCAGCCGGTGAGCGGCGACCGCGCGATGGAGCAGGTGACGGCTACGGCCTCGATCCCGGTGGCCGCCGACGAGAGCGTCGCGCGCGTCAAGGACGCGGAGCGGGCGGCGCGCAGGAGCCTGTGCGACCTCGCCACGGTGAAGCTGAGCAAGGTCGGCGGGATCGGCGAGGCGAACGGGATCGCCGGCAAGCTGCCGATCTACCTCTCGAGCGCGCTCGACGGGCCGGTCGGGATCGCGGCGGCGAGCCACGCGGCGCAGGCGCTCGAGTTCACCGGCCCCGCGCGCGGGATCGCCCACGGGCTCGCGACGCAGCTCCTGTTCTCCGAGACGACCGCGGTCGTCGGGTGCGAGATCCACGGCGGCTCAATCGAGCCACCGCCGGGGCCCGGGCTCGGCGTCGAGCTCGACGCGGCGGCGCTCGAGGCTCATCGGATCTAGGTTTTCGGCGTGGACGCAACCAATCGGAACACAGCGCTCGCCTCGGCGCTGGTCGAGGAGCTCGCGCGCTGCGGGGTCCGCGAGGCCGCCGTCGCGCCAGGCTCGCGCTCGACGCCGCTCGCGCTCGCGCTCCTGCGCGAGCTGGCGATTCGCGTGACGATGATCGTCGACGAGCGCTCCGCGGGCTTCTTCGCCCTGGGCGCCGCTCACTCGAGCGGCAGGCCGGCGGCGGTCCTCTGCACCTCCGGCACAGCCGCCGCCAACCTGCACCCCGCCATTTGCGAGGCCGACGAGTCGAACGTCGCGCTGATCGTGCTCACCGCCGACCGGCCTCCGGAGCTGCGTGGCATCGGCGCCGGTCAGACGATCGACCAGCTGAAGCTCTACGGCTCCGCGGTACGGTGGTTTTGCGAGGTCGGCACGCACGAGGCCGACAACGCGGGGCTCCTCCACTACCGCTCCACGGCCTGTCGCGCCTTCGCCGCCGCCGCCGGCGACCCGCGCCCCGGACCGGTGCACCTGAACTGCGCCTGGCGTGACCCGCTCGGGCCCGAGCCACGTGCCGGCGACGTCACCGCGAGCTCGACTCTTGCGCTCGCGGGCCGGGACCGGGACCGGCCGCTGACGACCGTTCCGGCGCCCCCGCCGCCGGCCCCTGCGCCCCCGCTGCTCGAGGCCCTCGCCGACCGCATCGGCTCGAGCGAGCGTGGTCTGATCGTCGCCGGGCGGATGCGCCCCGGGTCGGCCGGTGTGATCGCGGCTCTCGCGAAGGCGGCCGCGATGCCGATCCTCGCCGAGCCGACCTCGCAGCTTCGCCTCGGCCCGCACGACCGCGCCCTCGTCGTGTCCGCGTACGAGCCGATCGCCCGAGGCCGTCCGGCGCACCTCGAGCCCGACCTCGTCCTGCGCTTCGGCGAGATGCCGACCTGCAAGCCGCTTCGCCAGTGGCTGAGCGGCCTCGAGCGGGCGCCGCAGCTCGTCGTCGACCCGCACGGCTCCTGGAACGAGCCGACCCGGATCGCCGGCGCCGTCCTTCGCGTCCACCCGACGCCGCTCTGCGAGGCGCTCCTGCCGCTGATCGGCGAGCGCGCCGATCGCTCGTGGGCGGAGCGCTGGATCGGCGCCGCAACGGCGGCGGCCGAGGCGGTGGACCGCGAGCTCGAGGCGCTGGGTGAGCCGAGCGAGCCCGGCCTTCACCGGGCGCTCGGGCACCTCTACGCCGACGGCGACCTCGTCTACACGGCCTCGAGCATGCCGATCCGCGACCAGGAGGCCTTCCTGCGCGGTGGCGACGCGGACGTCACGTTCCTCGCCAACCGCGGTGCGAATGGGATCGACGGCCTCCTCTCCTCGGGGATCGGCGCGGCCGTCGCAACCGGCCGGCGCACATGGATCGTGACCGGCGACCTCGGCCTCTTTCACGACATGAACGGGCTCGCGATCCTGCGCCACGCCGACGCCGACGTGCGGATCGTCGTCGTCAACAACGACGGGGGCGGGATCTTCGGGTTCCTCCCCCAGGCCGACGAGATCGACCGCCACGAGTTCGAGACGCTGCTCGGCACCCCGCTCGGGCTCGAGATCGAGCGGGTCGCGCGTCTCTTCGGACTCGGTTATGGCCGGATCGACGATCTGGGTGAGCTCGCCGATGCGACGCGGGAGCCGGGACTGGTCGAGGTGCGGGTTGACCGGGCGGCGAACGTCGAGCTACATCGCCGGCTCACCGAGGCGGCGATCCGTTCAGCCCGCGAGTAGCGGCAGGAGCGCCTCCAGCTTGAGCTCGGTCTCGGCGAGCTCGGCATCAGGGGCGGAATCGCTGACGATCCCGGCGCCCGCGAACAGGTGGGCGGTGCGATCGCGAAGCAGCGCCGAGCGCAGCGCCACGCAGAACTCGCCGTCCTCCGCGGCGTCCATCCACCCCACCGGCCCGGCGTACCAGCCGCGGTCCATGTCCTCGAGCTCGCCGATCGCGTCGGCGGCCCCGTCCGCTGGCTCGCCCCCGACCGCGGGCGTCGGGTGCAGCAGGCCGGCGAGCTCGACCGCGGACATCGAGTCGGCGAGCTGCGCGCGGACCGGCGTGCCGAGGTGCTGGATGTTCGCGACCCTCACGAGCACCGGCTCTCGCTCCGCTTCGACCCAGACCGACCGCGGCCCGAGCGCGCGCTCGATGCGGCGCGCGACGATCGCGTGTTCGTGGCGGTTCTTGGCGCTCCTCAGGAGCTGCTCGCCGAGGTGGTCGTCGACCGCGGGATCGGCGCTCCGCCTTGTCGACCCCGCGAGCGCGACCGTCGCGGCGCCCGCGCCCCGGCGCCGGATCAGGAGCTCGGGACTCGCGCCGAGGAACGCGCCCTCGGGGGAGCCGACACAGAAGCAAAAGCAGGATGGGAAGACGTCTCGCAGCGCGCCGTAGACGGCCGCCGGATCATGCGCCGCCGGCGCGGTGACGGTGACCTCCCGTGCGAGGACCACCTTCTCGAGGCCGCCGCCCGCGATCCGCTCGACGGCCGATGCGACGGCGTCCTCGTAGCGGCCGGGTGGCGAAACGCTCGTGATCGCCGTGGACCGCGTGGGGTGCGGATCGAGCAGGGGCAGCGGATCGCTCCGCAGCGCCGCGACTCGCCGGCGGAGCCGGTCGATGAGGTGCGTGGCGGGCTCGCCCCCGGTGATCGCCGAGATGGTGAGCAGCGTCTCCCGTCCGGCGCGCACGATCGACACCTCCGGGAGGACTAAAAGCGCGGGCGGAAAGGAGGACCAGTGCGGCTCGGCTCCGCCGTCCGCCGCGAACGCGAAGCCGCCGGTCCAGACCGGTCCGGCGCCGGCCGGGGTTTCCTCGAGGCCCTCGGAGAGCTGGCCGCGCGCGACGTCCGCAGCCTCGCGGGCGACGTCCGTGAAACGGGAGGTCCCACGCGACACAACTTCGTGCGCCGAGCCCAGAGTGGCAAGCGCGAACCCGCCGCGGTCGGGCTGCTCCCAGCAGAACCAGCGGTCGCCCGCGAGCCGCGACGCGAAAACGGTGGCGCTTGGATCGGCGACCTCTACCGCCGCGGTCGCGCTGACGAGACGGCGCGAACCCGACGCCCGCTCGACCAGGTCCTCGAGCTCTTCGAGCAGCGTCTCGGCGCCGACCACTCCACCAGCGTACCCGCGGCGGCTGCGCTCGTATCCCGGCCTGCGCGCTAGTGCTCGGGCCGCGACTTGGTGATCGCGACTTCGCCCGTGCGGGCCATCTCGATCAGGCCGTGGGGGCGGATCATGCGCTCGAACGAATCGACCTTGTCCTGGGAGCCGGTGACCTCGATCGTCAGCGATCGACGGGAGACGTCGACCACCTTCGCCTCGTAGATCTCGGCGAACTGGAGGATCTCGGCGCGGTTCTCGACAGCGGCGGAGACCTTGAACAGCGCCATTTCTCGCGCGACCGTGGTCTCCGGCTCCATGTCGCGGATCTTGATCACGTTGACGAGCTTGTGGAGCTGCTTCGTCACCTGATCGATCGGGTGAACGGCGCCATCCAGCGTCAAAGTGATCCGTGACACGTCGGGGTCCTCCGTGGGGCCCACCGCGAGCGTGTCGATGTTGAAGCCGCGGCGGCTGAACAGTCCGGCGATCCGGGCGAGGACGCCGGGGCGATTCTCGACCAGCAGCGAGAGGATGTGCTTGCGGCCCGTGAGCTGGCGCGAGACCTCGAGGTCCTCGAGCCGCACGACGTCCTGCGTCCCCGGCTCGCCCATTAGATGAGCGCCTCCCTGTCCAGATGCGCCTGGGACCGTGCGTGGCCGAGCAGGTCAAGGACGCAGGGAGCGAAGCGTGCCATGGGCACGCGAGCGCCTGAGGACGCGGACATGCGAAGCGCCACGGGCGGTATCCAGGCGTGTGTGGATGGGGAGGCGCTCATCTAGCCCACCATGTCCCTGGCGGCGTGGCCGGCCGGGATCATCGGGTAGCAGTTCTCGTTCTTCGTCACGTGCACGTCGAGCAGCACCGGGCCGTCGGTCTCGAGCGCCGCGTGCATCTGGTCGCGGAGCTGCGATTTGTCCGTGCACTGCATCCCGGTCCACCCGAACGCCTGGGCGAGCGCCGGCCAGTTCGGGCTCGCCCCCATCTCGACCGACTGATAGCGCTCCTCCCAGAAGAGCTCCTGCCACTGGCGGACCATGCCGAAGTGGCCGTTGTTCATCAGGAAGACCTTGACCGGGATCTCGTGTTGCGCGGCTGTCGCGAACTCCTGCACGTTCATGATCAGGCTGCCGTCGCCGCCGAGGCAGACGACGGTGTCGTCGGGGCAGCCGACTTTGGCGCCGATCGCGGCCGGGAGTCCGAAGCCCATCGTCCCGAGGCCGCCCGAGTTGAGCCACCGGCGCGGCCGCGAGAAGTGGTAGTACTGCGCCGCCCACATCTGGTGCTGGCCGACGTCGGAAGTGATGATCGCGTCGCCCTCCGTCGCCTCGTACATCGCCTCGACCATGAACTGCGGCTTGATCTCCGAGTCGCTCGAGTCCTCGTAGCGGAGCGGATAGGTCGACTGCCACTCGCGGATCCGCTTCCACCAGTCCTCGAGCCGCGAGGAATCTGCCTTGAGCGCGCGGTACTCGCGGTTCAGCTTCGGCAGCACGTCCTTGGCGTCGCCGACGATCGGGATGTGGGCCGGCACGTTCTTCGAGATCTCGGCCGGGTCGACGTCGATGTGGACGAATTTGGCCCGCGGCGCGAACTCCGAGAGCTTGCCGGTGATCCGGTCGTCGAAGCGGGCGCCCACGGCGACGATCAGATCCGCCTCGTCCATCGCGTAGTTGGCCGCGCGCGTGCCGTGCATGCCGAGCATGCCCAGCCACTGCTCGTGCGGCGCTGGGAACGCGCCCAAGCCCATCACCGTCAGCGTCACCGGCAGGTCGTCCGAGGCGCAGAACTCGCGGAACTCGTCGGTCGCGTTCGCGTTGATGATCCCGCCGCCGCCGTAGATCACCGGCCGCCGCGAGTTGGCGAGCGCCTTCGCGGCGATCCGGATCTGCTTGATGTTGCCCTCGGTCGGCGGCTTGTAGCCCGGGAGGTTCGGGGCGCCCTCAGGCGGCGTGTAGTCGATCTCGGCGCGCGAGAGGTCCTGCGGGATGTCGACCAGCACCGGGCCCGGGCGACCGGTGGAGGCGATGTGGAAGGCCGCGTGGATGTACTCCGGGATGTAGCGCGGGTCCGTGACCAGCATCGAGTGCTTGACCACGGGCATCGTGATCCCGGTGACGTCGGCCTCCTGAAAGCCGTCGGTGCCGATCAGGTCGGTGCGCACCTGGCCGGTGATGAACACCGTCGGGACCGAGTCCATGTTCGCGTCGGCGATCGCGGTCACGAGGTTGGTCGCGCCGGGGCCCGAGGTGGCAAGCGCGACGCCGACCCGCCCGGATGCCTTCGCGTAGCCCTCGGCCGCGTGGCCCGCGCCCTGCTCGTGCCGAGCCTGGATGTGGGTCAGCTCCGCGTCGTAGAGCGCATCGTAGGTGGGCAGGTTGGCACCGCCCGGGATGCCGAAGATGTGCTCGACACCCTCGGCCTTCAGTGCCTCGAAAAGTGCATCGGCGGCGCGCATGGGCGAGTGATTGTAAAGACGAGGCCGAGAGTGTCTCGACAGAACCCGGTCAGGCGGGCGAGGGCCGCCGCGGCGTCAGCCGGCGTCGAGGACGAGCGCGAAGAGCTGCTCGAGCCGTTCTCGCAGCCGCTCGACGTCGCCCTCGCCCGTGATCCCGTCGGAGAGCTCGTGGACGAGGATCCCGTCGATGCCGGCCACCAGGATCGGCGCCAGCCGCGGCGGGTCCTCGGCGCCCGAAAGGGCGAGCGCCGACTCAGCGAGCCCCGCGAACGCCGAGCGCCAGTGCGCCGCGGTCGGGCGAAGCGCCGGGCGGCGGGCGGCCTCGAGGTAGACCTCGAACTTGGCGAGCAGTGCGCCGGCGGCGTCGCGGTCGGGAAAGAGCGCCTCGGCGAGCGCCGTCGCGGTGTCGCTGGGCGATTTGATCCGCTCGCCCAGCTCCGCGGCACGCCGCGCGACCCGGTTCACCTCGTCCTCGACGAGGATCGCGATCGCCTCGCTGACGAGCTCATCCTTGGAGCGGAAGTAGTAGGTGGTCGCCGCGAGTGGGACGTCCGCCTCACGGGCCACGGCCCGATGCGTGACCGCCGGCAGGCCGTCCTTGATCAGGATCCTCACGGTGGCGGCGAGGATCAGCGCCCGGCGGTCGGGGCGGGCGTCGGCGGCATCGCCGGCCGGGCCCACCTGGTGGCTCTGCGGGGCGGCGTTCACTCCGGATGCCGGCCGGCGCTCGCGGTCTCGGGCCCGACCTCGGCGACCAGCTCGCCCGGCTTCCACCGGGTGCGTGGCAGGATCGCGCGTTCGATCACACGGCTCTTATAGCGATCGATCATCCCGAGCATCGATCGCACCAGCTCCTCACCGAGGTGGTGGGGCTTCAGCCCCAGGTCGTGAAGCTTCGTGTTGGCGGCGTTGTAATAGTGGCGCTCGGCCTCGATCCGCGGGTTCGGGTAGCTCCGCACCTCGACCTCGTAGCCGAGCTCCGCGGCCGAGCGCTGGACGAGCTCGGCCACCTCGGCGACCGAGAACTGCTCGGTGAACTGGTTGAAGACCCTGTACTCGCCGAGCTCAGGGGGGTTTGAGACCGCGAGCTCGACGCACTGGAGCGTGTCGCGGATGTTGAGGAAGCCCCTGGTCTGGCCGCCCTCGCCGTAGACGGTGAGCGGGTGGCCGATCACGGCCTGTACGCAGAAGCGATTGAGGACGGTGCCGAAGTACTCGTCGTAGTCGAAGCGGGTGATGAGGCGCTCGTCGGTCGTCGACTCGTCGGTCTCGATCCCGTAGACCACGCCCTGGTTGAGGTCGGTCGAGCGCAGCCCCCAGATCCGGCAGGCGAAGTGGATGTTGTGGGAGTCGTGGACCTTGGACAGGTGATACAGCGAGCCGGGCAGCTTCGGGAAGGGCAGCGTGTCCTTGCGGCCGTTGTGCTCGATCTCGATGAATCCCTCCTCGATGTCGATGTTCGGCGTTCCGTACTCGCCCATCGTCCCGAGCTTCACGAGGTGGCAATCGGGGACGCGGTCGCGGATCGCGAAGAGCAGGTTCAGGGTCCCGATCACGTTCGTGTACTGCGTCTCTACTGCGGCCTCGCGCGACTTCATCGAGTACGGCGCGGAGGGCTGCTCGCCGTAGTGGACGACGGCCTCTGGGAGGGTCTCCGCGATCACCGAGTCGAGGAAGGTGAAGTCCTCGATCCCCCCGGTGTAGGTGTGGATCTCGTTCCCGGTGCGCTCGCGCCACGCCTCGACCCGATCGGCGAGCGACCCGATCGGGGTCAGCGAATCCGTCGAGTGCTGGGTATGCCAGCGCCGCCGCGAGAAGTTGTCGACGACCGAGACCTCGTGCCCCCGCGCGGAGAACCGCATCGCCGTGGGCCAGCCGAGGTACCCGTCACCGCCCAGGATCAGGACCCTCATGACCGCGCGAGGGTACAGAACAAGACCGCTGCCACCGCGCCGTGGGGCGCAAGCCGGCACCCGCTGCGGTTTCTATGCTCCCGCGGTCATGATCCCGGTCGCCGATCTGTTGCCCCCGGAGCTGACGGCGATCCGCGCCACGGGGGTGGTGATCGCCATCCTGGTCGGCGGCTACGCGATCGCCCGCCGCCGCGCCCTGCGCAATGCCGACGTGCTCATCCTTCTGCTGGTCGCGCTGGGGCTCGCGATCGTCGCCGGGACGGAGATCCCCGACGTCCTCCTGTCGGCGTTCTCATTCGAGCGCGAGAACGGCACCCGGATCATCGGCGTGGCGATCTTCGCGATCCTCGTCCTCTTTCTGCTCGTCCTCCGGGCGCTCAGCCAGGGCTCGCGGATCAGCCGCGAGCTCTCGGCGGTGCTCGAGGGCCTCGCATGGGAGCAGTTCAGGCTCGCGGACTATCCGGAGCGCTTCAGGGACCGGATCGGGGTCCTCGTCCCGGCCTACGACGAGGCCGCCAACGTCGGCGCCGTGCTCGACCGCATCCCGCCCGAGGTCCGCGGGATCCCGACCGCCGCGCTGGTGGTCGACGACGGCTCGCGCGACGGCACGGACGAGGTCGCCGAGGCGCACGGCGCGGTCGTCGCGCGCCACGTGATCAACCGCGGCGGCGGCGCGGCGCTGCGCACCGGCTACCGGCTCCTGGCCGAGTCCGGCGCCCGGATCGTCGTCACCCTGGACGCCGATGGCCAGCACCTCCCCGAGGAGATGGACCGTCTGGTGGGGCCGGTGCTCGACGGCGAGGTCGCGGTCGCGCACGGGTCACGCGTGCTCGGCGAGGCGGAGCCCAACCACCCGGCGCGCGAGTTCGGGATCGTCTTCTTCAACAAGGTCGTCTCGTTCATCACCCGCACCGCCGTGACCGATTGCTCGAACGGCTACCGGGCGGTCCGCGCCGACGTCCTCCCCACCCTCGTCCTGCGCCAGGAGCAGTTCCACACGTCGGAGTTCCTGATCGAGGCGATCAAGCGCGGCGTCCCGGCCCGCGAGGTACCGGTGACGGTGGTCAACCGCCTCTCCGGCCACTCGAAGAAGCCCGCCGTCGTCCGCTACGGGATGGGGTTCGCGAACGCGATCGTCCGCACCTGGCTGCGCTAGGCGGCGTCAGGGCGTTAGCAGTAGGTCGTCCCGCCGGATCGCTACCCTTGCGCGCCGCTGGGGGACACCGCAACTCGTGTGGCGAAAACGGGTCTTGGAAGGCAGGACGTGGAAATGAACCGGATGAAGAGACTGATGCTGGCCGTTGCGGTCCCCGTGGTCGCGCTCGCCGCCTACCTGTTCATCGCAACCGGCGGCTCCGGCTCGGACACGGCCTCGTCGCCCTCCGCCGTCAGCGCGCCGCCCTCCAGTGACTCCGGCACCTCCACAGGGGCCGCGGACGAGTACGACCACCTCGTCCTGCCCTCCGCTCAGCGGTAGGCGGGACCCGGCCTCACGTCCTCCGGTTCGGGGAGATCCATGTCGAGGCCGCAGCGCCGGCACACCTGGACGTGGATCTTGTGGATGGCACCGCAGCGCGGACAGCGACGCTCCGGCTCGGTGTGCTCGCTGCGATAGAGGATCGCCGCGACGAGGCCCAGGATCGGCAGGACGCCGCCGATCATGAACCAGATGAAGAACGAGCTCCCCTTACCGCGCCCGACGAGTCCGCTGGCGACGGCAAAGCAGAGCGCGATCAGGACGTAGGCGCCACCGGCGATCATCGTCAGTCAAAAGTATCGAGGCGCAAGTTTGCCCCGCTATTCGGGGCAAAGTTACGGCTCGCCGCTAGAGGCCGAGCTTCTCGCGGATCAGGCGGCTGACCTCGCCGCCGTCGGCCCGGCCCTTGGTCTCGCGCATGACGAAGCCGACGAGCGGCCCGATCGCCTTCAGGTTCCCGTTGCGCACCCGCTCCGCGGCGGCCGGCTCGGACTCGAGCGCCCGCTCGACGATCGCCTCGAGCTCGCCTGAGTCCTCCATCCCGCCGAGCCCCTCGCGCTCGACGATCACATCCGGCTCGCCGCCCTCCGCGACGAGCGTCGCCAACACCTTCCGCCCTGCCCCATTCGAGATCTCCCTGCGCGCCACCATGCCCGCGAGCCGCGCGATCGCCGCCGGCTCCACCTTCGAGCTCGCCGGATCCGCGTCGCCGTCACCGGCCTCGCGCAGGCGCGCAATCAGCTCCCCCGTCACCCAATTCGCGATCGTCCGCCCCTCCACGCCGTCGGCGGCGGCGAGCGCCCGCTCGAAGTAGGCGCCGAGCTCGGCGTCGAAGGCGAGCTGCGTCGCCTGCTTCTCGTCGAGACCGAGCTCGTCGGTGTAGCGGCGGCGCCTCGCGGCCGGCAGCTCCGGGAGCGCCGCGCGTGCCGCATCGATCATGTCCTCGGTCGGCGCCAGCGGTACCAGGTCGGGCTCGGGCATATAGCGGTAGTCGTGCGCGTACTCCTTGGAGCGAAGCGGGGTCAGCGACGCCGTCTGTGGGTCGAAGTGCAGCGTCTCCTGCTCGACCGTCCCGCCCGCGTCGAGGATCGCTGCCTGGCGCTCGACCTCGGCGCGGATCCCGCGCTCGAGGAACCGGAAGCTGTTCATGTTCTTGAGCTCGGTCTTCGTGCCGAGCTCGTCGGAGCCCGCGGGGCGCAGCGAGACGTTCGCGTCGGCGCGGAGGCTCCCCTCCTCCATGTTCACGTCGGAGGCGCCGATCTGGCGGACGGTCGTGCGCAGAAGCTGCAGCCACTCCCTCGCGACGGCCGGGTCGTGGAGGTCGGGCTCGGTGACGATCTCGACCAGCGGCGTGCCGCCGCGGTTGAAGTCGACGAGCGAGTGCCCCGAGCCTTGGATCCGGCCGGACTCGCCGACGTGGACGAGCTTCGCAGCGTCCTCCTCTAGGTGGACGCGGTGGATGCGGACGTCGCCGAGGTGGCCGTTGGTCGCCAGCGGAATGTCGTACTGGCTGATCTGGTACGCCTTCGGGTTGTCGGGATAGAAGTAGTTCTTGCGGTGGAAGATCGACCGGGGCGTGATCTCGCAGTCGAGCGCCAGCGCAATCTGGAGCGCGAACTGGATCGCCTGCTGGTTCGGCGCCGGCAGGGTCCCCGGGTGGGCGAGGCAGATCGGGCAGGTGTGCACGTTCGGCTCGTCGCCGAAGGAGAGCTCGCAGCCGCAGAACATCTTCGTGCGGGTCGAGAGCTGGACGTGGATCTCGAGCCCGATCACGGGCTCCCAACGCGACTCAGCCATGGTCGAGCCCTCGGTCATCACGAGCCTCCGGCCGCCGGTCGCGCGTCGAAGCCGATCGTGCGCTCGAGGGCGTGCGCGGCGTCGAGCAGCCTCGATTCGGCGAACGCGGGCGCGGTCAGCTGGAGGCCGACCGGCAGCTCGGGTCCGCCCCCCGGCGGCTGCGCAAGCCCTGCGGGAATCGAGACCGCCGGGATCCCGGCGAGCGACATCGGCACCGTGAAGTAGTCGGAGAGGTACATCGCCAGCGGGTCCGCCGTCCGCTCACCGAGCTTGAACGCGACCGTGGGCGACGTCGGCGTCGCGATCAGGTCGACCGACTCGAACGCGGTGCGGAAGTCCTCGCTGATCCTCGTGCGCACGCGCTGGGCGCGGCCGTAGTAGGCCTCGTAGTAGCCGGAGGAGAGCGCGTACGTGCCGAGCATGACCCGGCGCTTCACCTCGGCGCCGAAACCGCGCGCCCGCGTGCGCTCGTACATCCCCAGCAGGTCGAGGTCCCCGTCGACGCGCAGGCCGTACCGCACGCCGTCGTAGCGCGAGAGGTTGGTCGAGGCCTCCGCCGGGGCAATCACGTAGTAGGCGGAGATGCCGTGCTCGGCGTGCGGGAGCTCGACCTCGGTGATCTCGGCGCCGAGCTCCTCGATCAGCGCCAGCGAGCGTTCGAACACCTCCGCGACGCCGGGCTCGACGCCCTCGGCGTGGTGGGAGAAGTCGCGCGCCACGCCGATTCGCAGCCCGGCGAGGTCCTCGCGCGACGGGAGCTCCACGCCGGCCTCGATCCCGACCGAGGTCGTGTCGTGCGGGTCGCGCCCCTGCATCACCGAGAGGAGCAGCGCGGCGTCTGCGACCGTGCGCGTGAGCGGCCCGCACTGGTCGAGCGAGGACGCGAAGGCCACCATGCCGTAGCGGGAGATCGCGCCGTAGGTGGGCTTGAACCCGACGATGCCGCAGAGCGCGGCGGGCTGGCGGATCGAGCCGCCCGTGTCGGTGCCGATCGCCCACGGTGCCGTGCCCGCGGCCACGGCGGCCGCGGACCCGCCCGAGGAGCCGCCGGGGACGCGGTCGTGCGCCCACGGGTTGCGAACCGGCCCGAAGGCCGAGTTCTCGTTCGAGGAGCCCATCGCGAACTCGTCCATGTTCGTCTTGCCGAGCAGGCGCGCCCCCGCGTCGGTGAGCCGCGCTACCGCCGTCGCGGTGTACGGCGGCCGGTAGCCCTCGAGGATCCGCGAGCCGGCCGTGGTCTCGATCCCCTCTGTGCAGAACAGGTCCTTCACCGCCACCGGGAGGCCATGGAGGGGCTCGCCGCCCGCACCGCGCGCGCCCGGCTCCGCGGACCAGAGGTAGGCGTTCAGCCCGTCGGCCGCAGCGGCCTGCGCGTACGCGTCGAAGCATTCCTCCGAGGAGAGCTCGCCGGAGCGGATCCCGGCGAGCGCCTCGCCCGCCGTCAGCTCGAGCAGCGCGCTGCTCACGCCTGCGGCGAGGGGACGCGGAAGGCGCCGTCGACGGGATCGGGAGCCGGCTCGAGCGCCCGCTCGCGTGGCAGGCTCGGCGCCGCCTGGTCGGCGCGCAGGACGTTCTCCAGCTCGACGACGTGGGCGGTCGGCTCGACGCCCTCGAGCTCGAGCGAGGCGATCCGGTCCACGTGCTCGAGGATCCCCGAGAGCTCGACGGCCATCCGGTCGATCTCCTCGTCTGTCAGCTCGAGCCGCGCCAGCCGTGCGACGTGCAGCACCTGCTCGCGATCGATCATCTCGCTCGATTCTACGTCGAGGCCGCCGGCGGCCCGGGGCCGGAACCGGTTTAGGATGCCGCCCGCGATGACGGGAGAGAGCGCGGAGCGATTCGTCGTCGCGAGCCTGCAGTTGCTCGCCCTCACGTTCGCCGTCGTCGGCCTGCTCTTCCTCTGCCTGCCCGACGGCACGCTCGATGCGCTCGACGACGTCGGCGACTGGCTGCCGCTTGGCTCGTTCACCGACGCGCCGGAGACGACGGAGCAGCTCTGGCTCGCGCTCGGCTTCGCGTACATGACGGTGATCACCGGGCTCTGCCTCGTCGTCTCCACGGACGTAGTGCGTTACCGCCCGCTGCTTCTCGTGCTCGCGGCGGGCAAGGCGGCCTCCTCGCTCACCGCGCTCGGCTTCTACCTGTTCGACACGGACGTCTTCGCCTACCTCCTCAACTTCCTCGTCGACGGCTTCCTGGTCGGGGCCGCCGTGTTGCTGTGGTCGGTGGCGGGGCGCGTCGGCGACCCGGCCGGTGCCACCTGAAGGCGCCCGCCGGGGCTCAGCTCCGCCGAGCAGCGGATCCTCCGCGCCTTCGCGGAGGCGATGGCTCCGGGTGTCGGACCGCTGCCGCCCGCAGCCGGGGCGCGCGGAACCGCGGGCACGGTCGATCCGGTCGCCCAGCTCGCCCCGCTGCTCGCAGCGCTGCCGCCGCGGACGATGCGCCAGATCAAGCTCGCGCTGCGGGCGTTCGAGTGGCTTGCGCTGCGCCGGTTCTCGCGCGCGAGCGTCAGCGCCCGGCAGCGCTACCTGCGCGACCTCGAGCGTGACGGATCGCGGCTTCGCCGCGACCTGCTCCTCTTCCTCAAGGTCCTGGTGGGGCTCGGGTACGCGAACGACATCCGCGTGGAGGAGTCGGTCGGCTACCGGTGGCGATGCGGCGTCGCCGAGGGCGCGGAGCCCGACGCGGCCCGGGACGCGTCGCTGGGCGACCTCGAGCCGAACGGCGCCGCCGAGGAGTGCGACGTGATCATCGTGGGGTCCGGGGCGGGCGGCGCGGTCGCCGCGACCGTGTTGGCCGAGTCCGGGCTCGACGTGCTCGTGCTCGAGGCGGGACCGCATCTCGACCGCACCAGCTTTCCGTCCGAGCCGATCGCGGCGATCGCGGCGCTCTATCGCGACGGTGGGCTCACGATCGCCGACGGCCGCCCCTCGATCCCGACGCCGGTCGGGCGCGCGGTGGGCGGCACGACGGTGATCAACTCGGGCACCTGCTTTCGCACCCCGGAGCCGGTGCTCGCCCGGTGGGCAGCCGAGCACGGGATCGGCTGGGCGACGAAGCTCGAGTCCGACTTCGCGCAGATCGAGGAGATGCTCGACGTGCGCGAGGTCGACCCGGAGCGCATGGGCCGCAACGGGCAGCTCCTGCGCGCGGGCGCCGAGGCGCTCGGGGTCCGGCACGCGCCGCTGCGGCGCAACGCGGGCCGCTGCGAGCAATGCAGCTCCTGCCCGATCGGCTGCCGCCTCGACCTAAAGCGCGCCATGCACGTCTCCTACCTGCCGCGGGCCGTCGCGGCCGGCGCTCGGGTGCGCGCGGGAGTGGAGGCGCGGCGGATCGTGTTCGAGCGCGGCCGCGCCACCGGGCTCGAATGCCGGGCGGGCGTCGCGCGCGGCGGCGGTGGGCGGCGGTATGAGGTCCGCGCGCGACGCGGCGTCGTCCTGGCCGGCGGCGCGTTCGGAACGCCGGAGCTCCTCATACGGTCCGGCTTTCGCTCACGGAGCGGCCAGCTCGGCCGCAACCTGCGGATCCATCCGGCGTGCTGGGTCGGCGCGCGCTTCGACGAGCCGGTGGTCGGCTGGCAGGGCGTGATGCAGAGCTACGCCGTCGAGGAGTGGGAGCCGCAGGGCATCCTGCTCGAGGCCACCTTCACGCCGCTCGCGTTCGGCGGCCAGTGGCTGCCTGGCATCGGCGCCGAACACCAGGAGCGCCTGCTCGCCTTCGACCACCTCGCCTCGACCGGCGTCCACCTCTCGGACCGCTCGAGCGGCCGCGTCGGGCTCGGGCGCGACGGGTCGCTGCGCATCTCCTACCGGCTGCTGCCCGACGACGCGCGCCGGCTCGTGTTCGGGATCGCGCGCGCCGCCGAGCTCTACCACGCGGCCGGGGCGTCCGAGGTCTATCCGCAGATCTCCGGGATCCCGACCCTGCCGCGATCGCGGATCGCCGAGCTCGAGGCCTCGCCGCCGCCCCGCTCCGCGCTGCGTCTCGAGGCGTTCCACCCGATGGGCACGGCGCGGATGGACGCCGATCCCCGGCGCGGGGTCGCCGGCGCCGATGGCGCCGTCCACGGCGCGGAGGGACTCCACGTCGCCGACGGCTCACTGTTGCCGAGCTCGCTGGGCGTCAACCCCATGCTGACGATCATGGCGATGGCAGGACGGGTCGCCACCGCGGTCGCGCAGCGCGCCGCCTGACCCGGAAACGCCGACGACCGCCCCGTGGGCGGCCGTCGCGTCTCACCTCTCCTGCCGAGCGCTGGCGCCCGGCTCCCCGCTTGCTAGGTGGACGGCGGTGGCGCGCTCGTATCGCGTCCCTGGAGGCGGTCCGCCTCATCGCCGAAGGAGGTGCCCTCCTCCTGCATCGCGAGCCAACCGCCGTACGCAATTCCGGCCGCAGCGATCAGGCCGAGGAACACGCCGTACTTGCGGTCCGCGTCGCTGGGCGTATCGAGCAGGCGGTAGATGATCAGGATTGTCGAGAGGATCCCGAGCCCAGCGGTGATCGCGCTCGCCGCCACGGGCAGCGCCACGGTCTGCGACATCGCGCTGGCGGCCGCGAACGCAACGGCCACGATCACGGTCACGAACAGGACGATGTCGATGAAGCCGAACGACTCCCAGGCGTTGAAATTGGCATCGACGTCACCGGTGACATCCTCGGCGACGCCGCTGACGTCGAAGCCGAACCAGGGCAGGAACATGATGATGAACAGGGCTACGGCCGAGATCCCCGCGATCAGTTCGCCTCGCCTGACTCTGTCTAAGTCCATAGCTCTCCTCTAAGCGTAGGAAGGATTGCCGGCGGCAGCCTAAGCACTAACGCGGACGTTGGGAGGCCGCCCTCAGCGTATTGCTGAGCAGCATTGCAATCGTCATCGGGCCGACGCCGCCGGGAACGGGCGTGAGCGCCCCCGCCACCTCCGCGACCGCGTCGAAGTCGACGTCTCCGACCAGCCCGTCGTCGGTGCGATTGGTACCGACGTCGATCACGGTGGCGCCCGGCTTGACCATCTCCCCTGTGACGAGCCGCGGCGAGCCGACCGCGGCGATCACGACGTCGGCGCGCGAGCAGACTGCAGCGAGGTCGCGCGTCCGCGAATGGCAGACCGTGACGGTCGCGTCCTCCTGCAACAGCAGCGCGGCGAGCGGACGACCGACGAGGATCGAGCGACCGACGATCACCGCCTCGGCGCCCGCGAGCCGCGCGCCCGCCTCGCCCAGGAGTTCGATCACTCCCTGAGGCGTGCACGGGACGAGTCCGGGACGCCCCTGCGCCAGCAGGCCGGCGCTCACCGCCGTCAGGCCGTCGACATCCTTTGCCGGATCGATCGCGGCGATCACCGCGTCCTGGTCGATCCCGGCGGGCAGTGGGAGCTGCACGAGGATCCCGTCGACCCCGTCGTCGGCGTTCAGCTCCGCGACGAGCTCGAGGAGCTCCTCCTGGGCCGTCTCCGCCGACAGCCCGTGGTGGATCGAGCGCATGCCGACCGCCTCCGTCTGCTTGCGCTTGTTGCCGACGTAGATCTGGGACGCCGGGTCGTCGCCGACCAGGACGGTCGCGAGGCCCGGCGTGTGGCCGTCGTTCGCCGCGGCGAACTCCTCCACCCCGCGCGCCACGCGCTCGCGGACGCGGGCGGCGACCGCCTTGCCGTCGATCACCGTTGCGCTCACGCGACTTTCTTCAGCGGCGCGTAGTCGGCCATCAGCTTGCGCTCCGCGCCGTCGCCCGCGAAGCGGACGATGACCACCGAACCCGCCTCGACGCCGGTCACGACTCCCTCGCCGAAGCTCGCGTGGACGACGTCGTCGCCGACGGCATAGGGAATGGCGGGCGGCGACGGCTGCGGTCGCGGAGGGGCCGCAAAGCCACCCCCGGCCCCGCGCGACCCGCCCAGCGCCGTCTCACGCGCCGAGGCCCCGCTCGACCAGCCGGTCGTCGTCGTGGCCACCTCGCGGTCGACGAGCTGATCCGGGATCTCGGCGAGAAAGCGCGACGGCAGATTCCAGCTCGAGGCGCCGTGCAGAGCCCGCCGACGGGCGCAGGTCATCCAGAGCCGGCGGCGGGCGCGCGTGACGCCGACGTAGCAGAGCCGCCGCTCCTCCTCGAGGTTGCCCTCCTCGATCGAGCGCGAGTGCGGGAAGACGCCTTCCTCGCAGCCGATCATGAACACCACGTCGTACTCGAGGCCCTTCGCGTTGTGGAGCGACATCAGTGTCGCGAGGCTCTCCTCCTCGCGGATCGAGTCCTGCTCGGAGATGAGTCGGATCTGGGCGAGGAACTCCTCGAGCGGCGTCAGCTCCTGATCGCCCTCGACCTCGCGGTTCGCGTCGAACTCCCCGGCAACGCCCACCAGCTCCTCGAGGTTCTCGATCCGCCCCTCCGCCTCGACCGTGCGCTCCGCCTCGAGCGCCTCGACGTAACCGGTCTCCCGCAGGATCGCCTCGAGAAGCTCGGCGAGCGGGCCATTGCGCTCCGCTCGCTCGCGCAGCGATGCCATCGTGTCGGCGAACCTCCCGACGGCCTTGAACGCGGCCGAGCCGAGGCCCGGGACGCCGGGCGGGTTAGAGAACACGTTCCAGATGTCCTCGCCGATCGTGTTCGAGTGCGATAGCAGCCGCGCCTGCGTCTGCTGGCCGATCCCGCGCCGCGGCGAGTTGACGACGCGTGAGAAGGAGATCGCGTCGGCGGGGTTGGCGAGCAGCGCCAGGTAGGCGACCGCGTCCTTGATCTCGGCGCGGTCATAGAACTTCGTCCCCCCGATCACCTGGTAGGGGATCTCGAACCTCACCAGCGTGTCCTCGAGCACCCGGCTCTGGGCGTTCATCCGGTAGAACACCGCGATCTGGTCGCGCGGCGTCCCGTCCTCGACCAGGCGGTTGATCTCCGACGCGACGTAGCGGGCCTCGGCGTGCTCGTCGTCGAGCTCGGCGACCGTCAGCTTCTCCCCGGTCGCGCCGTCGGTCCAGAGGTGCTTCTCCTTCTGGCTCTCGTTGTGCGCGATCAGCGCGTTCGCGGCGTCGAGGATCGTCTGCGTCGAGCGGTAGTTCTGCTCGAGCATCACCGTGGCCGCGTCGGGGAAGTCGCGCTCGAACTCGAGGATGTTCCGGATGTCGGCGCCGCGGAAGCTGTAGACCGAGTTGTGCGTGACGAGGCCGTTCGCCACGAAGTTGTGCGTCCCCTCGACATTGATGTCGTAGACGGGCCGGCTGAGTTCGATCGATCGGACAGACTCGACGGTGTCGTAACCGCCGTCATCCGTGAACATCGCCATTCCGGGCCGCACGGATGCCGCCGGAATGCATGGCAGGGAGTTCGTGCCGACCTGCCCCTGCTTGTCCGAGCCGAATCGCCCCATGACTCGAACTGAGATGTCCATCGCGCCGCTCACGCGGCCCGCAATCCGAACAGCCTCGCTGAAGTCCTTGAGACAAGTCTCGTAGCGCCATGAGCCGGACTGCGACTTTGCGGGTCGCACTGAGAGATCCAGGTTCTCGAGCGCGCGCTTGCCCTCCGCATCGCGTCCCACCATCGCGAGGCGATGCATCGGCGTTTGCCGCCGCTTGTCGCCACACATCGTCAACGTGAGGTTCCGGCGGCGCCCCAGGAACGATCCCGGCAGATGATGGGGATGCTGAAAGCTCAGTCCCTCGTCTGCGAGCAGTCGGCGACCTGCGGCCTCAGAGTCGATGGCATCGAAGATCTCGTCGATTCGGCCCTGGTCGGCGACGACTGACTGGCTGGCCTTCCTACCGACGCGCGCGACGAATGGAAGCGTCGGTATGCCATAGCGGAGTGATACGAGGGTTTCCGCCTGGCGAGCATCCGCGTCGCTCTGATGCGTGGAGATAACCCACGCAGCATCGGCGTACTCCATGAAGGACCGAAGGCGCAGACCGTGCGTTGCCTTCCCCTTTTTGTCGGTGTACATCCGCGTGGTGCCAACTCGGAAACCGATCCCGCGCTTCCACATCAAATAGGTCAGGTGAAGCTGTGGAGCCAGCCCGACCTTGTAGCCCGCGAAATGCATGTGCTCCGGCGTGCTTCGCAGACGACGGCCGCCCTGCGTGGCGATCTCGATTCCGCGCTTCTTCACAGCTCGATCCAAGCCGGTGACCGGCGCCCCCCTGAAGTCCCCGCTGCCATGGCAGGAAAGCACCTCGTCACCCAGCTCGAGGCGTTCGATCGGCTTCGCGGAGCCGTCCGCCATCGCAATCTCGGTTCCCTCGACCAGGCACTGGAAATCGTCCCCAACAACCGTCAGGTTCCGGTGCTCCTCGGCGAGCAGCTGAAGGAGGCGGTACTGGGCGCGGTTGGTGTCCTGGTACTCGTCGACGAGCACCCAGCGGAATATGCGGCGGTACTTGTCGCGCACGTCCGCGAAGAGCTCCAGCAGGTTGACGGTGCGGACGAGGAGGTCGTCGAAGTCCATCGCGCTCGCCTCGACCATCCGCCGCTCGTAGAGGTTGTAGGTATCGGCGACGGCCTCCTCGAACGCGCTGGAGGCGGCGTCGCCGTAGTCGCTCGCGTCGACGAGCTGGTTCTTCGCGGCCGAGATCGCCGCCTTGATCGCGCGTGGCGGATAGCGCTTCGGGTCGAGCTCGAGCTCCTGCTCGCAGCGCTTCACCATCCGCAGCGAGTCGGCCTCGTCGTAGATCGTGAACGCGCGCTTGTAGCCGAGACGCGGGGCGTCGGCGCGCAGGATCCGCGCGCAGGCCGAGTGGAAGGTCATCACCCACATAGCCCGCGAGATGCCGCCGATCAGCGCCGCGACCCGCTCGCGCATCTCGTTCGCCGCCTTGTTGGTGAAGGTGATCGCGAGGATCTCGCTCGGCCGGGCGCGGCCGGTGGCGAGCAGCCACGCGATTCGGTGCGTGAGCACCCGAGTCTTGCCCGAGCCGGCGCCGGCGAGCACGAGAAGCGGCCCATCGCCGTGCGTGACCGCCTGGCGCTGCGCGGGGTTGAGATCGGCGAGCAGGCGCTCCTCAGCGTTCGCTCCAGGCGTCAGCGGCACGCCATATCCGGCCTCGGTGCTCACCGAGGCGAGGATAGTCCCGGTCGCGGCGCGGAACCTGACCCGACGCCGACCGTCGAGCGACCTGAGCGGCCCCCGAGGGTCAGCGTCGAGTCGGCGCTTTCTCGGTCCGGAACCGAGCAATGTGCGAGTCGACGCGTAGCCGAGGAGGGAGCCGGTCTGTCAGCCTCCGGCCGAGGTCGGACCGCGGCGAGGCCGGAGCTCCTTGACCTCGCCCTCGGCGGGCTTGCCGTCGATCTCCGACAGGCGCCGCTCGAGCGTCGCGAGGCGGTCCGAGAGTGCCCTGATCGCGTCGGCGATCGGGTCCGGGAGGTGGATCCAGTCGGCGTCCGGGCCCTCGGGGCGCCGGCCCTCCACCCGCACCGGGTGGCCGGGGTTGCCGACGACGGTCGAGTTCGGCGGCACGTCCTCGATCACCACCGTATTCGCGCCGACCTTGGCGCCGTGGCCGACGTTGACGGGCCCGAGCAGCTTCGCGCCAGAGCCGATCGTGACGTCGTCGCCGACCGTCGGATGGCGCTTGCCGCGAGCGAAGCCGGTGCCGCCGAGCGTGACGCCCTGGTAGAGCGTCACCCGGTCGCCGATCTCGGCGGTCTCACCGACCACGACGCCGGAGCCGTGGTCGATGAAGAACTCCTGGCCGATCTTCGCCGCCGGGTGGATCTCGACCCCGGTGACCGCGCGGCTCGCGAAGGCGATCGTCCGCGGCGCGAGCGGCACGCCCGCCTCATAAAGCGCGTGGGCGACGCGGTGCCCGAGCAGGGCCTGGACCCCCGCCCAGCTCGTGAGGATCTCGACCGTCCCGACACCGCGGGCCGCCGGGTCGCGCTCGCGTGCCGAGGCCACGTCGCAGGAGACCTCGCTGAGCACGCGCCGCAGTGTCCCGAGCCCAAGCATCAGTCGGCGGCGAAGAAGGGCAGGGACATGTAGCGCTCGCCGCCGTCGGGGACGATCGCGACGATTCGCTTTCCGCTCATCTCGGGGCGAGCGGCGACCTCGAGCGCCGCGCTCAGCGCCGCTCCCGATGAGATCCCGACCAGGAGGCCCTCGCGCCGCGCCGACTCGCGCGCCGTCTCGAGCGCGGTCTCGTCGTCGACGGCGATCACCTCGTCGATCACCTCGCGGTCGAGCACCTCTGGAACGAACCCCGCGCCGATCCCCTGGATCTTGTGCGGGCCTGCCGGTGCGCCGGAGAGCACAGCGGAGGTCGCAGGCTCAACCGCGACCACGTGCACATCCGGCCGGCGCTCCTTCAGCACCTGGCCGACGCCCGTGATCGTGCCCCCGGTGCCGACGCCGGCGACGAAGACATCGATCTCGCCGTCGAGGTCGCGCCAGATCTCCTCCGCCGTCGTCCGCCGGTGGATCTCGGGGTTCGCCGGGTTCGAGAACTGCTGCGGCATGAAGGCGCCGCGGTCGGCGACGATCTCCTCCGCGAGCCGAATGGCCTCGCCCATCCCTCCAAGCGACGGGGTCTCGTGAACCTCCGCGCCGTAGCAGCGCAGGAGCTTCGTCCGCTCGCGGCTCATTCCCTCCGGAAGCGTCAGCACGAGCTCGTAGCCGCGGGCCGCGGCGACCATCGCGAGCGCGATCCCGGTGTTGCCGCTGGTCGGCTCCACGATGACCCCGCCGGGACCGAGTGCCCCCTCCCGCTCCGCCGCCTCGATCATGGCCAGTCCGATCCTGTCCTTGACCGAGCCGCCCGGGTTTAGGTGCTCGAGCTTCGCGACGAGCTCCGCGCCGATCCCTTCGCCGAGCCGGCTCAGGCCGACGAGCGGCGTGTCGCCGATCGCCGTCGACGTCTCGGCGCCCACCCGTGGGCTCGGTGTGCTCGCTGCGTCGGCCATCCGCTTGAGCCAAGGTAGCCCAACCGGCGGGCGAGGCGGCGGCGCCGGTCGGCCGTCTACAGTGCCCGCGATGTCGGGGCCGTCCAGGATCCGCAGCGTGGCGCTCGCCGCTGCGGCCGCCGCCGGACTGGCGCTCGGCGCGTGCGGGGGCGATGACGACACGGCTGCATCGACGACCTCGACCGAGACCACGACCACGCCTGCCGCGAACGGCGGCGATGCGAGTGCGCAGCGCGATCAGTTCAACCGTGCGCTGCTCGGCGTGCTGACGCAGACCGAGGACCTGACGAAGAGCCAGGCCGACTGCGCGATCGACCAGCTCGACAGCTCGCTCACGGACGCCGACATCCGTAGCGCGGTTCAGTCGGCCTCCTCTGGAGGCGGCGTGCCCGAGGACATCCTCGACGCTGCGTTCGACGCGGGCCAGGCGTGCGCGAAGCAGTAGCGGTCGCTAGCGAGCGCCGCGATGTGTGGAACGTCCTCCGGTGGGTAATTCCACGGCCAGTCGCGGAAGCAAGGGGGCATGATGCAGAACGGATGCGTGCGGACGGAGCATCGGGACGGGCTGTGGACGGTGGCGATCGATGGTCACCCCAGTGACGTCATCACCTGCTCCAATAAGGACGATGCCCTCTCGGCCGGCCGCGTGCTCGCCAGGGGCCTCGATGTCGAGCACCTCGTGATCGAGGCGGACGCCAGTGTCGCCGAGTCGGTCGGCGACGGCACGCCATCGAGCTAGGTGGCGTCGGAGCGGTCCGCGGCCCCGAGCGCCTCTTCCCTCGTCTGAAAGAGCGTGAGCGACGTCTGGCGGCCGTCTCGAATGGTGATCAGCCACGTGCTGCGCGCCTGAGCTTCGATGCCGTCACGCCCGCGAACGTGGACCACGTTCTCCGCGATCACGACGCCTTCGGTGATCTCGAACACGTCCTCGAGGTCGATCCGTATCGCGTCGAAGCTGCCGATGAATCGCTCGGTGAACGACCGGATCTCATCCAGTCCATGAAAGACCCGCGCATCGAGCCCGCGCGAGTTCGACCAGTCGAGGACGGCGTCCGGGGCCCAGTCCTCGAACAGTCCGTCGAGATCACCGCGGCTGTACGCGCTCACGGCCCGGCGCACGAGGTCGAGGTTCTCCTCCGACATCCTCTGCGCAGTATCCCCTGCAGGCCGAAGAACGAAGTGCGGAGCACGCTAGATGTGGTACATGCCCGCGCCGACCTCGTCGGCCTCGCGGCGGACGATGTCCGCGATGGTCGTCGAGCGGAAGACGTCGCGGAGGGCCTCGACCCCCTCCTTCCAGATGCCGCCGGCCTCCCTCCCCTCCTCTCCGACGCGCCCGTCGAGCGCCTGCACGACCTCGAGCACGGTGATCTCCTCGGGCGGGCGGGCCAGGGTGTAGCCGCCCTTGACGCCGCGCTGGCTCTGAAGCAGGCCGTCGCGACGGAGGGTCGAGAAGAGCTGCTCCAGGAACTGCACCGGCATCCCGCGGCGCTCGGCGACCTGAGCAATCGGCACTGGACGGGCGCCGGCCCGCGCGAGCTCGGCCATCGCCACGACGGCGTAGCGGGACTTCGAAGTGACGGAGATCACTGGTCAGGTGGTTGTAGCGGATCGAGCGGGCGAAAAAACCTCGCTCATACCGGACCGGCGGCGGTCGCCTCGACCCAGTGTGGTTAGGATGCGATGAAGCGGCCCCGTCGGGGCCGCTGCCGGTTTTAGAGCCGGCGGAGCGTCTTACGGGGCGTCCCCCGGGTCGGGGCATGGAGTGAACGAGGAACGGCGCTGTCTGGTCATTGACGAGCATCCCACCGTCCGGATGGGGATCAGAGGCCTTCTCGGCGACCGCTACGAGGTCGAGGAGGCGCCGGATTCGAAGGCGGCGATCGAGCTGATGACGGCGCTCGGCGACTTCGACGTCGCCGTGGTCGAGCTCCGATCACAGGGCGGCAACGGCGGCGGGCCCGTTGGGATCCGTGCGATCCGCGCGCTGGCCAGAGCGCGCCCGCGACTCGGGATCGTCGCCCACGGCACGCGCCCGGAGCGCCGCACGGCGAGTGAGGCGATCGAGGCCGGCGCCACGGCCTACGTCGCGAAGTGCTCGCCCGCAAAGGCGCTGCTCGCCGCGATCGACGCCGCCGCGGAGGCCCAGGAGTTCGTCGATCCGGCGGCAAAGGACGCGAACGGGCGCGCGCTGACGAGGCGCCAGCGCGAGATCCTGCAGCTATACGCCGACGGGCTCTCCACCGGCGGTGCGGCGGAGCGGCTCGGGCTCAGCACCGAGACCGTTCGCACCCACACGAAGGCGGCCCTCTCGCGGCTCGAGGCGCACGACCGTGCTCACGCCGTCGCGATCGGGCTGCGCTCGAACATGATCGAGTAAGCGGCTCGGATCAGCCGCAGTCGCGCAGGCGTCAATCGCGCACGCGCGCAAGCGCTGTCTCAACCCGCTCGACGGCCCGCTCGCGACCCAGCGCCGCCAAAGATTCGAAGATCCCGGGTGAGACCGTGGTCCCGGTGATCGCGACGCGCAGCGGCTGGTAGACGGCCCCCGGCTTCACGTGGAGGCGCTCGACCGCCTTGCCGAGCTCGGCCTCGAGGGTCGGCGGGTCGAACGGCTCGGCCGTGCGCAGCGCCTCGAGCCCCGCTTCGAGCCGATCGCCGACGCCGTCTCGCATCACCTTGGACCATGCCCTCTCGTCGTCGACCGGCGGCTCGAAGAGGAACGCGATCAGAGGCCAGAGCTCGCTCAGCGTCTGGGCCTTCTCCTGCGCGATCGCGCTGGCGGCGCGCAGTGTCTCGCGGTCGGCGGCCGCCTCGGGATGGCCCTCGCGCTCGAGCTGCGACGCCGCCGCGTCCACGTAGTCGTCGAGCGGCAGCTCGCGCATGTGGCGCCCGTTCATCCACCTCAGCTTCTTCTCGTCGAAGATGGCCGACGCCCTCCCCACCCGCTCGATCTCGAACTGCTCGACGAGCTCTTCGGTGGAGAGGAGCGTCTGATCGTCGGCCGCGCCCCAGCCGAGCAGCGCGAGGTAGTTGCGAACCGCGGCCGGTAGGTAGCCGGCAGCGCGGAGCTCCTGCACCGACGCGGCGCCGTGGCGCTTGGAGAGCTTCTTGCCGTCAGGACCGTGGAGCAGCGGCAGGTGCGCGTAGCGCGGCGCCTGGGCCCCGAGCGCCTCGAGCGCGAGGAGTTGCTTCGGGGTGTTGGAGAGGTGGTCGTCGCCGCGGATGACTTCGGTGATCCCCATGTCGGCGTCGTCGACCGCGACCGCGAAGTTGTAGAGCGGGGTGCCGTCGCCGCGCGCGATCACGAGGTCGTCCGTGAGTCGGTTCTCGAACCGGACTGGCCCGCGAATCGCGTCGTCGACGACGGTCTCGCCCTTGTCCGGGATCCGCAGGCGGATCGCAGCGCCCTCGACGTCACGGGGCTCACCGCGATAGCCGACGCCGCCGTGGGCCTCGCGCCAGGTGCGCACCTCCTCGCCGCTGGCCGGGTCCGGGTACGCGCTCCCGTCCCGCACCAGCTCCTGGATTCGCTCTCGGTGGCGCGGCGCTCGCTCCGCCTGGCTCAGGGGCCCCTCGTCCCAGTCGAGCTCGAGCCAACGCAGGGCGTCGAGGATCTGCTCGACGTTCTCGGGCGTGGAGCGCTCGCGGTCGGTGTCCTCGATCCGGAGGACCAGCTCGCCGCCGCGACCGCGCGCGTACAGCCAGTTGTAGAGCGCCGTCCTGGCGCCACCGATGTGCAGGGCCCCCGTCGGCGAGGGCGCGAATCTGACTCTCGGAGGCACGGGCGAAACACTAGTGCCGCCCGCTGCCCCCGCCGCACCTAGGTGAGCAGGATGATCAGCAGGATGATGATGAGCAGAGTGCCTATGCCGATGTACATCTCTCCTCCTTTCGTCGGTCGTTTCCGTGACCGGCTTTCCCCGGAATACCCGCCGCTACGGTCGAGAAACGGTGGCGCGTCGCGGCGCTAGAGTCACGCGCTTGCTGATCGGCGCCCACGTATCGACGGCCGGCGGGCTGGAGAAGACGGTCGAGCGCGGGGTCGAATTCGACTGCGACGCGATCCAGATCTTCAACCAGAGCCCGCGGATGTGGCGGCCGACGAAGTACTCGACCGAGGGCTTCGAGAGGTTCCGCGCCGCGTTCGGCGATTCACCGCTTCAGTCGGTGATCATCCACGCCGTCTACCTGATCAACTGCGCGAGCAAGGACCGCGAGATCCGCGCGAAGTCGATCGCGTCCCTCACTCACGCGCTTCGCGTCGGCGACGGGATCGGGGCCGACGGCGTGGTCCTCCACGCCGGGGCTCGCAAGGGCGAGCCTCACGATGCCTCGATGAAGCGGGCCGCAAAGGCGATCGCCAAGTCCCTGTCGGACAGCGACGGCTGCCCGGTCCTACTCGAGAACACGGCCGGCACCGAGGGGCCCCTCGGCCGCAACTTCGACGAGCTCGCCGACCTGATCGAGCTCCTCGACGGCGACGATCGGGTTGGCGTATGCCTCGATTGCTGTCACCTGTTCGCGTCGGGCTTCGACGTGCGCACGGCCGATGCGGTCGCCAAGGTCGCCGATGAGTTCGACGCCAAGGTCGGACTCGGGCGGCTGGTCTGCCTGCACGTCAACGACTCGAAGATCCCGCTGGGCGGCAACCGCGACCGCCATGCGAGCCTCGGCGAGGGCGAGATCGGCGAGCGGGGTCTCGCGGCCTTCCTCTCGGAGCCCCGTTTCGAGAAGTTGCCGGCACTGCTCGAGACGCCGGGCCCCAGCGGACAGATCGACCGCGAGCAGGTGCAGATCGCGAAACGCCTGCGGCGCCGCGGGATCGCGTCGCGGCGGCGCCGGAAGAAGCGCTAAAACGACGCGCCGCGCCGCCTCGCTGAGCCGAGCGCGTTGCGCAGGTCGAAGGCGCGAATGCCCTCGGGCGCGGAGTCGGTGCAGTCGAAGAAGGCGCGGTTCACGCACGAGTACGCGGGCCCGTCGCCCTCGTAGCTCGGCTCGACCCGAAACTGACACTGGGGCAGCGAGTCACCCGTCATCTTCAGGCCGCCGAATCCCCCCGAGGCCTCGGCCAGCTCGAACATGTCGATGTCGATCTCCGCGCTGAAGACCTTGCGCATGCAGCCCATGTAGCGGCCACCCGTCAGCTGGTCCTCGTAGCTGTAGAGGAAGCGACAGCCGATCTCGATGCAGCCGCGGGGCTCGATCAGCTTGTCGCAGAAAGTGCGGCACCGGCGGCACTCGGAGGCTTCGGTGCGTGGGCCTTTTGAAACCGTGGCCACTGGTTGAGTTTAGGTCCTAAGCGGCTAGCGCCGCCGGTCCGAGGAGCTCGTCGATCGACGCGCGCAGGGCCGCGGTCGGCGCGACGCGGTAGCCGTTCCCGAACTTGAGCCGGCGGGTGCCGCCGCGCGTGCGCATCTCGAGCAGCACCTCGCTGGTGCCCGGGTAGTCCTCGAAGAGCGCCTTCAGGTCCTCGACCAGCGTTGCCGCGAAGTCCGCCGCATCGATGCGGAGCACGAGCGGCGCCACGGCCGCCGCGGCCTTGGCGCGCGCCGCCTCGAGCTCGCCCGCTCCTGGCTCGAAGGCCTCCGCCTCGTTGACGACGACGCTCATGTCGCCGCGGCCCTTGTGGTCGACGCGACCGCGCACGATCACGATCCGATCGACGGCGATCGCCTCCGCGGCCTCGCCGGCGGCATCGCGCACGAACAGCTCGATCTGGCCTTCGAGGTCGTCGAGGGTCGCGAACATGACGTAGCCGCCGTTGCGCGTCCGCACCTTCTTGGCCTCGCTGACGATCCCGCCGACGGTCACCCACGAGCCGTCCTGGAGCTCGGCGACCTGGGCGAGACCGCGGTCGACGCGAGCGCGGAGCGCGTCGCGGACCTCGCTCAGCGGGTGCGCGGAGAGGAACGTCCCGAGGATCTCCTTCTCGAGCCGCAGGAGCTCACGCTGGTCGAACTCGCCCGCCGGCACCGGCTGGTGGCGGGGCGGGGCGAGGCTCGGGCCGGACGCGTCGAGTCCGTCGTCGCCGAGGTCGAAGATCGACCCCTGGCCGCGGCGCGAGTCCTCCTGGGACTTCTGCCCCGCCGATTGCGCGTGGGCGAGCACCTCGAGCATGCCGTGCCGGGCGTCGCCGGTCGAGTCGAGCGCGCCGCATTTGACCAGGCACTCGATCGCGCGCTTGTTGACGGCGCGGGCGTCGACCCGCTCGCAGAAGTCCCAGATCGACTCGAACGCGCCGCCGGACTCGCGCGCCGCGATGATCGACTCGACCGCGGCGTGGCCGACGTTCTTCACGGCGTCGAGGCCGAAGCGGATCGAGTTGCCGGAGACGACGAAGCCGTGGTCGGAGGAGTTCACGTCGGGCGGGAGCACCTCGATCTCCAGCTCCGCGCACTTGTTGACGAAGAACGGGACCTTGTCCTTCGTCGACATCACCGACGAGATCACCGCCGCCATGTACTCCGCGGGGTAGTTCGCCTTCAGGTAGGCGGTGCGGTAGGAGATCAGCGCGTAGCAGGCGGCGTGGGACTTGTTGAACGAGTAGTCGGCCGCGGCCGTCATCAGCGACCACAGGTCCTTGGCGACGGCGGGCGCCGTGCCCGACTCGCGAGACCCCTCGATGAACTTGTCCTCCATCGTCGCCATCAGGTCGCGCTTCTTCTTGCCCACCGCCTTGCGCAGGTCGTCGGCCTCGGCAGGGCTGAAGTCGGCGATCCGCTTGGCGATCTCCATCAGCTGCTCCTGGTAGATGCAGCAGCCGTAGGTCTCCTCGGTGATCGGCCGGAGCCGCGGATCCTGGTAGGTGATCGACCCCGGGTCGCGCTTACCGCGCGCGTAGTCGGCGATGAAGCGCATCGCGCCGGGCCGGTAGAGGGCTCCGATCGCGACGATGTCGTTGAACTCGGTCGGACGGATCTGCTTGAGCGCCTCGCGCATGCCCTCGGACTCGAGCTGAAAGACGCCGACCGAGTCGCCGCGGGCGAGCATCTCATAGGTCTTCGCGTCGTCGAGCGGGATCGACTCCATCTCGACCTCGATCCCGCGCGAGCGCTTGATGATGTCGACGGCGTCCTCGATCACGTCGAGGTTGCGCAGCCCGAGGAAGTCCATCTTCAGAAGCCCGATCTCCTCGATCGGTCCCATCGAGTACTGCGTGACGATCTTGTAGGAGCGCTGGGGCCTGCCGTTGTCGCCCTTCTCTGCCGCCGGGCCTCGGTCCTCGGCCAGCTGCAGCGGCACGATCTCGTTGAGCGGCCGGTCCGCGATCACCACCGCGGCGGCGTGGATCGAGTTGTTGCGGACGATTCCCTCGAGGCCCTTGGCGACGTCCACGATCCGCCGCACGTCGTCGTCGGAGTCGTAGGCGCGCTTAAGGTCCTGGCCCGGCTTCAGGCACTCGTCGAAGCTCGGGCTGCGGCCCATGATCGGCTCCGGGATCAGCTTCGCCGCCCGGTCCCCGGCGCCGTAGTCGTAGCCGAGGACCCGCGCCGCGTCCCGGGTCGCCGCGCGGGGCGCCATCGTGCCGAAGGTGATGATCTGGGCGACCGACTCGCGGCCGTACTTCTCCTGGACGTAACGGATCACGCGCTCGCGGCCGCGGACCGAGAAGTCGATGTCGATGTCGGGCATCGACTTGCGGGCCGGGTTCAGGAAGCGCTCGAACAGGAGCTCGTTCGCCAGCGGGTCGAGGTCCGTGATGTTGAGGGCATAGGCGACGATCGAGCCGGCCGCCGAGCCCCGCCCCGGGCCCACCGCGATCCCGCTCTCCTTCGCGAACCTGACGAAGTCCCAGACGATCAGGAAGTAGGAGTCGAAGCCCATCTCCGCGATCACCCTGAGCTCGAAGTCGAGTCGTTCGACCGCCTCGGCCGGCGGCGGGTCGCCGTAGCGGCGCGCGAGGCCCTCGCGCGCGAGGCGGTGGAGCATCTCGCGCGGCTCCTCACCGTCCGGGGTCGGGAAGCGCGGCAGGAGCAGGTTGCCGAGCTCGATGTCCACCTGGCAGCGCTCGGCGATCTCCAGCGTCGTCTCGACCGCCCCGGGATGGGCGGCGAACGACTCCCGCATCTCGTCGGCGCTCTTGAGGAAGAACTCGTTGGTGTCGAAGGTGAGCTTCGGCTGCTCGAGGGTGGACTTCGTCTGCACGCACAGGAGCGCGGCGTGGTTCGAGTAGTCGTCGCGCCGCAGGTAGTGGACGTCCGCCGTGGCGACGAGCGGGCGCCCGAGCTCGCGGGCGTGGCTGACGATTCCCTCGTTCGCCTTCGCCTGCTCGGCGATCCCGTTCTCCTGGACCTCGAAGTAGACGTCGTCGGGGCCGAAGACCTGGACGAGGTCGTCGAGGTGCGAGCGGGCGTCGGCGGGCCGCTCCTCGACCAGCCGGCGGCAGAACCGGGACTGGAGGCACCCGGTGAGCACGATTACCCCCTCGGCGTGGCGGGAGAGGAGCTCCATGTCGACGTTCGCCTTGCCGCGCTGGAAGCCCTCGAGGTAGCCGGACGAGGTCAGCTTGACGAGGTTCCGAAAGCCCTCGTCCGACGCCGCGAGCAGCGTCAGGTGGTTGCGCTCCGTCCGCCCCTCGGTCCGGCGGTCGTCGACGAGGTAGGCCTCGAGCCCGAGAATCGGCTTCACGCCGTGCTTCGTGCAGGCCTTGTAGTGCTCGACCGCGCCGTTCATGACCCCGTGATCGGTGAGCCCGAGCGCGGGCATGCCGAGCTCGGCGGCGCGGGCCGCCATCGCATCGATCTTGCACGCCCCGTCGAGCAGCGAGTACTCGCTGTGGACGTGGAGGTGGACCACGCTTTCGCTCACGCGTCGATAATCGCAAGCGTTCCGGCGGCACCGGGGCGGCCGTTCCCGCAAGCTGCGAGGATCCCGCACCGTGATCTGGCTCCTACGTCACGGCGACGCCGAGGACGAGGCGAGCGACGATGCCTCGCGGCGCCTGACAGAGAAGGGAGAGCGCCAAGCGCGGGCCGCTGGGCGGGCGCTCGAGGCGCTGGGCGTCGAGCTCGACTGCTGTCTCTCGAGCCCGAAGTTGCGGGCGCTCGACACGGCTCGGATCGCGTGCGACCCGCTCGGAGTCGAGGTCGAGGTCTCCGACGCGCTGCGGGGCGGCGACTTCGATCCCGGCGAGCTCGCCGCCGGCCGCGGCGAGGTTCTGCTGGTCGGGCACGAGCCGGATTTCTCGCGCGCGATTCAGCTCGCCACCGGCGGTCGCGTGGAGATGAAGAAGGGCGGCCTCGCCGCGATCGACGGCCCGGTGCTCACGGCCCTCCTTCGCCCGCGGCAGATCAAGCGGATTCAGTGAAGGATTTGCATCGCGCAACGGACGTTGCAGAACGGTGCAACATCCGTTGCAGGGGAAGGATCCTCGCGCACGGCGCTTAGCCGCCCCTAACGGTTCGCTAGTGTCCCGCCCTCGCCGAGTTCCCTGCAAAACGCCACTTCTCGGGTGACGCGGAGTCGGGAATCGGGGGACCCGAGGGCGGTGGTGCTCTTCACCGCCGGGGGCGAATCACGACCATGGTCGCGTAGCGCCGGCCCAGGCACGTTCGTGCGGCGCGAGCCCGTCAGCTAACCCCGTAGGCGCCACCGATGGGCAACGCCAAGCACAAATCCTCCCCCGCCCGAAGCCGGATCGCGGCTGCGCTCGCGCTTGGAGCGTGCTGCGCGCTCGCGCTCGGCGCCTCCGGCTCGTTCGCGCAGTCGATCGACGAGCTCAACTCGAAGATCTCCGGCGCGAAGGAGCAGGCGCAGGCGCTCGGCGCCCAGGTCCAGCAGACGTCCGAGCAGCTCGCGGCCGCGCAGCAGCGGGCGATCGCGGCCGCCCAGCGCGAGGCGCAGCTCGCGGCCGTCCTCGCCCAGGGCGAGGAGCGCGAGCGCCAGCTCGAGGCTGAGGTCGCCGCAGCTCGCGACCAGCTCGCCGCGGCGCGCCGGCAGCTCGGCCGCTCCCTGAACGCACTGTCGAGCCGGCTGGTCGACATCTACCGCTCCGGGATGCCCGACGAGGCAACCGTTCTCCTGGAGGCCGACGGCTTCGACGATCTCGCGACGCGGGCCACCTACCTGCGGCGCGTGGAGCAGGCCGACGCCGCGCTCGTCGCCCGGGTTCGCTATCTGCGCGACCAGGTCGAAGCGAGGCTGGCGCAGGTCGAGGACGCCGAGCAGCGGGCGCATGACTTCAACGTCCGGATCGCAGCGGCGCGCGACCAGATCGCGTCGGTGCGCGCGAACGCCGAGGCGGAGGCGCAGCAGCTCGCGGCGCTTCGCGCCGAACGGGAGGCGGCGATCGACGACCTGCAGTCGCGGGTCGGCGACTGGACCTCCGAGGTCCAGCGGCTGGAGCGCATCTCCGAGCGGCAGGCGCAGACCGAGGTCGGCGACTGGTTCGGCGACTGGGCGATCCCGGAGTCGATCGTGATCTGCGAGTCCGGCGGCAACTTCGGGGCCGTCAATCCGAGCTCGGGCGCCGGCGGCGCCTATCAGATCCTGCCCTCGACGTGGGACCTCTACGGCGGCGAGGGCGACCCGGAGGACGCGTCGCCGCAGCAGCAGAGCCAGGTCGCGGCCCAGATCTGGGCGGACTCCGGCTCCTCCGCCTGGGAGTGCGCCGGCTAGATGAGGCTCAGCCCTCCGGCGGCTCTCGCTTCGCCAGCAGGTATCCGCCCACCGCGCCGAGTACCCCGACGACGATGCCTGTGACCTTGATCTGCCGCCCGAAGCGCATCCATGCGCCCCGCACCGCCAGCCGCCCGATCAACTCGTAAATAGTGGAAGCCAACTCAGCCACCTCCCTCGTCGCCGCTTTCGTTTACCCGGCCGTTCCGACTCCGAATCCGGTGCGCCATCCGGCTCTGGAGCGTGAACAGCTCGATGAAGCCCGGGCTCGCGCTCTGACTGAACTCCCCGCCGGACTCGCCGAACCCGGCCAGCGCGCGGTCATAGAGCGCGTACGGCGATGACCGTGCCGTCGCGGCGGCTCTCCCCTTGTAGAGCTTCACGGTGACCTCGCCGGTGACAAGCTCGTTGGCCGAGTCCATGTAGGCGTCGATGTCGTGGCGCAGCGGCTCGAGCCAGAGGCCGGCGTAGCAGAGGTAGGCCCAGCGGTCCTCGAGGATCCGCTTGAAGTTGTTCTGGTGGATCGTCGAGACGAGCTTCTCGAGCTCGCGGTGCGCCTCGAGGATGATCGCCGCCGCCGGCACTTCGTAGACGTCGCGGACCTTGAGCCCGACGATCCTGTCCTCGATTTGGTCCACGACGCCCACTCCGTGTCTTGCCCCGAGCTCCGTGGCGCGCTCGATCAGCTCCACCAGCTCCATGCGCTCGCCATCGATGGAGACCGGGCAGCCGGCCTCGAAGCCGACTCGAACCAGCTGCGGCTCGTTCGGCGCCTCCTCCGGCCGCGCCACCAGCCTGAAGACGTCGTCGGGAGTCGGCTCGCCGAGCTCCTCGATCGAGCGACCCTCCGACGAGCGGCCCCAGAGGTTGTCGTCGATCGAGTAGGGCGAGGCCGCTGTGCCGCCCTTGATCGGGATCCGGTGCCGGCGGGCGTACTCGATCTCCTCGTCGCGCCCCATGCTCCACTCGCGGACCGGCGCCAGCACCTTGAGCTCCGGATCGAGCGCTGCGATCGTGCCGTCGATCCGGACCTGGTCGTTTCCCTTCCCGGTGCACCCGTGCGCGATCGTGTCGCAGCCGGTCTCCCGAGCATGCGCGACCGCGAGCTTTGCGATCAGCGGCCGGGCGAGCGCCGTGAACAGCGGATAGCCGCCGCCGTAGAGCGCGTTCGCCTTGATCGCGGGGAGCACGTAGTCGCGCGCGAACTCCTCGCGAGCGTCGGCGCGGATCGAGTCGACCGCGCCGAGATCGTGCGCCTTGCCGACCACCACGTCCCAATCCTCCCCCGGCTGGCCGAGGTCCACCGTGAGCGTGACGACCTCGGCGCCGTAGCGCTCCTGGATCCACCGCACCATCACGGAGGTGTCGAGGCCGCCGGAGTACAGCAGCAGGACCCGGCCCACCTGGGCCGGGTCCGCCTGGTAGCTCGCGACCCGCGGCGCCTCGGCTTCGCTCATGGGCGCGGAAGTCTCGCACGCAACGCGACGTTCCTCACCTCATGGCGCCTCGGTGCCCCCGCTGCCCTCGGTGACCGTCCCGAGGTCCGTGGTGGTCTGCGTCGTCGTCTCCGGCGCCGTTGTCGTGGTCGTCGCGGAGCTGGTCGTCGTCGACGAGGTGGTCGTGGTCGGCGCAATGGTCGTCGGCGCCGTCGTGCTCGTCGTGCTCGTGGGCGGGGTCGTCGTCGACGAGGTGGTCGAGGACGCCGAGGCGGCGGTCGTGTCGTCGCCGTTGTCGGCGGCGACCACGGCTAGTGCCACGCCCAGACCGATCACCACCGCGATCAGGATCGCGATCACGGCCTTCATGCCCCCGCTCATCCCGGAGCGCGGCGGCTCGCCGTAGCCGCCATCGCCGCGGCCCGGGGGTGGGACGTCCATGCGACGGGTGGGATCCTCGTGCACGGGCGCGAGTGTAAAGACCGCTCCGGCGCCGATTCTCAGGCGAGCACGCCGCCGAGGATCGCGAGCGCCTCGTCGACCTCGGCCTCGCCGATGACCAGCGGCGGGAGCAGACGGAGCATCCGCTCGCCCGGCACGTTGATGACGAGTCCGGCCTCGAGAGCGCGCCGTGAGACGTCGCCGGCGTCGAGCCCTTCGGCGAGCGTGACGCCGACCATCAACCCCCTCCCCCGCACCTCGACGACGCCCTCGAGCTCACCGAGCCCCGCCATCAGACGCTCACCGGTCGCCCGGACCGCCGCCAGCAGCTCCGGATCGTCGATGACCTCGAGCGCCGCCAGCGCCGCCGCCGCGGCGATCGGCGCTCCGGCGAAGGTCGAGCCGTGGTCGCCGCGCGCGAGCACATCGCCCAGCTCCGGGGTCGTCACCACCGCGCCCACGGGCAGGCCGCCGCCGAGTGCCTTGGCTGCCGTCAGCACGTCGGGGCGCGCCGGGAGCTGCTCGTACGCCCAGAGGCTGCCGGTGCGTCCCATGCCGCACTGGACCTCGTCGAAGACGAGCGCCGCACCGACGTCGTCGCAGACCTCGCGGGCCGCGAGCAGCATCTCGTCGGCGATCGAGAAGATCCCGGCCTCGCCCTGGATCGGCTCGATGATCACCGCCGCGGTGCGCTCGCCGACCGCGGATCGCAGCGCGTCCGGGTCATCGCGCGGCACCGCGCGAAAGCCGCGCGGCAGCGGGCCGAACAGGTCATCGCGGGCGAGCCTCGGCGTCGCCGCGAGCGCCCCCAGCGTGCGCCCGTGGAAGGCACCGTCGAGGGTGACGATCTCAGGCTCGGAGACGCCGCGGGCGTGGGCGCGCTTGCGCACCAGCTTGATCGCGCACTCGCTCGCCTCGGCGCCGGAGTTGCAGAGGAACACCCGGCCGCCGAGGCTCGACTCGGCAAGCCGCTGCGACAGCCGCATCGCCGGGGCCGAGTAAAAGAGGTTCGACATCCCCGCGATCACCGCCGCCTGCGAGGAGATCGCGCTCACGATCCGCGGGTGGCAATGCCCCGCGTTGTGGACCGAAAGGCCGGCGAAGAAGTCGAGGTACTCGCGGCCCTCGGAGTCCCACAGCCGGGCCCCCTCCGCGCGCACGAACTCGACCGGCGCCCGCGCGTAGGTGTCCATCGCGTAGCGTCGCTCGAGCCCCCGGATCTCCTCGACGCTCACGCTGTGACCATCGTGCCGACGCCGGCGTCGGTGAACAGCTCGAGGAGCAGCGAGTGCGGCTGGCGGCCGTCGATGATGTGCGCCGACCCGGCGCCGCCGCGGATCGCCTCGAGGCAGGCGGCGAGCTTCGGCTTCATGCCGCCGCCGACGGACTCGAGCTCGCCGTCCACCTCGTCGAGGGTGACCCGCGAGCGAAGCGTCTCGGGATCGGCCGGGTCGCTGAGCCAGCCGGCGACGTCCGTGAGGAAGAGCGCCTTGTAAGCGTGGAGCGCCGCGGCGACCTTCCCGGCGGCCGTATCGGCGTTGACGTTGTAGGAGCGGCCTTCGCGGTCGACGCCCGCCGAGGCGATCACCGGGATGTAGTCCGCCGCGATGTGGTTGAGGACCTCGACGTCGACGCGGTCGATCTCGCCCACGAAACCGATCTCCTCGGCCCGCTCGTGCGGACTGATCTCGAACAGCGCCCCGTCCTCGCCCGAGAGCCCCACCGCCGGTTGGCCGTGGCGGTTGAGGCGCATGACGATGTCGGCGTTCACCTTGCCGAGCAGGACCATCTTCGCGACCTCGACCGTTTCGGGGTCCGAGACGCGCACGCCCTCGACGAACCTGACCTCCATTCCGAGCCGCTCCATGTAGCGGGTGATGTCGGGGCCGCCGCCGTGCACGATCACGGGGTTGAGCCCGACGTAGTTGAGCAGCACGACGTCGGTTGCGAACGCGTCGCGGAGGTTCTCCTCCTGCATCGCCGCGCCGCCGTACTTGATGACCACGGTGCGGCCGTGGAACTCGCGGATGTACGGCAGCGCCTCGAGGAGCGTCTCGACCGAGGCCACGCCAGGCGCGTCTCGCGGCGTCCCACTCATGTCGTGTACTCAGCGTTGATCCGCACGTACTCGTGGTTGAGGTCGCAGAAGTAGACGTGCCCGGAGGCCGCTCCGCGGCGTAGCGCGATCGAGATCTCGGCCTCGGCGTCGGCGCCGCCCAGGCCGGCCGCGTCGATCGACTCCGGGCCGAGGTCGGCGAGCGCCTCGCCCGCGAGTGCCGCGCCGGCCGCCTGCGCGATCCGTCCCCAATTCGGGTCCCGCCCGTAGAGGGCGGTCTTGACGAGCGGCGAGTTCGCAATCGCGCGCGCGACCCTGTCGGCCTCCGCCCCGTCGGCCGCTTCGCGCACCTCGATCCGCGCGACACGCGTCGCCCCCTCGCCATCGGCGACGACCTCGAGCGCGAGCTGAAGCAGCACCGCCTCGAGCAGGCCCGCGGGCATCGGCCGCTGCGCGCCTCCCGTCGCCTGGAGGAGCACGGTGTCGTTGGTGGATAGCTGCCCGTCGACGGTGATCCGCTCGAACGAGCGCGCGACCGAGTCGCGCAGGAGCGGCTCGGCAGCGGCGACCTGGGCGTCGGTCTGCACGAAGCAGAGCATCGTCGCGAACCTCGGCTCGATCATCCCGGCGCCCTTCGCCTGCGCGGAGACGGTCACGCCCCCGGCGCTCACGGTGCACGACTTCGGCGCCCGGTCCGTGGTCATGATCGCCGCCGCGAAGTCGCCGGCGGCGTGCGGCGATAGGCGGGCCGCCGCCTCGTCGATCCCGCCGACGACGTCATCGATCCGCAGCGGGACGCCGATCACGCCGGTCTCCGCCACCGCCACCGTCTCCGCGGTGATGCCGAGCGCCTCGGCCGCGGCGTTGCGCATCGCGAGGGCCTCGCGGTAGCCCTGCTCGCCCGTGGCCGCGTTCGCGTTCCCGGAGTTGACGACCGCGGCGCGGATCGCGCCGGCGTCGCAGCGCTCGCGGCAAACCCGGACCGGCGCCGCGGCGGCGGCGTTCGCGGTCAGCAGAAGCGCCGAGCGGACGTCCTCGGCGTCGCACGCGAGCAGACCGAGGTCGGTGCCGCCGTCCTGCTTCAGCCCGCAGGCGACGCCCGCCGCGCGAAAGCCCGGCGCCAGCCTCGCCGGATCGAGCTCCTCGACGTCCTCCGGCGGCTCGACCCAGCGCGAGCGGAGGAACGCTCGCGCGCGGACCGCGCTCATCGCAACCCCGCGGCCTCGTCGAGGCCCAGCATCAGGTTGAGGTTCTGGATCCCCTGGCCGGCCGCTCCCTTCCAGAGGTTGTCGATGGCCGCGAACACGGCGGCGCGCCGCTCGCCGAGCGAGGCGACGTGGATGCGGCAGAGGTTGGTGTCGCGGACGTCGCGCACGCCCGGCGGCGCGTCGACCACGTCCACGAACCGCTCGCCGCCGTAGCGCTCGTCGTAGAGCGTGGCGAGCGCCTCGGCGCCGATCGGCTCGGCAAGCTCGACGTAGCAGCTCGCGAGCAGCCCCTGGTCCAGCGGCAGCAGGTGCGGGACGAACGCCACCTCGACGTCGGCGCCCATCCGGCGTAGCTCCTGCTCGATCTCCGGCAGGTGCCTATGGCCGTCGAGCCCGTACGGGCGCGCGTTCTCGGTCAGGTTGACGAACGACAGGTGCTCACCGCCCCCCCGCCCCGCCCCCGAAACGCCGGACTTCGCGTCGATCACCGCCGACCCGATCAGGCCGCGCTCGGCGAGCGGCGCGAGCGCCAGAAGCGCAGCGGTCGGATAACAGCCCGGGTTGGCGACCAGATCGGCGTCCCGGACCTGCTCGCGGCCCAGCTCGGTGAGCCCGTAGACCGCGTTCCCGAGCAGCTCGGGTTCGCCGTGCGGCCCGTACCAGCGCTCATAGATCGCGGCGTCGACGAGCCGAAAGTCGGCCGAGAGGTCGACGACCGACAGCCCCAGCCCGCGCATGCCCGCGACGACCGGCGCCGCCGCGGCGTGCGGGTAGGCCACGATCCCAGCCTCCACGTCCTCGAGCTCGCCGAGGTCGAGCTCCGTGAGCTCGATCTCGCAGCGGTAGCGCGGATAGAGGTCGCAGAGGCGTTTCCCGGCGTCGGATCGCGAGGTCGCGTAGGCCAGCTCGAGCCGCGGATGCCGGTGGACGAGCTCGGCGGCGAGTGCCCCCGCGTATCCCGATGCCCCGGCGACGATCACGCGCGTCTCACTCACGGAGCGATCCCCCGATCTCCGCGAGGGCGGCCTTGATCCGCTCGCGAACGGCGGCCACCTCCTCGTCGGTCAGGGTGCGGTCGGCGGCCCGGAACTCGAGCCGTAGCGCGAGGCTCTTCGCGCCCTCGGTCAGCTGCTCGCCGCGGTAGAGGTCGAAGGTCTCGATCGAGCGCAGGAGCTCGCCGCCGCCCGACGCTACGGCCTGCCGTACGTTCGCCGCCTCGACGTCTTCGTCGACCACGACCGCGATGTCCTGGTGGACGGCCGGGTAGGAGATCACGTCCTCGTACTGCTCGGCACCGATCGGCGAGACGTCGACCAATGGCGCCAGGTCGAGCTCGAAGGCGCTGGCCGCCTCGAGGTCCCACGCGCGGCAGACGAGCGGGTGCAGCTCGCCGATCCACCCGGCCGAGGCGCCCCCGAGGACGATCCGGCCGGCCCGGCCGGGATGAAGGAACGGCTCGGTCGTCGGCTCGACCCGAACCGAGCAGCCGAGCTGCGTCGCGAGTGCCTCGAGCGCGCCCTTGAGCGCGTAGAAGTCAGGCTCGGCGGGCTCGCCCCGCCATCCGCCCGGCAGCTCGCCCGTCGCCAGGCCCGCGATTCGCCAGGGCTCGTACGCCGGCGCCGGTCGCTCGCCCGGGAAGCTGCCGCCGAGGCTGCCGGAAAGAGCTTGCCCCGAGCGCAGATACGCGCGCCCGGACTCGGCGAGCGCCACGCGCTCCGCGCCGTGGGCGAGGTTGTAGCGGGCGGCGTCGAGCAAGCCGACGAGGAGCGTGGTGCGCAGCATCGCGTGCTCTCCTGAGAGCGGGTTCGTGATCCCGATCGGCTGCGCCCGCGGGTCCGCCGCCGGGAGCCGCAGTCGGTCCGGGAGCCCGGGATCGACGAGGCTCAGCGTCACGACCAGATCGAAGCCGAGGTCGCGGACCGCGTCCTCCGCGCGCCGGCGCAGGCGTTGCTCGCGGCTCAGCCCACCGGCCTGCTCGATCGCCGGCAGGGTCGAGGGCAGGTGCCTCGCGTAACCATGGATGCGGCCGACCTCCTCGATCAGGTCCGCCTCGCGGGTGACGTCGTAGTGGCGGTGGAAGGGAACGATCGCCTCGAGGTTCTCGCCCTCGGACTCGACGTCGAAGTCGAGTCGCCGCAGGTACTCGGCTCGCCGCTCGGCCGGAACCGGCATCCCGAGCAGTCGCTCGACCCGCGCGCCGCGCAGGCCGATCCGGTGCCGGTCCGGAACGTCGGCCGCGACGTCGATCGTGCCAGGGACGAGCCGCGCGCCGCACAGCTCGACCATCAGCTTCGATGCGACCCGCTGAGCGCGCAGCGCCATCGCGGGGTGAAGCTGCTTTTCGAACCGGTTCGAGGCGTCGGAGCGAAGGCCGAGCTTGCGCGAGGTGCGCAGGATGTTGGGGCCGTTCCAGGTCGCGACCTCGAGCAGCACGCTCGTCGTCGAGTCGCTCACCTCGGATACCTGGCCGCCCATGATCCCGGCGATGCCGGTGGGCCCGTCCCGGTCACAGACGAGCACCGCATGGGTGTCGAAGGTCCGCTCGACCCCGTCGAGGGTGGTCATGCGCTCGCCCTCACCCGCCGCCCGGACGATGATCTCGCCGCCGGGGACGCGGTCGAGGTCGAACGCATGAAGCGGCTGGGCGGTGAGCAGCATCACGTAGTTGGTGATGTCGACGACGTTCGAGATCGGCCGCATCCCTGCCGCCCGCAGCCGCGCCTTGAGCCACGGCGGCGAGGGCCCGATCGTCACGTCCCTGAACACCCGCGCCGAGAAGCGCGGGCAGAGGTCCGGGACCTCGACGGTCACCGAGGCGTAGTCGGAGACCTCGCCCTCGCCGGTCGCCTCCGCGTCGCCCTCCCACGGGGCCTCCGCGAGCTCCGCTCCGGTCACGGCGTGAAGCTCGCGCGCCACACCGTAGACGCCAAAGCAGTCGACCCGGTTCGAGGTCGGCTCGAGCTCGATCACCGGCTCGGCGACCGCGAACACCTCGGCGAGCGGCGTCCCCGCGCTCGGGCCGTCCGCCAGCACGAGTATCCCCGTGTGGTCGTCGCCGAGCTCGAGCTCGCGCTCCGAGAGGATCATCCCGTCGGACTCGACGCCCCGCAGCTTCGCCCGGCCGAGCTCCGTGCCGTCGGGCATGACCGCCCCGGGCAGCGCCACTGCGACCGTCTGCCCGGCGGCGACGTTCGGTGCCCCGCAGACGATCGTCCTCGTGCCATCGCCGGTGTCGACCTCGCAGACCCGCAGCCGGTCGGCGTTCGGGTGCTGCTCGGCCGAGACCACGCTGCCGACCACGAACCCCTCTGAACTCGCCGCCCCGACATGGGAGATCCGCTCGAGCTCGATCGAGTGCATCGCGAGCGTCTCGCCGATCTCCTCCGGCGAGAGCCCCGGATCGCACTGAGCGGTGAGCCAGGAGTACGGGACCCTCATCGGAACTGCTCCAGGACGCGAACGTCGTTCTCGAAGAACTTGCGCAGGTCCGGGATCGCGTGCTTCAGCATCGCGATCCGCTCGATCCCCATCCCGAACGCGAACCCCTGGACGCGCTCCGGGTCGTAGCCGTTCTCGCGTACGAACCCGAACACGTTCGGGTCGACCACCCCGGCGCCGAGGATCTCGATCCAGCCGACGCCCTTGCAGAGCGGATCCCGCGAGCCGTCCTCGAGCCGGCCCGAGCCGCCGCAACGGAAGCATGAGACGTCCACCTCGACGCTCGGCTCGGTGAACGGGAAGAACCCGGGGCGAAAGCGCGTTTCGCGCTGCGGGCCGAAGATCGCCCGCGCGATCGCGTCGAGCGTGCCCTTCAGGTCGGCAAGCGTGATCCGCTCGCCGACGGCCAGCCCCTCGACCTGGTGAAAGACGGGGCTGTGGGTGGCGTCGAACGGGTCCGAGCGGTAGCAGCGGCCCGGCACCACGATCATGATCGGCGGCTCCTGGTTCTCCATGGCGCGGACCTGCATCGGCGAGGTGTGGGTGCGCAGGACGACGTCCTCCGGCCCGGGGGGCAGCCCCCCGTCGACGGCCACGTCGGGCGCCAGCGTCGACGGGTCGACGTAGAACGTGTCCTGGGCCATCCGCGCCGGATGTCCCGGCGGGTGGTTGAGGGCCGTGAAGTTGTAGTAGTCGAGCTCGACCTCCGGCCCCTCCATGACCCGGTAGCCGAGGCCGACGAAGACGTCCTCGATCTCGCGCTGGGTGCGGATGAGCAGGTTCTGTGCGGCCGCGGGGGCCGGGGGCGCTCCCGGGAGCGTCACGTCGATCGCGCCGGCAGCAAGCCAGCGCTCGAGCTCGGCGCCCTCGAGCTCTTCAGCACGGGCGCTGAGCTCAGCCTCGAGCGCCCGTCTCGCCTCGTTGGCGGCGGCACCGACCGGCCCGCGCTGATCGGGCTCGAGCTCGGAGATCCCACGCAGGACCGCGGTCAGCTCCGACTTGCGGCCCAGGTAGCGAACGCGCAACTCCTCGAGCGCCGCGGGATCGCGAGCGGCGGCGATCGCCGCGGAGGCCTCGTCGCGCAGGCTGTCGATCCGCTCCAGCATCAGGCGGCCGACGATATCCGTCCGATGGCGATGGCCGCCGCCGCGCCGACGTTGAGCGATTCCGGGCCTCCCGCGCGCAACTGGATGGTCCACAGGCGCTGACAGACCGCGACCACCTCCGGCGGCAGGCCCTCGCGCTCTGCGCCGAGGCACAGGGCGCCGACCGGCTCGGCGTCGGGCGGCTCACCGCCGTGGGCGACGAGGCCGACGACCGGCGGCGGAAGCCCGTCGATCCCGCCGGGCATGATCGATTGCTGGAAGATCGACCCCATGCTCGCCCGCACGGCCTTGGGCGAGAACGGATCGGCGCAACCAGGGCCGAGCATGATCACAGCATCGACGAGCGCGTGCGTGGTTCGCACGATCGCCCCGACGTTCGCGGGATCCCCGACCCCGTGCAGGTAGACGCGGAAGCCGTCCTCGGCGTCCGCCCACCGCTTCGGATAGACGCCGATCACCCGGCTCCCCGAGCCGAGCGTCGAGACCGAATCGAGCAGCGCCGGCTCGACGTCGACGCCCGCGCGGAGCACGAACTCGGGTTTCAAGCCGGCGGCCGCCGCGGCATCCACCAGGTCCTCCCCCTCGGCGACGAAGAGCCCGGCGCGCTCGCGTTGCTTTCGCTCCGCGAGCTTGCGGATCAGCTTCAGCTTCTCGTTGTCCTTGCTCGTGATCACTTCATCTGTCCAACAAAAAGGGCGCCCCTCGGGCGCCCGGTGAAGTCTTGAGGCGGTCTGCGTTCGCTCAGGCCGCCGCGGCATCCCGGGCTTGCTCGGCAAATCGGCGAAACGCCTCGGGATCGCGGACGGCGATATCCGCGAGCATCTTGCGGTTCACCTCGACCCCGGCCGCGTCCAGACCGTGGATGAACTCCGAGTAGCTCATGCCCTCGCGGCGCGCGGCCGCGTTGATCCGGACGATCCACAGGCGCCGCATCTCGCGCTTGCGCCGGCGCCGGTCGCGATAGGCATAGTTGCCCGAGCGCATGACCTGCTCGTTGGCGAGCCGGTAGCTCGAGTGCTTGCGCCCCCAGTAGCCCTTCGCCTGGTCGAGGACCTTCTTCTTGCGTCGCTTGCGCGCGACGGCGTTCGTGGCGCGGCTCACTTGCCGCCTCCGAGCAGCGTCCTCACGGTCTTCGCGTCCTTCTGGGAGATCTCGACCGGCTTCGCCATCCGCCGTTTGCGCTTCGGCGACTTCTTCTCGAGGATGTGGCTCGAGTAAGCGCGCCGCCCGCGCAGCTTGCCGGTGGCGGTCTTCCGGAAGCGCTTCTTCGCGCCCGAATGGGTCTTCATCTTCGGCATCGGAGCCGACTATTGAAGCAGAAGGGTCAGCCTTCGGCCGCGGCCGCGGGAGCCTGGTCGGGCGCCCCCGCCCCGGCCGCCTCGCCGGCGGCTCGGTCCTCGCGCGCCTTCGCGGCGCTCGCCCGCGAAGGCGCGAGCAGCATGTGCATGTTGCGCCCCTCCTGCTGAGGGTGCTGCTCGATGGTCGCCAGGTCGGCGACGTCCTCGAAGAGACGCTCGAGCAGCACCCGTCCGCGCTCGGGATGCGCCTGCTCGCGACCGCGGAACATGATCGTCACCTTGACCTTGTCCTGGTGGCCGAGGAAGCGGCGGACGTGGCCCTTCTTGGTCTCGTAGTCGTGGTCGGCGATCTTCGGCCGCAGCTTGATCTCGCGGACGTTGACCTGCTGCTGGTGCTTGCGGGCCGCCTTCGCCTTCTGCTCCTGCTCGTACTTGTACTTCGAGTAGTCCAGCAGACGGGCAACGGGCGGCCGCGAGTCGGGCGCCACCTCGACCAGGTCGAGGTCTCGCTCCTGGGCCATCCGCAGAGCGTCGTCGGTCTTGATCACGCCGATCTGGCTGCCGTCCTCGTCGATCAGGCGAACCTCGGCGACCCGGATCCTTTCATTGATCCGGGTGGGGTCACGCTCGGGAGGCTGCCGGTCAAAGCGCCTCGGGACCGGCACTAGCTGGTCAGGCTTGCGAGGAGCGTCAAGCTACCTGCGGGCGGACGGGTCGGAGACGAAACGCACAGGGGAAGGGCACGGGCGCTAGCGGCGGCGCGTGATGTCGGTGCCCTTCATCTGCGGCGCAGTATAGAGGGGCGTCGCCTGCACGGATCGAATGCACCTCCTCGCCTTATTTGGCCCCGGCCCGCTACTCGAGCAGCGCCGGGATCTCCGCGAGTGCCATCGGGCCGAGATCGCGGCGCCCGTGCGGGCGCACGGACGCCGTGCGGTCCGCCTCCTCCCGCTCGCCGACAACGAGCATGAAGGGCACCTTGGCAAGCTCCGCGTCGCGGATCTTGCGCCCCACCGACTCGGTGCGCTCGTCGACCCGTACGCGCAGGCCGGCGCGGCGCAGCTCGGCGGCAACCTCGCCCCCGTAGCCGGAGTACGCGTCCGAGACCGGGAGGACCGCGATCTGGACGGGCGCGAGCCACGCGGGGAAGCGGCCGCCGTAATGCTCGATCAGGATCCCGGCGAAGCGCTCCATCGAGCCGAGCAGCGCGCGATGGATCATCACCGGACGGTGCTCCTCGTTGTCGGCGCCCTGGTACGTGAGCTCGAAACGCTCGGGCATCTGGAAATCGACCTGGCACGTGCCGCACTGCCAGGAGCGGCCGAGGGTGTCGGTGATGTGGAAGTCGATCTTCGGCCCATAGAAGGTCCCCTCCCCCGGGCTCACGTCGTACTCGCGCCCCTGGCGGTCGAGCGCGTCGCGCAGCGCCTGCGTCGCGCGCTCCCAGGCCTCGTCGCTGCCGAGCGACTTCTCGGGGCGGGTCGAGAGCTCCACCCGGACCTCGTCGAAGCCGAAGCGCCCGTAGAGCTCATCGATGCTCTCGCAGATCGCGTCGACCTCCTCGGGGAGCTGTTCCATCGTGCAGTAGACGTGCGCGTCGTCCTGCGTGAAGGCGCGCACGCGCAGGAGCCCATGGAGGACGCCCTCGCGCTCGTATCGGGAGCAGTCGCCGAACTCCGCCAGGCGCAGGGGCAGCTCGCGATATGAGTGGCGGCCCGTGGCGTAGACGAGGCAGGCGCCCGGGCAGTTCATCGGCTTGAGCGCGAAGCGGCGCGTCTCCGCCGTGCCTCCCTCGCGCTCGGCGGCGTCGACGAAGTACATGTTCTCCCGGTAGTTGTCCCAGTGGCCGGACCGGTGCCAGAGCTCCTCGTCCATCACCCGCGGCGTGCGGATCTCGTCGTAGCCGCGCTTGCGAAGCTCCTTGCGCACCTCGGCGTAGATCAGCTCGAGCAGCACCGTGCCCTGGGGCAGCCAGAACGGCATCCCCGGGCTCTCCTCGCGCAGCATGAAGAGGCCGAGCTGCGGGCCGAGCCTGCGATGGTCGTTCTCGCGGGCACGCTCGAGCCGTTCCGCGTGCGCCTCGAGATCGGCCTCCGAGTGAAAGGCGGTGCCGTAGATCCGGGTGAGCATCTGGCGGTTCTCGTCGCCGCGCCAGTAGGCACCGGCGATCGAGTTCAGCTTGAACGCCTTGATCCGCCCCGTCGATGGCGCGTGCGGGCCGCGGCAGAGGTCCGTGAAGGGGCCGTTGCGGTAAAGCGACACGGTCTCGACGCCCTCGTCGCGAACCAGGTCCTCGATCAGCTCGACCTTGTAGTCCTGGCCCTCGGAGCGAAACCGATCGATCGCCTCGTTCGCCGGCAGCTCGGTGCGCTCGAACGCCTCGTCGGCGTCGATGTGCTCGCGCATCGCGGCCTCGATCCGCTCGAGGTCGGCCTCGCTCGGGCGCTCGCCGTCCGGGAATTCGAAGTCGTAATAGAAGCCATCCTCGATCGGCGGCCCGATCGACACCTTCGTGCCGGGCCACAGGTCGAGCACCGCCGTCGCCATCACGTGAGCCGCGTCGTGGCGGATCAGCCAGAGGGCCTCCTCCCCCGCCGGGCCGTCGCTCTTCGCGGTGACGATGTTGATCTGCGCCCCGTCCGGAAGCGGCGCCGACAGGTCGCGAAGCTCACCGTTCACCTCGATCCCGAGCGCGTCCTTTGCGAGCCGCGGGCCGATCGACGCCGCGGCGTCGGCGCCCGTCGCGCCGTTCGAGAGTTCCAGGGGTGATCCATCGGGAAGGGTTACGCTGAGGGGCGACACCGGCGCCATGCTAAAGACGCCGGCCCGACGGCAGGAACTTCAACAGGAGGTTGGGAAATGAGGACATCGAAGCTCGCGCTCGTCGTCGCCGCGACCAGCGCGCTCGCGTTCGCCGTCGCCGCTCCGGGGCTGATGGCAGCGGGTGCGAAGACAACCAAGGTCACCGCCACGCTGAAGGGCAACGCCGAGGTGCCCGGCCCGGGCGACACCAACGGCAAGGGCGACTTCACGGCGAGGCTGAAGCCGGCGAAGAAGAAGCTCTGCTTCACGCTCGAGGTCTCGAAGCTCGACCCGATGATCGCGGCGCACATCCACAAGGGCGCCGCCGACGTCGCCGGCCCGATCAAGGTGACGCTGTTCGAGGACCCGGCGGGCGTCCCGGGGGACGGCAACTACGAGGGCTGCGTCAAGCACGTGAAGAAGAGGCTCCTCAAGAAGATTGCGAAGGCGCCGGAGAAGTACTACGCGAACGTGCACACGACGGAGTTCGGTGACGGCGCGATCCGCGGCCAACTCGAGCCCTTGGTCCAGTAGCGCCGAACGGCTTTCAGCCCGCACCCGGATCGGCGCGCTCGGCCGGCGTGATCAGAGGACACGACCGGCCGGCCGCCGCCGGGTGCCGGGCCCTGTGTGAGTCCTCGGGGACGACGGCGCCGTCGTCGAACCCGACCACGAGCCAGGAGGCGCCCGGCGGGGCCGCGAAGGAGCCGTCGGGCCGCTCCCGGATGCAGATCCGGTTGCCGCGCAGCTCCCAGTTCAGGTAGTCGCGTCCTTGCTGGTTGGAGAGGAGCTCATGCGGCGCGAACACGTACGTGACGCGCCCGCGCAGCGTCGGTCGAAGCTCGGCCAGCGCCGGCGAGTAATTCGACGGTCCGACCGGGCCGTTCACGAGCGCCAGGATGCTGGAGCCGCCGGCCGCCGCGAGGAAAGCCAGCGCCAGGGCGATCGGGGCGCGGCCCTCGAGCAGTCCGAGCACGGAGACGATCGCGACGAGCGGGGCAATCAGGACGAGCGCCTTCGCCTCCTGGTAGGGGGTCCCGGCCACGAGCGCATAGAGCCAGAGGAGCGCGGCGCCGACGAGCGCCGCCGGCAGCGCCCGCTCCTTCCGCCTGACCAGGTGAACCAGCCCGATCGCGACCGCAGCCGCCCCGAGCGCCGCGCCGAGATAAAAGACGATCGCCGGCACCGCCCCGGCGCCCGGCTCGACGCGGAAGTCGCCCGACGGCCAGATCCCGAGCGCCTCGAGCGGCGAGAGCCGGTCGAACAGGTTGCCGAGGCCGGCGCCGTCCGGGTTGAACGTCTCGAAGCTCGCGAACTCGAACAACCGCCCGGCCTCCGGCGCGATCAGCACGACGGCGACCGCCAGCGCCGCGACGCCCGGCCCGAGCGCGACGCGCAGGAGCTCCCTCGCGCCCCGCGCCCCACCGCGGCGGGTGGCCAGCGCGAGCTCGACGAGCGCCCAGACGGCGAGCGCTGCGGCGAGCCACACGAGGCCCGGGAAGCTGTACGCGTACACGCTGCCGGCGGCGAGCAGCGCCAACGGCACCGCTGCGCCGAGCCGCCTCGCCCCGCGCGCGAGCTCTGAGAGGCCGATCGCGAACGCGAGCACGAAGAGCGCCTCGATCGTCTCCTTGAACGCGCCCTGGACGAAGTAGGAGGCGAGGAGATACGCGAACCCGACGACCAGGGCGCCGGCGATCCGCCGCCAGGCCGAGAGGCTCTCGAGCAGCGTCAGCGCCGCCAGGCAGGTCGCCACGGCGACGGCGAGCTGGAGCCCGTCGAAGGCCTGCACGAGGCTCGGCCCGAGCGCCGAGGCGGCGACGACGAGGGCGTGCGGGCCGAGCGGATAGCCGTGAGAGATCAGCCGCTCGGAGGCGCCGTCGGCCAGGGCGTCGGCCGCGAACAGGTGCTGCGACATGTCGGGGTTGAGCCCCGTGCCGAGGATCCCGAAGCGCCACTCGAGGATGAAGGGCAGCGAGCCGACGACGAGCGCGATCAGCTCCAACGGAACGCCGATGCGCAGCGCACGCCGCAGGTCGACGAGCCGACCGCGCAGGACCGAGGCCGCGGCGATGCCGAGCACCGCGAGCGCGATGATCGCGGCCGTGCCCCGGCCCGGAAGCCGCACGGCCGCCCAGGCCACCGGCAACAGCACGGCGAGCCCGACGGCCGGCGCGAGGCGGCTCCAAGTCCGGCGGCCGAGCACGGCGAAGGCCGCCTGTCCGACGAGCGCGCTCAGACCCAGGACGACGAGAAACGACGCGTAGGTCCCGAGCATGGCGGCGGAGGATATGTGCTGTCAGATATCGTCCCACCCGCAGAGCGAGTCCCGTGGTTGCAGGGGGCTCTGTGACCACGGAGGGAGAGCAATGAAGCGCTGCGTGTCGATGGCAGGGGTCGTGCTCGGGGTGCTCGCGTTCGCGGCGAGCTCGAGCGCGGCGACGAAGGACTACGCGCAGACGGCACTCAACATCATCCCGTCCGGCCAGTACGGCTCCGCCCCGCCGCCGCCGGGCGCGGACGCGCAGGCGCAGATGTACGACGGGCTCACGCCGCTCTTCGACCAGGTGACGCCCGCGGACCTCACCACCTACTTCAAGTCCGAGCGGTTCGGCGTCGCGACCGACGGGCCGAGCACGATCGAGACCGTCCCGCGCGCCGGCGTAACCATCGAGCGCGACAAGTTCAACGTCCCGCACGTCACCGGCGCCACCCACGACGACGGCGTCTGGGCCGCCGGCTGGATCGCCGCCGAGGACCGCGCACTTCTCCTCGAGCAGGCGCGCTACAACGCCCGCGTCGCGGCAATCGACGCGCCGGGGCTCGACGCGCTAAACCTGATCAGCGGCCTGGACAGCTTCCAGCCGAGCGCGCAGACCGAGGCCGAGGTCGCGAAGCAGACACAGGTGCTCGAGCAGGCGGGGCCCGAGGGCGAGGCGGTCCTCCACGACATCGACGTCTTCATCACCGGCATCAACGATTACCTCGCCGCCAACAGCCCGTCGACCGCGCCCTGGACGCGCAACGACGTCTACGCGCTCAACGCGCTCAAGGGCCAGTTCGTCGGCCAGGGCGGCGGCGACGAGGCGCGGCGATCGCAGTTCCTCGACGGGCTGATCCAACGGCTCGGCAAGAAGAGGGGCATGAAGGTGTTCAACGACCTGCGCCAGTTCAAGAACCCCGAGTTGCCGACGTCGGTCGACGGCCGCTTCCCTTACGGCCACATCCCCAAGAACGCTAAGGGGAGCGTGATCCTCGACCACGAGAGCTTCACGCCGACGCCCTCGGCGCCGAACGCGAAGGTCGTGGCGCCGGAGCCCGCGCATGCGTCGAACACGCTGATGATCACCGCCGACCGCTCGAAGACGGGCAGGCCCCTCATGGTCGGCGGCCCGCAGATCGGCTACTTCTACCCCGGTCTCACGTATGAGATCGACATGCACGCGGGCGATCTGCAGTGGCGCGGCGCGACCTCGGCACCGTTCCCCGGCTACGTCCTGATCGGCCGTGGCGCCGACTTCGCCCACACGCTGACCTCGGCGGGCTCGGACATGATCGACCAGTACGTCGAGAAACTCTGCAACGGCAGCGACACGATGTACCTCTACAAGGGCGAGTGCCGCGAGATGGGCACCTTCGACGCCGGGACCCTCAACGGCGAGCCGGTGAGCTTCAAGACCACCGTCCATGGGCCGGTGATCGGCTACGCGACCGTCGACGGCGAGAAAGTGGCGATCTCACGCAAGCGCTCGGACTACGGCGAGGAGTCGCTCGACCTGCTCTACAACCGGCGGCTCTCCAACGGCCAGGTACACAGCGCCAAGTCGTTCATCAAGGCCGCCTCGCTGACGCCCCAGACGTTCAACTCCTTCTACATCGACAAGAAACACATCGCGATGTACGGAGCCGGGCTGCTACCGATCCGCGACAAGCGCGTCGATCCCGGTCTGCCGGCGCTCGGCACGGGCAAGTACGAGTGGGAGGGATTCCTGCCGAGGAAGGGCCACATCCAGGGGATCGATCCGGCCGACGGAACGATCACCAACTGGAACCAGACGAGCGCCCTCGGCTTCGGCGCTCCGGACGACGCCTGGGGTCACAATGGCTCGGTCGAACGGGTTGACCTGCTCGACCGCAACCTTGCGAGGCTCGCGACCAAGAACGGCAAGTGGAACCTGGCCAGGGTCACGGCGGCGATGAACGCCGCGGCGACGCAGGACGTGCGCGCGATCGACACCGTGCCCCTGCTGCGGAAGCTGCTGAAGGGCACGCAGGCGCCGAACGGCCAGGCTCAGCAGATGCTCGACCTGCTGCTCCAATGGCGCGCGAACGGCGGCAGCCGCCTCGACCGCGACCTCGACGGCGCGATCGACGATCCGGGCGCCGCGGTCATGGACGGCTCCTGGAACAACATCGCGAACGCCTTCATGGCCCCGAAGCTCGGTCCGCAGCTCGACGAGCTAGACAGCCTCTTCTCGCGCTTCGACCAGCCACCGGGCGGCCAGTACGACGGCTGGTACCAGTACTTCGACCGCGACATCCGCAAGCTCCTCGGGATGAAGGTAGAGGCGCCGTTCCACATGAGCTATTGCGGGAACGGCAAGCTGAAGGCGTGCCAGCAGGCGATCTGGGACGCGCTCGCGCAGTCCGGCACCGAGCTGACCGCGAAATACGGCACCGCGGATCCCGCCGCCTGGCGCGCCGACGCGACCGCCGAGCGGATCGAGTTCGTCCCGGGCGTGCTACCGACGACGATGCGCTACGCGAACCGCCCCAGCGGGATCCAGCAGGTGATCTCCTTCAAGGGCCACCGCTAGGGCTCGTCAGCGCGTCACAGATCCCGCTCGTAGTAGAGCATCACCGGGCCGTCCGGGCCGCCCTCGCGGTTGGTGAACCCTGAGCTCTCATACAGCCCCCTCGCCGGCTCATCGTCGGTGCTCGTGTTGAGCTCGATGCGGGTGGCGCCGCGCTCCCGCGCCGCCTCGATCGCGGCCTCGAGGAGCGCCCGGCCGATGCCCTCGCCGCGCCGCTCCGGCACGACGTAGAGCTCGCCGAGGTAGGCGTCGGGCGCCGCCGCATAAAGCGAGGCGCGAAACTGAAGCTGAGCCAGCCCGTCCGGTCCGTCGCCGGTCAGCAAGACGATGATCTCGTCCGCCTCGATCAGCCGTCTCAGGTTCTCTGCCAGCTCCTCGAGCGGCGGCGTCGGCTCGTCGTACTCGTCGTTGAAGTCGCGAAGCATCCGAGCGACGACCGCCGCGTCGTCGCCCGCCGCCCAGCGGATCTCGATCTCTGAAGTCATGGCCGGTGGGTCAACGATCGGCGGCCGCGCGTTACGCGGTGTCGGGGCGGCGACCGGCGGTTCGGCGCTTGTTCGCGCGGACGCGGCGAGGATGGGCGCTGCTGGGCTCGAACCAGCGACCTCCAGCTTGTCGAGCTGGCGCTCTCCCAACTGAGCTAAGCGCCCGAGATGCGCGAGTCTAGCGCCCACCGTCCGCTCAACGGATGTGGGTTTTTGCCCCGTATGGGGACAAAAAGCCACACCCAAGTGAGCTCATCGCTGCACGCGAACCGCAGCGCCCTGGTTGCAGTCGCGTTACCCGCGATCCGGCGTCACGGTGAGAGTCAGCCCGTCGACCCCCGTGACCCGTACCCGTTCGCCACGTCGCGCGGGCTCGGTCGAGCGCGCCCTCCAGATCTCGCCGCGCATCCGCACCCGGCCGTCGGGTTTGCACGCGTCGATCACCTCTGCGCGCTCGCCGATCATCCCCTCGGCGCCCGTGGTCACCCGGTAGCGGCGCAGGAAGCGGATCCAGAGGTAGACCTCCCCCACCTCCACGAACGCGGCCGCGACCACGAACACGATCCGCCACGGGTCCGGGAGCACGAAGAGGCCGACGATCGCCAGCGTGAGCAGCATGCCCGGATGATGACTGCCCGCGCGACCGAGTTGTTACGATATATCGTGATACTACGATCGAGCCCACCAAGGAGACGCACGAATGCATCGCTACCACTACCGCCACACCCGCTCCCGCTCCCCCCGCGAGTCGTTCGAGCGCTGCCGCCACCTCGGCCGCGGTCGAGGCGGTCCGCGGGCGCGCCGGGGCGACATCCGGGCCGCCGTCCTCGCCCTGCTCGAGGAGCGCCCGATGCACGGCTACGAGATGATCAAGGAGCTCGAGGAGCGCACCAGCGGGGTCTGGGTGCCGAGCGCGGGCTCGATCTATCCGACGCTGCAGCTGCTCGAGGACGAGGGCCTGATCGCGGGCGAGGAGCTGGAGGGCAAACGCCGCTTCACGCTCACCGACGCGGGCCGGGAGCAGGTCACCGCCCGCTCCGGCGATGCGCCGTGGGAGGAGGTGGCCGCGGGCTACGACCCGGAGATGCTCAACCTCCGCCGCTCGGTCCACAAGCTCCACCACGCATACGCGCAGGTCTTCCACGCCGCCGACCCGGCACAGCGAAAGCGCGTCCGCGAGTTGCTCGACGAGACCCGCCGGAAGATCTACGCCATCCTCGCGGAGGTGGATTGAGCCCTCGTACACTCTCGCCCGTGGCCGACGCCTACGTCCTCAAAAACGAGGCAGACGAAATCACGCACGCGATCCCGGGCGAGGTGATCGTCGGGCGCGGTGACGGTGCCGATCTGCGGCTTCGCGATCGCACCGTCTCCCGCCGCCATGCCGAGCTTCGCCAGGAGGGCCTGACGCTGGTCGTCACGGACCTCTCCTCGGCGAACGGCACCTACGTGAATGGCGACCGGATCCTCGACGCCACCCGCGTCGAGCCCGGCGACGCGGTCTCGTTCGGCGCCGCGCTAATGCGGGTCGGCCTCGAGCCGCGCGAGCTCGATGAGCCGACGCCGACCGAGATCATCACCCCCGCGCGCTGAGCGAGCCTACTCGCCGAGCAGACCCTTCTCGCGGAGCTCGCGGATCGCACCGTCGCGCTTGGAGAGCCCCTCGAGCCCCATGCCCCTGAGCACCGCGGGTGCCTTCGTGAACTGGATGTCGCGGTAGTCGACGACCTGGAGCCAGTTTCCCCATGGGTCGCGGAAGTTGAGCCGCGGCGGCGGCGAGGCCTCCACCCCGGCTCGCTCCAGCGCCTCCCGAGCGCGCTCCTTGTCGTCGACCACGAGCCCGAAGTGGCGGCTGCGATCGGGCGGGGCGGCGCGGCCCTCCGAGAGCGCCAGGAACTGGTCGCCCATGTCGATGAACACCATGCCCGCCTCGCGCTCGGGCGGGCCGAACTCGAAGAGGGCGCCGTAGAACTCAAGCGCCTCCTCGAGATCGCCCACCTCGAGCGCGACGTGGTTGATGCCGACGAGCCTGACTCGCCCGCCGGTGGCCTCCACCGTCGGCTCAGCGCTTCGCCGGCGCGAACGCGGGCGACTCCGCGGCACTCTGGCTGGCGCCGCGCCGCGCCGCCTCGGCCTGGGCGAGCTGGCGGTTCACGTGGTCCCAGTCGACGTTGCGGAAGAACGCCTCCACGTACTGCTTGCGCCCGTCCGGCGTGGCGCCGAAGTCACGGACGTAGGCGTGCTCGTAGACGTCGATCGCGAGCACCGGGACCATGTTGTAGACGGCCCATAGGTTCTGCGTGTCCATGATGTAGTTGAACAGCGAACCGTCGTTCAGGTCGTAGCCGACCATCACCCAGCCCCGCGCCGCCGAGGCCGCTTTCTTCACCGCGTCGAACCACTTGCCGAGGCCGTTGAACTCCTCCTCGGCGAGCTCCGCGAAGCGACCCTCCGGGGTGCCGCCCTCTCCGCCGAGGTGCCCGAAGTAGAGGTCGTGGTTCTTGTAGCCGAGCAGCGCGAACGTGTAGTCGACCGAGACGGCGCGCAAGTCCGAGTAGACCTGGTTGCCCTCGATCTGCGAGTAGTCGAACTCGTTGAGCCGCTTGCGGCACTCGTTCGCCTTCTTCGCGTAGCCCTCATAGAGCTTGTAGTGATCCTCCATCGTCTGCTTGGAGATTCCGTCCAGCTCCTTGTCGAAGGCCGGGAACTGGCGCGGCTTGAGCTCATCCCATGGCATCTGCTTCGCCTCCTTGAGCGTTGACGTGTCCTTCACTTGGGATCACCGCTGACGGCGCCCGTAAACACGTCGGAGACGGCGTCAGTCGAGCCTGATCACTCCGGTGACGAGCAGCAGGATCAGCGTCAGCACCGCGGAGACGAGGAGCGAGCCGAGGCAGCCGAGGCGGTTCGAGAAGAAGACGAACACCGGCTAGCCGCTCGCGTTGTCCAGGTACTGGAGCAGGTCATGCGCCGCGAGCTCGATCTCCTTGTGGCGCCATTCGGCGGCGCGGTAGTGGCAGGCGATCACGCCACTGCGATGGAGCCGCCGGAAGTCGCCGTAGCCGAAGGCGTAGCGCGCCTTCGTCTCCTCGGGCGCGCCCTCGGTGAGGCCGAGGTGCCACTGGGCGTACTCCTCCCAGGAGTGCCGGGAGAGGAAGTCGTTCTCCTGTGCCGCGCGCGGCTGGATTTCGCCCCAGTCGCTCTCGAGCACGTACTGGCGCGCGTCGATCAGGCGGCGCGCCCTCTCGAGCCCGTGGTCGTTCACGGAGTAGGAGGCCATCCGGCCTAACTACCCGCGTCGGCTGGCCGCAGCTCCACCACCGGGATCTGGCGCGGCGCGGCGCGCTTCTCGTAGTGGCGCCAGCCCGGGTAGATCCCGATCCCGCGCTCGTACCAGCGCTCTCGCTCCTCGCCCGCGAGCTCGCGGGCGATCATCTCGCGGCTGACGCCCTCGAACAGGACGCTCGCCTGCGGGTGCGCCTTCAGGTTGTGGTACCAGGACGGATTCGTCCGCTGCCCGTAGTTCGACGCGATGACCACGATCCGGTCCTCCACCGGAAGGCCGAGCACGGGAAGCGCGCGGCGCGCTCCGGACCTCGCTCCGGTCGTGGTCAACATGACGACCGGGAGGTCCGTGACCCAGGAGGTGAAGGTCGCCCGCCCCCGGCTGAGGCGGTAGACGGCGCGGTCGATGTGATGAAGCGTGCGCGCGTAGAGCCACGACATCGGGCGCGGGACCGCGGACTGGCGGAACACGCGCTTGATCCAGCTCGCCTTGCGGTAGCCGTAGTCGATGCGCGGATCCTAGGCGCCGTGGGCGACGAGCCGCAGCCGCCGACGGGACGGCCCGTCAGCGCCCCGATGGGGCGGCGGCGCGGGGCGTCGATCGCTGGCGGTAAAGCCGCTCCAGGAGGTCGACCGGCGCGAACAACGCGCACGCGACCTGATCGTCGCGGCCGAGGGTCGCGTTCGAGATGACCGTCATCTCACAGCCGCATTGGCGGCGTGCAGCGGCAACGAGCATCGAGCCGCCGTAGAACAGCAGCGCACCGCCCGAGGTCGGCGGCAGATAGATGAGGAGGCCGGCGAGGGCCACGGTCAGCACATGAGGCACTGGCCCCGTGGCGTCAAGCGGCGCGCTGACGCGCCGCGCACGGACCGCCATGACCACCGTGACCAGCGCGGCCATTCCGAGCCCGACGAACGGGTCCCACCATTTGGCATCGCGCCACAGCAACTCAAACGCGATCAGCGTCGAGCCGACCAGGACACGTGCCGTGATCCCCGCCGGACCGATTGGGCCGTCGTCGCGGCTGAGCAGGGCCATATCAGCGGTGGACAATATCACTTGCTATGAATATGATCGCGCAATGGCCGTGAGTACCCCAGTCGCCCCCTTCCAGATCCCGCCACAGCCGACGGAGGACGAGCTGCTCGCGAAGTACTTCACGGTGCTCGCCGACCACTCGCGCCTTCGGATCCTGCGCGCGCTTGCCGCCGCGGAGGAGCTGTCGGTCGGCGACCTCGTCGAGCGCCTCGGCATCTCGCAGCCGAGCGTCTCGAACCACCTGGCCTGCCTGCGCTGGTGCGGCTTCGTCGAGGCCCGGCGCGAGCACCGGACCGTCTACAACCGGATCTCCGATCCCCGGGTCGTCGGCCTGATCGAGCTCGCGGGCGAGCTCCTCGGTGAGAACGAGGAGCACGTCGCGGCCTGCCGGCGAGCCTGATGACGGCGGATCAGGGTCGGCCGGGCGCACTCGAGGCTGTCGTTGGGTGGATGGATTCGATGCGCCGTGGGGACCTCGTCGAGGTCGAAGCCTGGCTCGATCCGGAGATCACGTGGCGCGGGGTCAGGGACGCCGCCATCTGCGAAAACCGCGAGGAGGCGCTCGACATGCTCCGCGGGAGCCTCGAGGGTGGGTTCGGGGCGAAGGCTGTCGAGCTGATCCCGGGCGAGAGCGGCACCGTCCTCGGCGCGATCGTCCCAGGCCTGGCGGAGCTCGCCGGAATGGAGATGCGGGGGCAGCTCTACAACGTCTTCCGCGTCCGGTCCGGACGGATCGTCGCGGTGGAGGACTACGCCTTTCGCGACGAGGCCCGCGCCGCCGCCGGCGCGAAGGCACCGGAGTGGGCGGCGGTGCCGACCGGCGCCGAGGTCGTCGACCTCGTTCCCTTCCTGCATGTTGTCGACGTGGAGCGGGCGATTCCGTTCTACGAAGCGCTCGGCTTCGCGGTGATCAAGCGTTACGAGCCCGGCGGCACGCTCGAGTTCGCGGGCCTGCGAGCGACTAGCGCCGCGAAGATCATGCTTGCCCGCGTCGACGAGCCGCCCGAGACCGACCCGACGGCACCGGGAGCAGGCTTCCTTTACCTCTACACGCGCGACCTCCACGCGCTCCGGGGTCGGCTGCTCGCGGCCGGCCATCAAGCGGAGGAGATCGAGGAAGGGCCCGGCCCCGGGCCGCGACGTCACATGTGCGTCCGCGACCCCGACGGCCACGGCCACATGGTCGCCGAGCTGTTCGAGGGTTCGGTCGGCACCGCATGAGGATCGAGCTCCTCTACTTCGACGGCTGTCCTCACTACGCGCCGCTCGAGCGACGCCTGCGCTCGCTGCTCGCAACAGCCGCCGTCGACGCGCGCGTGGTGCTCCGAGAGGTCCGGTCGCAGGAGGAGGCCGAGCGGCAGCGCTTCCTCGGCTCGCCGACGGTTCGCATCGACGGTCGCGATGTCGAGCCCGGAGCGGACGGCCGTACCGACACAGGATTGAAGTGCCGTCTTTACCCCGGCGAAAGGGGATTACGAGGAGCGCCCGACGACGACGTCCTCATCGAGGCGATCGAACGCGCCCGGTCGAGGCGGGATACTCGCCGTGCTCATGCGCTCCCGTCCCGGCGCTACCCGGCGGAGTCCGCGTTCGCAACCTCGCCGAAGCGGCGCAGATAAAGCGGCCAGCCCTGATCGCCGGCGACGCCCTCGCGCAGTCCCTCCCAGCCATCCAGGTGGCGATTGAGGTGGCGGTGCTCGAGCTCCACGCGGGTGCGGTCGGCCGCCTCGGCGATGAAGCGCACCTCCACCTCGCTGGCCCGGTCGAGGTCGGTCTCGAGCTGCCACTGGGGGCTTATGTCCCAGCTGAACACGAGCCGCTCCGGCGGCTCATACGCGAGGACTCGCGCCCACCGGCACTCGCTGCCGTCGGCCCCCCGGTCGTAGATGTGACCGCCGACGTGCGGCTCGAGGATGGTCTCCTCGATGTCGACGCCGAGCATGTTGTGCTCGCGCGGCTTGATCCGGTCGAACTCCTCCGTGAAGACCCGGAACGCGCGGTCGACGGGCACGTCGACCACGATGTCGGTCTGGATCGAAGTCGCTGGTGTCTCGGTCGTCATTTGTCCTCCTCGTCTATGGCCTGCTCGGCGAGCAGCTTGAAGTTTGCGAGCGTCTGGCTCCAGAAGTGATCGAGCTGCGCCCGAAGCTCAGTCAGGCCGTCGGGGTTCACACGGTAGATCCGGCGGGTGCCCGCGGACTCATCCGTCACCAGATCGGCCTCCTTCAGCACTTTCAGGTGCTGGGAGACCGCCGGCCGGCTCACGGGAAGCTTCCGCGCCAGGTCGCCCACCGGTCGAGGACGCTCGGCAAGGTGGCCGAGGATCGCGCGCCGCGTCGGGTCGCCGAGTGCTGCCCAGGCATCGGGTCGGTAAGTCTTCACGAACCGTAAGGTAGCACTTACGAAGCTCAGCGGCCGATCGTGAGAGACTCCCCCGCGACCCGCAGGCGAGGAGAGGCTCGGCGTTGATCGGCAGGACGCGTGGGAGACGGCGAGCCGGTTGCGCCGCAGCGATCGGTCTGGTGTTGGCGCTCGCGACCTTCGCCGCTCCTGCGTCGGCAAGCGGCCCAAAGCTGACGGTGCCGAAGGCAGACCTCGAAGCGGCCTTCAAGTGCCCGATCGATCCGTCGAACGCATCCCAGACGCCGATCATGTTCGTGACCGGAACGGGGGCCACGGGAGATCAGGGCTACCTCATCGGCCAGTTCGCGTTCGAGGCTTACGGGCACCCGGTCTGCTACGTCAACTTCCCGGACTTCACCACCGCCGATATTCAGGTCTCCGTCCAATACCTGGTCCACAGCCTGCGGCGCGAGTTCGAGATGTCCGGGCGAAGGTCGCGGTGGTCGGCATCAGTCAGGGCGGCCTTCTGACGCGCTTCGCGCTGACCTATTGGCCGGACCTGCGGCGCAAGGTCAGCGACGTGCTCTCGGCAGCCGGCACCCAGCACGGGACCAGTGTCCGCGGATGCTCTTCTACTTCGCCCTGTGCGCCCGCGAACTGGCAGCAGATGCGCCATTCGAATCTCCTCGATGCGATCAACGCCCAAGCGGATGAAACCCCGGGCGATGTCTCCTACACGACCGTTCGTTCATTGACCGACGAGACCGTTCGGCCGCAGGGCGGCAAGCACCCCACCTCGGCGCTCGAGGGCGCCCGCAACATCGTGATCCAAGACGTCTGCCCCGGACGGACGACGACCCACATCGGCACCGCCGTGGACTCGGTGTCCTTCGCCGCGTTCGTGGACGCCGTCGAACACGGTGGCAAGGGCAAGAAGGGAGCGGCAAAGGTCTCTCGCTTGCCGAGCGACGTCTGCGACCACCCCTATGCGACCGGCCTCGACGAGGCGCAGACGAGCGCGTTTCTCGCCGGTTCGGGCAGCTTGATCTCGAGCCAGCAGGCTCAGGTCCCGACGGTCCCCGCCGAGCCGAAGGTCCGGAGGGTGTTTCGGCGCGAAGCGCCGTAGGTCAGGTCGCAGGTCGCGGTTACATTTGAGGACCGATCCTGACCTGAACGCCACGACTCGACGGGAGAGCACCGATGCCGGAGCGCGACGGATACATCCCCGGCGTCCCCTGCTGGGTTGACGCGAGCGAACCCGACCCCGAGGCGGCGCTCGGCTTCTACGGCGATCTCCTCGGCTGGGAGTTCCGGGACGTGATGCGGCCCGACTCCGACGGCACGTACTTCATCGCCCGGTGCGAGACCAGGGGCTGGTCGCTGTTCGATCGGTCGGGCGGCTCGCGCAGCGGCGATGTCGCCGCGGTCGGCTCGATCCCCGAGGCCGCACCGCCGATGGCGATGTGGAACACCTATTTCTGGGTCGACAGCGCCGACGAAACGGCATCGAGGGTCCGCGATGCCGGCGGACGCGTCGTGATGGAGCCGTTCGACGTAATGGACGCCTGCCGGATCGCCGTGTTCACCGATCCCGAGGGAGCGGCCTTCTGCGCCTGGGAGGCGCGGAAGCACAGGGGCGCGCGAGTGGTCAACAACCCGGGCTCACTGAACTTCAACGGTCTCAACACCCGCGACGTCGAAGCGGCGAGGGCGTTCTACGGCTCGGTGTTCGGGTGGCAGACGCTCACCATGGACGGCGGGGCTGAGATGTGGACGCTCTCCGGCTACGGCGATTACCTGGAGGGCTATCACCCGGGCCTGCGCGAGCAGATGGCGGACGCCGGAGCGCCGGCGCGGTTCGAGGACGTCGTGGCGACCATCAACCCGATCGCAGCCGATCAGCCCGACACGCCGCCACATTGGAGCGTGACCTTCGCCGTCGAGGACGCCGACGCCGCGGCCGCGAAGGCCGCCGAGCTCGGCGGAAGGGTGATCGTCCCGCCGTTCGACGCACCCTGGGTCCGGATGACCGTGCTCGCCGACCCGCAGGGCGCGACCTTCATCGCAAGCAGGTTCACGCCCGAGAACAGGAACCTCGGCAGCTAGAGCCTGAACCGTCGCGGCTCGCTCACCCGGTTCGTTCTCGTGGCCGCCGGTGTCTCAACGTACACGCGAAGCCAACGAGGGAGAACAAGATGGGAAGGATCGTGATCAGCGAGAACGTCTCGCTCGACGGGGTCATCGAGGACCCGGCCGGTGACGAGGGTTTTGAGCGCGGCGGCTGGGTCGGCTTGATCAAGGACAATCCGGAGCTCCAAAAGCTCGCGCTCGACGAGGCCCTGGGCGCCGAGGCCCTGCTGCTCGGTCGGCGCAGCTATGAGTGGTTCGGCTCGCGGTGGCCGTCGCGGAGTGGCGAGTTGGCGGACAGGTTGAACAGCCTGCCCAAGTACGTCGTGTCCTCGACCCTCGACCGTCCCGCCTGGAACAACTCCACGGTCCTCAGGGGCGATGTCCTGAGCGAGGTCTCGAAGCTGAAACGGGAGCTTGACGGGGAGATCGTCGTGCTTGCCAGCTTCGAGCTCATGCGCACCCTGATGGAGCACGACCTCCTCGACGAGCTGAGGTTGAAGGTCTTCCCGGTCGTCCTCGGTGACGGCGAGCGCCTCTTCGGCGAAACCAGCGACAAGAAACCCATGCGCTTCGTCGACAGCCAGACGGTCGGTGACGACGTCTTCCTGCTCACCTACGAGCCGCTCCGAGACGCGTAGCGATTGTCGATTTTCGGCCGCCCCGTTCGTCGTCAGGGTGAGCAGGCCAACGCGAAGGAGTTGCGCCTCGACGCGAGGAGGAAGCAATGACGGACTACGCACAGGGACTCGAGTCCGCGAGTGACGCGCGCGTCTCGCCCGCCGACCGCAACGGTTTCGTCACATATGACGAGTTCAACGGGCCGGACCTCGACGCCGACCGCTGGGAACCTGCGCGCCTGCCGCTCCCGACCGGTGAGCACGTCCCGCTCGATCCCAACGCGGAGGTGGCCGTCGGCGAGGGCGAGGTGCGGGTGACGATTCCGCGCTTCTCGCTATCCGACGACAGCCTTCAGTCCGCCGACAGCCCCAAGTACCTGATCTTCTCGACTCGCCGGTTCGAGCTGCCGCCGGACCGGCCCGCGACGTTCGCCGTCGGCCTTGCCGTCGAGAACATCGGCGGGGAACCGGGTGACTACCGCCAGGGAATGGCGGCCTTCCACGTCTTCGACCTCGAGGTGAGCAAGCGCGTGTTCGCCGTCTGCGGCACCTCCAGCCGCATCCTCGCGCTGCACGAGCAGCTGGGCCTGGGCGGCTCCGGAGCAGGCGAGCCGTTTTACCACGCAGTCGAGTCGCCGTACGAGGATTTCGACGACGACTTCACCTGGCTACGCGCGTGCGAGGTCACGCTCGACCGGAGCACATCGACCGCGTCCTGGCGCGTCGACGGCCATACGGTGTACGAGGCCCACGGCACCGTGATCCCCGAACGCGCCCGCACCGGATTCGGGATCTGGACGATGCAACCGATCCGGGGCGGTCGCACGCGCTCGCTCAGCGGGCAGGGCCTGAGCGCGCGGTGGCGCCGCTTCCGGGTGAGCGCGGTCGACGCGTGAGCCCTAATGTCGCGCGGCGGTGACGCGCAGACGCCGGGTGTGAAGCGCCGCGTAGATCGGGCGGCACGCGTCGGCGACGGCGGCATCGTGGTCGGAGAGGGCCGTCTCCCGCGGGCGCCAGGGCTCGAATCCGGTGGAGGACCAGACAGCGGCGTACCAGTGCGGCGCCCACACGCCGTCGGAGGGGCGCGGACCCGGTGGCCAGGAAAGCATCCGGGCCGTGAACGGGATGCCCAGCCACTCACACAGCCAGCGCAGATGCGCCTCGGGCGCGCGCAGGAAGTCGCTCGCGTCGAGGATCGGCACCTCGACGTCGTGCTCGTCCCAGAGCTCCACAAGCCAACCCTGCTGGGGCAGGCCGATGTCCTCCGGCTCGCAGGTCTCCCGCGCGCGCACATATGAGGCGACCACCTCGGCGGGGTCGCGGATCAGCAACACGTTGCGGAAGCGCAGCGTCCAGCGCAGGTCCATGTCGCGAGAGACATGGTGCGCCATGTGCTTGGCGTAGTGAACGCGGCAGCCCGGCGGCAGCGGCCCTGCGAGGACGGCGATGGCCGTGGCGAGGTCCGTGGGTTGGGAGGCGATGACGGCGTCGCGCGCGGGATGATCGATGCCGGTGCGGGCGAGGTACGCCGCGTACAGCGGCTCGTCGACGACGACGGCGTCCTCGCGGTTCTCGAACGCGCGCATCAGCGCCGTGGAGATGTTCCGCGGGCCGGACCACATCGCCACGCGTGCGACCTCACTCATGGGGCGACGCGTGGCGCAACGTCGGCGTCGACGAGCTCGCCGTACAGGGCCTGAAGGCGCTCGACCACCGCGCCGCGGCGGCCGGCGCCGATCGTGCGGCCGTCCACGGACCGGACGGGAACGACGCCGGCGAACGTGCCGGTCACAAACGCCTCGCGCGCGGCGTAGACGTCGGTGAGGCTGAACGTCGTCTCGCGGGCCGGGATGCCGTTGGCACGGCAGATCTCCAGCACGTTGGCACGCGTGATCCCTGCGAGGCAGTAACGCCCGTCGGAGGTCAGCACCTCGGGCGCGTCCTCGGGGCCGACGACGACGAAGAAATTCGTCGAGTTGCACGTGACGACGAAACCGTGCGGGTCGAGCATCAGCGCCTCGTCGGCGCCGGCGGTGTAGGCCTGGATGCAAGCGGTGATGTCGTTGAGCTTGGAATGCGTGTTGAGCTTCGGGTCGAGGGTGTCCGGAGCGGCGCGGCGCACGTGCGTCGTGAAGAGCGTGATGCCGTCGGCGAGCGTCGCCGACAGCGGTTCCTTGTGCTCGGCGACGATCACGACGGTCGCGGGGCCAACCGTCACGCGCGGATCCTGGTACGGCGTGCGCTTGATGCCGCGCGTGACCATCAGCCGCACGTGCACGCCGTCGACCATGTCGTTCGCCCGAAGCGTCGAGTAGATCGCCTCGACGAGCTCGCGGCGGTCGCGCCCGAGGTCGAGCATGATGGCCTTCGCGCCCTCGAACAGGCGGTCGAGATGGCGCTCCAGGAACGCGGGATGGCCCGCCCGCACGCGCAGGCCTTCCCAGATCCCGTCACCGAGGATGAAGCCCGCGTCGAACACCGACACGACCGCCCTCTCCCGCGGCACGAGCTCGCCGTTGACCCAGATGAGGATGCGCTCGTTGCGCGCGTCGTCCTCGAACTCGTGCGTGCCGTGAGCCACGGTTACGAGAGCCTAAGCCCCGCCGCATGTAGCTAGGCTCGCCCGACCCGTGGACCTCTCCCTCGAGCGGATAGCCATGGCGGTCGATCGGATCGATCCGGTCTTCCTGGACACGCCGCAGTTCCTCGACGAGCGGCTCTCGGCTGAGCTCGGTCGGGAGGTCCTCGTCAAGGTCGAGACGCTGAACCCGATCGGAAGCTTCAAGGGGCGCGGCACGGGGCTCCTGGCTCTCGAGCTCGATCCGGCGCTGACCTGGGTCTGCGCGACGGCGGGAAACTTCGGCCAGGGGCTGGCATACGCGGCGCGCGAGCGGGGTGCGCGGGTGCAGGTCTTCGCCGCTTCGGACGCTCCAGCGGCGAAGCTGGAGCGGATGCGGACGCTCGGGGCTCGGGTGGAGGTCAGCGACCGTTCGGCCGCGGCCGCCCGTGATTACGCGAACGCCGCAGCCGACCGAATCCTCATCCAGGACGGCCTCGACCCGTCGATCGCCGAGGGCGCGGGCACGATCGCCGTCGAGCTCGAATCGGCGGGCCCGATCGACACGGCCGTGGTGCAGATCGGCGATGGGGCGCTGATCTCGGGCGTCGCGCGTTGGCTCAAGTCGCGGAACCCGCAGCCACGCGTAGTGGGCGTCTGCGCCGATGGAGCTCCAGCGATGGCCGAAAGCTTCGCCGCCGGCCACCCGGTCTCGGTCGAGGGCGCGGGGACGATCGCCGCGGCGCTCGCGATCACCGATCCGGTACCGGAGTCCTTGACGAGAGTCACGGCGCTCGTCGACGAGGTCGTGCTGGTCGACGACGATGACCTCCGGGCCGCGATGGACCTCGTCGCGGAGACGCTCGGTGTCCTGGTCGAGCCGGCGGGGGCGGCCGGGGTCGCGGCGCTCTTGCGCCACGGCGCCGAGATCCCGGGCGAGCGTGTCGCGGTGCTGCTGACCGGACAGGACGAGCTCAGCGCCGGCGGCGCCGTCGGGCGGTAACCAGCCACGAACGCGAATCGAAGACGATGCGGCGCTCGTCGCTCTGATGCGCCGCCAGCGTCTCGCGCAGGCGCTCGACGGTACGAGCCGCCTCGCCCTCGCTCAGCCGCGCGAGGGCCGCGCTCGTGTCCTGAAACCCCCGGACGAACGCGAGCGCCGCGTCGAGGTCGTGTCCGTAGACGACCGGTTCGTGGACGTCCTCGAAGCGAACGCCGTCAAAGCCGGCGTTCTCGAGCATGGCCGTGGTGGCCCTGGCATCGGCGAGCGAGAACGGATCTGAGCCCGGCTGCGGTGGCTGGGCCGCCTCGCCCAGTGCGGCCTCGATCGCCCGCGCCCATTCGTTGTGCTCCTGTCGCTGCCAGACGAGCAGCACGAGGCGCGCCCCGGCTCGAAGGGCGGCGGCGATGTTGGCGAACGCGGCGGCCGGTTCGGAGAAGAACATCGTGCCGAAACGGCTGATCGCCACGTCGAAGCCGGCGGTGTCGAAGCGATGCACCTGGGCGTCGCCGAGCTCGTACTGGATGTTGTCGAGCCCTTCGGCCGCCGTCAGCTGACGGGCTCGCTCGAGCATGCGCTCGGACACGTCGACGCCGACAACGCGCCCTGGCGCCGCGGCACGTGCCGCCTCGCGAGTCGTCAGCCCGGTTCCGCACCCGATGTCGACTACCGCGTCACCGGGACTGATCCCGTAGGCGGCGCGAAGGTGCCGGTGGTGAGCACCCAGCTCAGCGTCGTAGAAGTCCAGGCTGATCGGCGAGGACACCGAGGCGATGCTACGGAGTACGGGGCATCGTGCCGCTGAAGATCTCGATGATCACGCCGAGTTCGCGGTCGTACGACCCCGAGCTTTCTCCTGCGAGATCGCCTATTCCCGCAATCCGGCGGCTTTGAGGGCCTCGGCCTTGGTCGAGTACGAGCGGCGCTCGGCGAGCAGACGGTCGCGGATCACCCAGACCTCGGCGATCTGGACGCTCATCTCCTGCTGGCCGCCACCCTTCGGCAGGGCGCGCTGGGTCGTCAAGGCGACAACCCGGTCACCGGCGGCAAGAAGCTGATCGACGTCGAAGCGGATGCGCTCGAGTTGCTCGAACAGGACCTCGTTGTACCTTCGAACTGCCTCCTTGCCGCGATAGACGCCGGCCTCAGGCGACTGCGCATACGTATGGAACTCAATGTCGGGATGCAGGCAGGCCTGAGCAGCCTCGAGGTCACCCCGATTCGCGGCGTCATAAACGCGTCGCACGACCTCCACGTTCTCCTCGGACATCGCCGTCCAGTATCTCGCGGTGCGCCGACGGTCCGGTAGCGCCGCGTTCGGGGGACGTGGACCCACTCCGGGCATACCGTGTGCGGGCGAGGCCCGCGCGGGTACGAGGCTGTTTGTGTCAGCCATTGCGGTGATTGCGATCGTGATCGGCGCTCTGATCCTGGTCGCGCTGGCGCTGGTGGCGGTCCGGCGCACAGCCGAGAACCGACAAAGGGAGCGCGAGCGGCTTCGAGTCGCGGCGGCCGGGCACCGTCAGGAAGCCGACGCTCACGCTGCCAGAGCAGCGGCCAAGAACGACGAGGCGCAACGCGAGCGCGAAAGGGCGGACGAACTCGCAGCGACTGCAGAGGAGCATGAGCGGACGGCAACGGAGCGCGAACGCGACGCGGCGGCGGCCGAGGCGCGAGCGGAGCGCGAGCACAAAGCCGCTCAGTCGGCGCAGCATGATGCGAGACATGAGCGTGAACTCGCAGAAGAGCATCTGCGAGCAGCGAGGGACCGCGAGCGGCACGCGGCTGAAGCTGAGCAGTGGGCGCAGCACGAGGCACGTGGCGCTGGGGCGAGCTATGACGAGGCGAAGCGTGAGCGCGAGCTGGCGGCGGACTACATCCGGGCCGCCGATGAGCGCGAGCGGCGGGCCGAAGAGGCTGAGGAGCAGGCGGAGCGCCAGGACACGTTCGCTGGTTTTCACGATCAACGCGCGGCCGACCGGGAGCGAGAAGCCGACTAGTTAGCGCTGTCGCATCAGATCGAGTGGAGCCGCCGTAAACCCGCGTCCTCGTTTGTACCCACTGGACAGGGGTACCACGCGCTCGACACCGCGCGACGGTGGGACGGAACGATCAGGGAGGTTCAGATGTTCGCCGCAGTCGAGATCTCGGAGAGCCTGCAAGGGGCGTTGGACTCGTTCTTTGAGTTCCTGCCCAACCTGCTCGGCTTCCTGGTCATCCTGCTGGTTGGCTACCTCATTGCCAGGGTGGTGAAGGCGCTGGTGGGCAAGGGACTGGAGGCGGTCGGCCTGGACAGGGCCCTCAGCGAGAGCGACGCGGGCCAATACGTGGCGAAGGTGAGCCCGGACGCGCGGCCTTCGAAGCTGATCGCCACGATCGTCTTCTGGCTGATCTTCCTGGTCGTGCTCACCGCCGCGATCGGGGCTCTCGAGATTCCCGCGGTCACTGCGTTCATGGACGACGTCCTCGGCTATCTGCCGAACGTGATCGCGGCGGTGGTGATCTTCGTGCTCGCGGCTGCGATCGCCGGCGCCGTCGGCGGGCTGATCGACAATCTGATCGGCGACACGGCGACCGGCAGGCTCCTGCGTGCGGCGGCTCCCTCGCTGATCATGGTGATTGCGGTCTTCATGATCCTGAACCAGCTGAAGATCGCCGAGGAGATCGTGACGATCACCTACGCGGCGCTGCTCGGCGCCGTGGCGCTGGGGATGGCACTGGCCTTCGGCCTTGGCGGCCGCAACGTCGCGGGACGGATGCTCGAGGACGCCTACGACCGGCGCGGGGCCGAGGCGCGTGTCCAAGCGCGGCGAGAGACGGGAGGCCCGATCACCCCGCCGCCGGGCACTACCGGCGGAACCGGACCGGTGTCATCGGGCCCGTAGGTTGCGATTATCACTCGGAGGCGGCGCCCTCGCTACGGCCTTCAGGGCTGAAACGCGCCGGTGGATCAGGACACGTCCCCCGGCGCGCGCGGTCTGCCGCACTCGGTCGATGACAGAGTAATTTCATCGCCGTCAGCTCGAGAGGTAGATCTCTGGCAGTGTCGAACGAGTCCTGAAGATGGCGTCCCGCGACGTAACGGCACGGCGGCCCATGCCCCAGCCTCCCCGAACGAGGCGGAAGCGCGATCCCCTCGACTCCGATCGCTTCCTGCGTTACCTGCTGGCAATTGTGGTGACGGTCGCAGTACTCCTCATCGCCGTCGCAGCTGCGGGCGTCTTCCTCGCAATGTAGGCCCGAGTTACGCCGTCCAGCCGCGCTAATCGGCCTCTCGCCGGGGAGCGAGTACACGACCCTCGAAAGCGGCGCTCTATCCGCAAGTGATGACGGTCCGTGAGCGACCACTCATCTCGTGAACTTCCGAAACGCCCGCCAGGCGGGCTTCGGTGCTCCGCTCTTCTTGAACAGACCGGTGGTCGGGCAGAAGCTACACACGCCCCGAGTGTTGCCGGGGATGTCCCTCCAGCTGAACCAGTTGACGCCGCTGACCCGCCACCTCGGCCGCTTTCGCTTGAGCAGTGAGAACGATTGCCGCAGCTTTCTCGCCTGTCCCCGCGGCGACTCCCGGAAC